>CALXSC010000069.1 GCA_944391025.1 uncultured Rickettsiales bacterium
ATTATCAGGTGATATTATTATTTTTGTATTTTTACCATTTAATGAATTTTTGTAGGCTCTCATACTCCTGTAGAATTCAAAAAATTCAGGGTCCTTTGAGTATGATTTTGCATATATTTTATTTGCGGCAGCATCTCCTTCTCCCATTAAAATTTCTGCTTTTTTTCTAGCCTCTGAAAGTAGAAATATTCTTTCTTTGTCTGTGTTGGCTCTGATTTTTTTGGCAATCTCATCGCCCTCCGCTCTTATTTCCTTTGCTTCTCTTTCCCTGTCTGTCTGCATTCTTTTGTAAATTGCTGCACTGTTTGCCTCAGGCAGGTCGCTTCTAGTTATTCTAACATCAACTATTTCAACGCCAAACTGCTTTGCTTTTGCATCCACTACATCTTGAATTTTTTCCATAACATCACTTCTTTTTTCTGATAGCAGATCATTTAATGGTATTTCTCCAATTACCTGTCTTAGGCTTGAGTCTAAAATTGTTGAAAATTTATTTTTAAATCCACTTTCGTCTCTTACTGTAGTATAATACAAAACTGGATCTATAATTTTATATTTTACAAATGCATTAATTATCAATCTTTTTTGGTCGGCCGCTATAACCTCTTTGTCTTCTGTATTTATTTCCTGAAGTCTTGTATCAAAATGCAAAACATTTTGTACAAGCGGAACTTTTATATTGAGACCAGGATTTTTTACGACCCTAACCGGATCGCCAAACTGAAATATTACCGCCTGTTCTGTTTGGTCAACTACAAAAAATGTACTAAATGCAAATACTATTGCTACTATACATCCAAATAATAGGATTAATATTTTATTATTATTCATTTTCTTTCTTTTGCTCTTTGTTATTTTCTATTATTTTTATATGTTTTTCCAGTTTTTCAACTGTTTTTTTATCTTTTAGATTTTCAAAATATTTTACTATCAGGCTATAACTTGTTGCCGCTATACCGCATAAAAACCCAAGTGAAAAGCAAAATATAATTAATAAAAATACCCTTATTTCAACTACAAAATTAAATGGAAAAAAATCAAAATTTATTTTTATAATTTCACTATTTACTATTGAAAAGAATATTATAAATAGTATCAATAGAAAAATTAAAATTGTTTTTGTAATATCTAAAATTTTATTCATACTTTGGCTTTATTGCATATATAAAAAGATAATAATAATTTATTTTTTAAAATCAAGTTTAAATAGTATCTATGTTTAACTTAAATAAAAATAAAAGAATATCATTAAGGTCTTTTTTTATTATTTTCAATTGTAAAAGATAAAAAATTTATATATTTTTAGTATTTTTTTTGGTAATACATATTTGCTTTTTTCTAAAGATTTAATAAAATATTTATTTTTTTAATTTCTTATACTTGTATTTCTCAAAAAAGCTATTATATATAAATTGTTATGTAAAAATATTAACAAAAGGAATAGTAATATGAAAATTAGACCATTACAAGATAAGGTTTTGATTAAAAGAGAGGAAGCTGTAGAAAAAACTGCCGGTGGCATCATAATACCGGATACATCTAAAGAAAAACCATCTAAAGGTGTAGTTATTTCTGTTGGACCTGGCGCAAGAAATGAAAAAGGCGATATAATGCCTATGACTTTAAAAGAAGGCGATAAAGTTTTATTTTCTAAATGGGGTGGAACGGAAATACCTAATAGTGACGAATTAGTGATACTTAAAGAAAGCGATGTTCTTGGTATAATAGAAGAATAATATTAATAATAAATAAAGGTAAATTATGTCAGTTAAGGAAGTAAAATTTGGGGCATCCGCTAGAGCTCAAATGCTAGTCGGTGTTGATATATTGGCTAATGCTGTAAAAACAACATTGGGTCCAAAAGGTAGAAATGTTGTTATTGAAAAACAATTTGGCGGTCCAAGGATTACAAAGGACGGCGTTACAGTTGCAAAGGAAATTGAACTAAAGGATAAAATACAAAATATTGGCGCCCAAGCTATTAAAGAAGTTGCAAGCAAAACTAATGATATAGCCGGTGATGGCACTACAACTTCAACAGTTTTAGCGCAGGCTATATTTAGAGAAGGCGTAAAGTCAGTTGCTGCCGGTTTAAATCCAATGGATTTAAAAAGAGGTATTACAAAGGCTGTTGACGCAGCAATTAATGAAATTAAAAAGGTTGCTAAAAAAGTTAATGGCAAGGATGAAATAGCACAGGTTGGTACAATTTCTGCGAATGGTGATAAAGAAATTGGTGAAAAAATTGCTGAGGCAATGGAAAAAGTTGGTCCAAATAGCCCTATTACAGTTGAAGAGGCTAAAGGATTGGATTTTGAAATTGAAGTTGTTGAAGGTATGAATTTTGATAGAGGATATTTATCTCCATACTTTGCAACCAATATGGAAAAAATGGTTTGTGAATTGGACAATCCATATTTGCTTTTAGTTGAGAAGAAAGTTTCTAATTTACAATCAATTTTGAAAATCTTAGAAGCTGTAGCTCAATCCGGTAGACCATTATTAATTATTGCTGAAGATGTTGAAGGTGAAGCTTTAGCTGCTTTAGTTGTAAATAAATTAAGGGGTGGTTTGAAGGTTTGTGCTGTTAAAGCACCTGGTTTTGGTGATAGAAGAAAGGCTATGCTTGAAGACATTGCGGTTCTAACTGCTGGACAGGTGATTTCTGAAGATTTGGGACAAAAATTAGAAAATGTTACTTTAGAACAATTGGGCAGGGCTAAGAAAGTTGTCATAAATAAGGATGATACTACAATCATTGACGGTTCTGGCGAAGGTGATGCTGTTAAGGCTAGATGTGCTCAAATTAAAAACGAAATGGATGCTACAAACTCTGAATATGATAAAGAAAAACTTCAGGAAAGATTGGCTAAATTATCTGGCGGTGTTGCAATACTTAAGGTTGGCGGCGCTACAGAAATGGAAGTTAAGGAGAAAAAAGATAGAGTTGAAGACGCACTTTCTGCAATCAGAGCTTCTATTGAAGAAGGTATAGTTGCTGGTGGTGGTGCAACTTTAATTCATGCGTCTAAGGTTTTAAAAGACTTAAAAGCAGATAATGAGGCACAGAAAGCCGGTATTCAAATAGTTTACAAAGCATTGCAGGCTCCTGCTAAACAAATCGCTGAAAATGCTGGTTTAGATGGTTCTGTTATAGCTAATAATATTATGGAAAAAGATGAAGCAAGCTATGGATACGACGCTCAACTTGAAAGATATGGCGATATGATTCAATTTGGTATCGTTGACCCTGCCAAGGTTACTAGAATTGCATTGGAAGGCGCTAGTTCAATCTCTGGTTTATTAATTACATCAGAATGCGTAATTACAGATAGACCTGCTGATGATAAGTGTAATTGCAATGGCGGCGCAGCTGGTGGCATGCCTGCTGGTATGGGCGGCGGCTATGGAATGGACGATTTTATGTAGTCTAACCATAAAAAATATTTTAAATATGTGGAGTAGCAATGCTCCACATATTTATATAAACTTTTATTAAGTATATTTATAAGTTTTTTATTAAAATATGACTAAAAAAACTCTTTTATGTTATGATTTCCAACTATAGAAAAATGTTTATCCAATTAGGTATAGTTAATTATTGACAAATAAAAATTATTAAATTACAAATTAATTAAGGATATAATTTTATAACTCATCATGCATACAAATATTGATAAAAAGAATGATTTAAAATCTAAGAAAGAGAAAGCAGTTTACAACTTAAAGTCTAGAAAAAATTATTTTGATTCTGGCGAGGTAAAAATTTTGGATAATTTTATAATTAATGATGGTGTTTTAATACTTTATTGTACTAAGGCACCATTTTATTTAGGCGCCGCGCTTTTTGATAAAAAAACCAATGAATTAATTTATAGAACGGCAAATCCTGTTTTTAAAAGTGAATCTCCGCTTACAAAAATAAAATTTAAGTTGAATGGTGATGAGATAGAATTTTCTTTTACTAGGAAAGGAAAGGCTGAAAAAGAAATGTTTTTATTGGATTATATTCTTGGAAAGGGTATTAAAAAATCTAATGATAGACCAGTTGAAACTACAAAATGTATTATTGAAAAGTCGGACGCTAATCCTATTATAAAGCCAAACCCTAAGAATAATTGGGAATGCTGCGGAACATTTAATCCTGCTGTAATAGATATAGATGGCATAACACATATACTATATAGGGCTGTTGGCAGTGACGGTGGTTCTATGATAGGCTATGCAACAAGTAGGGATGGAATTCATATAGATGAAAGGTTGCCGTATCCAATATATAAACCAAGGGGAGATTTTGAGCTGAGGGTTAATAATATTTCCCAACCGATATTTCCATACAGTTCTGGCGGAACATGTGATTGTTGGGGCGGTTGTGAAGACCCTAGGGTTGCAAGAATAGGTGATGTAATCTATATGATATATACTGCTTTCAATGGAGTAAATCCACCATGCGTTGCTATGACATCAATAAAAGTTTCTGATTTCTTAAATAGAAAGTGGGATTCTTGGAAAAAACCTGTTTTAGTTTCTCCTAGAAATAAAATAAATAAAAATTGGGTGATTTTTCCAGAAAAAATAGCTGGTAAATATGCAATTTTACACAGCATTACGCCAAATATTCAAATTGAGTATTTGGATGATTTGGAATTTAAAGAAAACCCAAATATAAAAAGTACCTATGTTCAGGTAAAGAAAAAGGATGTATGGGACAGTATAATTAGGGGTGCTGGACCTACTCCGTTAAGAATAGATGAAGGTTGGCTTGTTTTCTATCATGCAGTAAATGAAAAGGAAACTTCTAAATATAAAATTGGCGCTATGATTCTTGATTATAAAGATCCGACAAAAATTTTATATAAGTCAACATTTCCTATAATAGAACCTGATAAGGTTTATGAAAATGAAGGCTATAAAGATGGCATAGTTTATACGTGTGGGGCTACTATAAAAGGCGAAAATATTATTGTATACTACGGTGGTGCAGATACTGTTGTTTGTGTTGCTAGTTGTAATTTAAAAAATTTTATTCAACAAATAAAGGATAATAATGGTAAAATTTAATAGATCCGAAAAGAATCCAATTCTAGGACCTAATAAAAAAAATAGTTGGGAAGCAAAGGCTGCTTTTAATCCAAGTATTGCTTTTAATGGTAAAAAATATTATTTACTCTATAGGGCAATTTCTGATTTGCAAAAAAGGCAAGGTTTTGAGTTAGAGATATCGTCAATTGGTTGTGCTGATGGTACTACGTATGATACTTTTAAAAATCGTTGTGAATTGGTTGAGCCTGAATTCTATTGGGAAGCTTTTGGTTGTGAGGACCCAAGAGTAACTAAACTTGATGACAAATATTACATATTTTATACAGCGCTTTCTACATATCCATTTTCTGCAGAAGGAATAAAAGTTGGTTTGGCTATAACAAAAGATTTCAAGAAAATTGAAGAAAAACATTTGGTAACCCCATTCAATTCAAAAGCAATGGCATTGTTTCCAGAAAAAATTAATGGAAAATTTATGGCTATTCTAACTGTTGATACGGATAATCCTCCAGCAAAAATAGCTTTAGCTTCATTTGAAAAAGAATCTGATATATGGGATCAGGAAAAATGGGAAGGATGGTATTCTAATTTGACATCAAATATAATACCGCTTTTAAGAAGCAAGGACGACCATATAGAGGTTGGATCACAGCCGATTAAAACAGATAAGGGTTGGCTTGTTGTTTACTCATATATAAAAAATTATTTTTCTGACAATAAAATTTTTAGTATAGAGGCTGTTCTGCTAGATTTAAAAAATCCACATAAAGTTATAGGAAGAACAAATGGGTCACTATTAGTTCCAGAAGAGTCCTACGAATCCTATGGAAATATTTCAAATATTGTATTCCCTTCCAGCGCGCTAGTTGATGGTGATAAACTTTTTATTTATTATGGCGCTGCTGATACGGTTTCTTGTATTGCTAGCTGCAGCTTGAGCAAATTATTGGAAGAAATGCTTATTCCTAATGAAAAGGGTGATTTATTCTTTAAGAGCAAGACATTAGAGGTTGGATTTGAAAGATATGTTGGCAATCCAATAATAAAACCTATAGTAGAATCTCCATGGGAAGAAAGGGCTACATTTAATCCGGCAGCTATTTATTTGGACAAAAAAGTACATATATTGTACAGAGCTTTCTCCTACAGAAATAAATCTACAATTGGATATGCTTCAAGTAAAGATGGCATTCACATAGATGAAAGACTTCCTGAACCAGTTTACGTGGCAAGAAAAATATTTGAAAAGCGTGCTGCACCTGGCCTATGGAGCGGTTGTGAAGATGCTAGATTGACTCGTATTGAAGATACTATATATATGACCTACACTGCTTTTAATGGAAGGGTTCCTAGGGTTGCACTTTCTACTATTTCAGTTTTTGACTTTACAAACAAAAAATGGAATTGGAGTGAACCTATTGTAATTTCTTCTCCATGTTTTGACGATAAAAATGCTTGTTTCTTACCAGAAAAAATTGATGGAAAATTTGTTATTTTTCATAGACCTGAAAATTATATAGGATTGAATTTTGTAGAAGATTTAGAAGCTTTGCAAAATAATTGGTTAGATAGATCTTTTGCTTTAATAAGACCAAGACCAGATAAATGGGATAATAAGAAAATCGGTATATCTGCACCTCCAATTGAATTAAAAGAAGGATGGTTGCTTCTATACCATGGCGTTTCTGATCCTGGACATATCTATAAAGTTGGTGCTATATTGTTAGACTTAAAAGATCCAACAAAGGTTTTGGGTAGAACTGATGTTCCATTATTGGAACCAGAAATGGACTATGAACTATATGGAGATGTTCCAAATGTTGTATTCCCTTGTGGAGCTGTTATGATAAAAGATGAAATATATTTATACTATGGTGGAGCAGATTTAGTTGTTGGTGTTGCAAAAATGAAGGTGAAAGATATTTTGAAACAACTATCATAGATTATATATATTTATTAATTATTAAAGGAAGGAATTATAAGTCCTTCCTTAGTTTTTAAGTGTTTGCATAAAAAATATGTAGAATTTTAAATTCTACATATTTTTTAAATTTGTTTATTTTTTAATTCTGGTGTGAAAAACTGATTATTTTAATTCTATATGCTATCTGTGAATTTTTCATAGCTTCAAAATTTAGCTCTGAATTTGATAAATCCTGTTCTTTTTGAGCTTTATCTAAGGCACTTTTAAATCCACGGTCTTCCAAAAAGTCTTTAAATGGTATTACTACTACCTGTCCGACCTTTTTACCAAGAAGCTTCCTTCCAAATATGTTGTTTCTATCGTTGTTTATTTTTATTGGTAGATTCATTGGATCCATATTTATGCTATAGTCATCGCCATTTGTTATTATCATTTTTACATTGGCAATATCGCCATTTTCTAAAACATGTGAATCTTTATTTGTTCTTGATGTAAATTCCTTTTTTAACTTTGCTATTTTTTCCTCTTTTATTCTTTGTTCTTCTTCTCTCTTTTTCTCCATTTCTTGCATTTTTTTTAGCTTTTCTTCTTTTTTTTCTTTTTCTTTATTTTTTGTATCAACTTCAGTTATAAAGGTATCCTGTGCTTTTTTGATTACATTGATTTTTTTTGGTACATTTAGACCATCTATTACTTCTGGATTTGAAGATATAGTTTCTATTCCGCTTCTCATATTGCTGTATTTATATACAACTATCAATAAAAATAACGCAAAAAACAATGTCCTAAATATCTTATTTGAGTATAATCTTTCTAATGTTTTTTTTAATTTTGTTATTATGTCCATATTTTACCTCATGTATTTATTATATAAATAATTTTCAATTTTAATAATTTCTTTATCACTTAAAACTTTGTCAAATATTATAATTTCTAATATTTTACCCTTAAAACCACCATTTCCTATATAGAATTTTGATGGTCTATTGTTTAAAACATCAGAATTTGTTATTTGTTCAAAATTTTTAGTATTTCCCCTTTTAATATACTTTTTACTTCCATCATTTTTAACTACAACAACTTTGTTATTTGAAATTTCGCTTGATTTTACTAAAAATCCAGTGTCAAATAAAGATACGCTGTTTGTATTGGAGGGCTCGGATACTATAAACGCCGTATATTTGCTTAGATTTAATGGGCTGTCAGATTGCAGGTAGCTTGTTCCATTAAAGTAAAGGCCTTTAATTCCTTCAAAGGGTTTTCCTTCTCTAAGCGTTGGTGATGATGATGGCGCTTCAAATATAATTCCATTTTTGCTTGAATCCATCCATGTTTTGACGCTTTCATTATTTTTTTTATCCTTGCTCATTGTTGATGTTTCCAGCCATAGAACTAGATTGTCATTATCCGTAAGGTTTGATTGGGCGGTTAGATTGATTGCATTTGTTATTTTGGCTAATTCTATAGATTTCTCCGTTATATATATAACACCAATTAGTATGCTTGATATTATAATAACTATAGAAAGCTCTATCATAGTCAATCCATTTTTACCAAATGAAACATTATTTTTCATCGCCATTAAAGTCTGCTCCATTATTTATATCTGAATATGCTAACATTATATTGTTTCTATATATATTATTTAATAGATTGTGTTCTCTAAAACTATAGTATTTATTTTTGCCAACTATTATATGGTCAACCAATTCAAATTTATTAATATTTTTTATAGTTTCTTCAAATGCTGAAGTCGTAACCTTATCGCTCTGCGAAGGCTGGATATTGCCGGATGGATGGTTATGCGACATGACCAGGTACCTTGTATTATTATTCAATGCTATTGTAACTATCTCGCTAATATTAATTGTTGTTAAGCCTGAATTTTTATCGCCAAATATTTTTTTCTCAATCAACTTTTGTCCAGAATTTAGAAATAAAACAATAATATATTCTGTCTCCTTGGAACCGATTTCATTCTGAAAATATTTTGCTAACTTTGTTATTGAATCAAGTTTTATATTCTCAATCAATTCTTCTTCATTGCAGAAAGACATTATCTTTTTGAATGTAAATATTGCTGCAATTATTGTGTCAGATAATTCCAATGAATTTTTTAAACAGTTGTAATCTTTATTTATTAAAGAATTTATATTTCCATTAACCTTGTCCAATATAGTTTTTGCAAGCAGCCTCATATCTTTTCTAGGAATTGCCATACACAAAAAATATTCAAAAACCTTCTCTTTAGTTAAGGTATCATAGTTTTTAATAATATAATCTCTTAATCTTTCCCTATGTCCCTTATCTAAATTAGTTTGTTTTTCTGTAGTTTTAGTCATATTGCAATTTTAGAATTTAAAACTTTTATAATCCGTTAATTCCTAGTTTATAGATAGTATTTTAATTATCAATAATTTTTATTTAATTAGCTTCTTAAAATATTCAAACATAATCTCGCTTGATTTTCTTACTTCTTTATTCCAATCATCATTTCCTTTTTCGTCAAGTCCGTCTGTTATGTATTTTATTGCTATAAAATCTATATTCTCAATTTTGCATATTCTTGCTAATGCATAGGCTTCCATTTCAACCAGGTCAATTATTTCGTCAACTTTTTCTGTTGTTACAAAACTATCACCGCTTCCGCATATTCCGTTTGGCAGGTCGTCTATTAGATTTTTGTGTTCCAATACAAGTGGAAAAATATCACTTGGGGTTTCGCCTTTTTTATATCCAAATGCTGTTGCATCCATATCCCTTTGGATGAATCTGTTGCAATATACTAGGCTTCCCCTTTTAAATTTTTTACTTCCGCAGCTACCGAGATTTATAACATATTTTGGTAAATTTCCATTTGCTTTCATTTCGTATAGTTTTTTTGTCAGGCTATAGGCAGCATTTACTTTTCCTACCCCGGTAAAAATTATATTTGGAACTAGAGTCTCAAATAGTCCTTCGCTTTCCTCTTTGCAGGCTATGGCCACTAAACATTCATTTAAATTTAAATTTTTCATGTTATTGCAATTTATTTTTTTTAAATTATAAAGTTATTTTTTACTAATTCAATGTTATATTAAAATATTTTGATATTGTTAAAATTATTTAAGCTAATTTTACTAATCTCTATTATTACAAAACTCTTGTATTTATTTTTTTAATGTTTTATATATATAAATATATAAAAATATATTGTGTTATAAAATGGTATTATTTTCTGCAGATTTAACAGTTATTCAGGACTCTATTATTAAGATAAGTGATAAAGTAGCTAGAGATTATCTTGAGCTTGAGAATTTACAAAATTCACACAAAGGCTGTACGCAATTTGCGGATATGGTTATAGATTTTATAAGAAGAAAATTATTTGAATATTTTAAGAGTAAAAAACCGTCGTATGATATAATATTTCAAGGTGAGGACAATAGGGACAGACAATTTAATTCTGACATGAGATATTTAATAAGTCCGCTCTGCGGAAAGATAAATCTACTACATGCAATTCCTTACTTTTCAGTGTCTATCGCACTACAAAAGAAGACAAAGGAAGGTGAATATAAGACAATTTGCGGCATAGTTGATAATCCAATTACGCAGGAAACTTTTACCGTTGAAGAAGGGAAGGGCGCCTATGTTAATTCAAGAAGAATTAGGGTTTCTTCCAGGTCTCGTTTAGACGATTCTCTTGTAGTAATAAAAAATGTTGAGAATAAAGACTTTATGTCAAGAGTTATGAAAAAATATAAAAATATAATGGTAACAAATTGTGAGATTCTAAATATTTGTAATGTTGCCAGTGGAAAATATGATATTACAGTCCTAGATAAAAGTGCGGTCTATCAGGAGCTGTCATTGCTATTGGTAAAGGAAGCTGGTGGACTTACAAAAAAATTAGAAACTGGTGAAATAGTAGTTTGTAACGATTTGTTGTACTCGCAAATTTAATTTAGTCATTGGGAGAATATCTTTATAATAATGGGAGAATATATATGATAGAAAAGAAGACTAGTGTTCATTTTATTGGTATAAATGGTAGCGGAATATCAGGAGTTGCCTGCATAGCAAAAAATAGGGGGTTTGATGTTACTGGCTGTGATTTAAATGAGGTTGGAGACTATACGACACAGTTAATAAATAACAATATAAAAATATCGGTTGGCCATGATGTTGAGCATTTAAAAAATGTTGATATTGTCGTTTTAAGTCCAGCTTTGCTGTATAAGGATAAATATAAAACAATAGAAGAAACTAGAGTTGCCATGGAAACTAGAAAGACAATAAAATGGCAAAAGTTTCTTGGTGAATATATAATGAATAACCAGAATGTTATAGCTGTATCTGGAACCCATGGAAAGACTACTACCACTACATTGATTGGACTAATGCTTGAAAGGGATAATTTTGACCCTACTGTTTTTGTTGGCGGAGTTGTTAAGGAGTGGAATCAAACCTATAGGGTGGGTAGTTCTGACTACTATGTATGTGAGGGCGATGAATATGACGGTAATTTTTTAAATTATAATCCAAAATATGTTATTTTAAATAATTTGGAAATGGAACATCCTGAGAGGTTTAAAGACTTTGATGAGTATAAGAAAAACTTCTATGATTTTTTAAAAACAATGCAGGCTAATGGAAAACTAGTATTCTATTATGATGATGAAAATATTCTGGAGCTTGTTTTGTCGCTTTCAGATTTTTTTAAAGAAAAAAATATAAAATTAATAGGTTATACATTCAATACTAAATTGAAAAAAATACCTAGCAATATAAATCTTGTTAAGGTTAAAAAGGAGAAGAATAGAATTGTTATTAATGGTGAGACTATAGAATATTCGCTTTTAGGCGGTCATAATACAAAAAATATATCAATAGCATCAATATTGGCGCTTGAACTTGGCGTAAAAATTCAAGTTATAAAAGATGTAGTTAAGAATTTCTCTGGAAGCAAGAGGAGGATGGACCTTTTATTTTCTGACGACAAAGTTAGACTATATGATGATTATGCGCATCACCATACACAAATTAATTGCACATTAAAAGCGATAAAAGATAGTTTGGATAAGGACGAAGAGATGATAGCAGTTCTTGAACCACATTTAATTTCTAGAATTAAAAATAATACTGAGGAATATAGAAAAGCACTATTGTTGGCTGAGTATCCTATAGTTACAAAAATCTATAAATCAAGGGAAAGTTTTATGGATGATATAGATGTTGTAAAACTTTTAAATAATAGGAATATTGATTATATTGAAGACTATGAAAAAGTTATAGACAAAGTTGTAGATATAATAAAATCAAATAGGGATAAAAGATTTGCAGTAGTAGTTATGGGGGCTGGGAATTCGTATAAAATAGCCAATCGGCTAAAAGAAACCTTTCTAATTAAGAAATAATTAAATTAAAAATCTAACAATTTTTGAATTGTTAGATTTTTTTTAATAAATTTTTATGGGTGCTCATGAAGTGCTTGTGTGCTAGTTCGTCCTGGTCTGATAAACTCTCTCCATAGCCTTTTATCTTTTACTATAGTTTCTTGACCAACCAAGCCAACTAATAAATCTTCTAATAATTTTTTATCTTCAACCTTTGAAAGCTCTTCAGATTTTGACATTATAAAGTCTAATATTTCTTTATCATTTTTTGTATTTGGGTTCTGGGTCAGGTTTACAACAAAGGCAAACTTGCTATGTGAATCTGCCATTAAATCGTATGCAGCCTTAGAGATTGATAGGTTAACATATGAATATCTTCCTAAAACATATATAAAATCGTTTTTCATATTTTGTTTTATTTTTCCATACGAATTTAATAAAAATTGTGAATCTTCAATACTATTTGATGACCTTGCTAATTCAAATAGTTGAGATTCTGAAAGGTTTCTAATATTTCTTACTTCGCCTGATATATTGGAAGTTGGAGCTATAGGGGACCTTGAAGCAGATTCAACATAATCTTCAGTATTGGTAGTTGGACCGCTGCTTCTAGTGTTACGCTGCTGTGAAGCATTGGCATTTCTTGATAATAGGTTTATAATCTCTCCTTTTACTGTAGAGTTTTTAGGATATTGCTTAATTATTAAATCCTGCGTATCTCTACTGAGCTTTGCGGAAGAAGCGAATGCCATAAAGAAGCTATTTCTTTCACCTTCATTTATTTTTGAAATAATAGGTTTTTTAAATAATCTCTTTTTTGTCAACATGGTTATTAGAGACTTGTTTGAATCTATTGTATTATTTCTTGCCAGAGTTTGTGCTGCTGAAGAATTTTTTATAATTTTTAGCAATGTATCTTCACCAATATTATTTATAAAATAATTAAATGCCTTTGGTGAACTGGAAATCAAATCTAAAAATTCTAGCGATTTTTCAGAAGCAATATCAATTTTTATATTTTTTGCAGCTTCATCTATAGCAATTGGTTCCGGCGACGTTTCATAATTTGATAATAGATTTTTTATTGCAAAATATCTAATATTCTCAGACCTATCATTTTTTTCTGACTGCTGAATTGAATTTATATTGGATAATATATTTGAAAGTATGCTGGAGGTTAATATCTCCTCGTTAGATATTACTTTTTCCCAAAAGTTTATTATAAATGCTGCATCTTTTTTATTTAAAAGCTTTGACTTAACTACTTCTGATATTATGGATGATTTTATTTTTGGATCAGAGATGTTGTCTATAAAGGCTACAAATCCTTTTGAATATAAATGCGTATATGGTTTTTTCATGAAAATATTATTAAAAAATGCCATTGCCTGTCTATGTTTGGCCATTTTTTTAAAGAATATTTCTAAAGTATCAGAATCGGTTTCTGGATTAAATTTATTAATTTCACGGGCTATTACGCTGACCGCATTCGTTTCTGGTTTTTCCAACTCTGCTGTTATATAATCATATACATGGTTCAATTTAGTTTGAGCGGACATAAAATTATCCTGTATGTTGACAGGCAGCATATTAACCCTTGCTTTAAATATGTTGTTTATTTTAGCGGTTAGTGTTTCGTTAGCGGTTTTTCTAATTTCTTTTAGTCTTGAAAATACTATATTAAAATAGCCTTCTTTATTAAACTGCAGACCATCCATTACGGTCAATAATATATCAAATGACGATGAATTAACGAGGGCTGCATCTATGTTCATTAAATAACCTTCAAAATTTTTATTTTTTGTAAGGAGTGATATCATGTTTTGGTCCATAACCATGGCAACCCCATCTCTAATTTCATCTCTAGTTCTATTTGAATCTGCAATAAATAATCTATTTATCAACTCAAATGAATTGTTTTCTATATTTGGATTCTTTAATACACTATCAATAACTGCTTGCTTTTCATGTGCATCTAAAGTATTATAGAGCTCCGATTTTGCAAAATCATTACTAAATACATTTAGTTGTGATTTTTGAAGCGTTCTTATTATATATAAGAATTTTGGTGCCAAAATATAATTCTTTATTTCATCATTTTTAAATATGGATGCTGAAAAATTAGAAAATTGTTTTGGATTTTTTGAAATCTCACCAACTATATCATAGAAAGACTCGCCGGTTTTTAATAGTTCTTTTGCTATATTTTGGTTCAGGCTCTCGTTATTGCTATTGAAGTTTGATATAATAAATTCTAAGGCTAGAGCCTCATGCTTATTTTCAAAATCCACATCATCATTTGCAATGAATTTTAGCGATAAATTAGTTTTTGCATCCGATGTTATTTTCATCTTTTGACTAAAAATTAGATCAACTATATTTGTCTGATAGATCTTCGGCAGTTGTTCAAATATTATAGGAAAATTTTTATTATTTAATATTCCTTCCAAATCTTTTGATTGGTTTGCTGTTCCCATATTTTTAGAGTTCATAATAGCTTGAAAATATGGATTTTGAATTGTGTGGTATTCTACGTCATCCAGCCCTTCTGGGAGGCTGTTTAAATATTGGTTAAAATTGGAAAGCCATCTTGCATATAGTTTTTTATCGTCCAACATTCTTTCAGAAGAATCTATATCTTTTATTTCCTTTGTAAATATGTCTAATTGATTATCATCTAGTTCGGCTACTTCTCCCTTTATGCTGCTGTCCATTCTGCCATATCCATTTTGCAATGATTCTATTAAAAGTTCGGATAATTCCCCAGAAGATGTTAAAATTTCTGAATTTGGATTTAGAAAATTAGATTTTCTTTCAAGATATTCCTCAAACAAGAAGGTTGATTGACCATTCTCTCTGCAGAAATCTTTTATTTTTTCAATTTTACTATAAAAATTATTATCCTTAAGAATCAGATCTTCAAAAAGTGGATTGCCATGTCCATTCACGTATTCTTTATTTGGACTTATATATGACAATGGCTTATCAGCTATTTCTGGCGCGAATATATCTCTATTTTCCATTAAAAATTTATAGAATAGATACGCTTGATTTGCCTTTGAATGTTTATTTCTCTCTGTCAACGTGCCAGAAATAAAGTCCGTTGTTTCATCAATCATTTCAATTAAAGCTTTTTCTTTTTTTGATTTTTCCCTTGCTAGTCCCAGTAGATAATTCTTTAAGCCCTTTGACAAATTATTGCTTTTTAAGATTCTTTCTGATATTACAGCATATCTTATAAGGGTCTGGTCGTTTGAACTATTTACCATCTCTGATATTGTTTTTACAGCGTTTTCAGTTGTATCGGACAGGTTGTATCTTGCTACAGTTTGCAACATAGCCCTAAAGCTTTCGTCAGCAAATAACTTAAGTTTTATAAAGTTATTTATCATATGCAGGTCATCCTTTGCTAAGAAAATTGAAAATGTATCATGTATTTGTTTTGTTTCTTCCTGTGAATTTCCGCTGAATGAGAATGGTAAATTAAGTAATTTTATTACATCGCTTGAACTAAATTTTTCAATTGTTCTGAATAGCACCATATTATGTAGAAAATCTTTTGATTTTTGGAAATCAAAGTCATTAGAATTGCCATTATATTTTTTTAATATCTCAATAATCTCTTTAAATATTACAGGATTTAGGCCTTTTCTTAGTTTCTCCAACCTTTCGTTTTCTAAATATGAATTAAATGAATTCGCGCTATTTAATACTTTTTCAAATGCGCTAATAAATGACTTTGAAAATACTGTTCTAATATTGCCCTCTGAGTATCTATCTAACTCAAGAGAATCCGCTACTGTTTCAAATATTCTTACGGTTGCTCCAATCTGGTCTATAACATCAGTATGAACTGCGGTGTCTTTTTTATATTTTAAATTATCTACTATTTTTTCAAACAGGCTATTTAGATTATAGGATTGGGAATCCATTTTTATTAATACAGCATTTAATCTTTCTGAGATTCCGTCCAGATTTTCATCAATCAAATTATTTAAAATATGTAAATCTTCTGGATTCTCATTAAAATATTTTGTAATAAAAGTTTTTATTAATATGAATTTATATTTATCATTTTGATTTTCAGGATTTATGGAAGCCAAAACATTATTTAACTTATCTAGCGTTGATTTATAGAGATTTTTTATAGTTTGGTCTTCAATATTTGGGATTTCAGACACTATAGCGGTAATCATTATATTGAAGTTTTCACTTTTAATCGTATCTCTATAGGATTCGTCAAGTCTTCTAGCAACAGAAAATAATCCATCATATCTTTCTGTGATTTTTTGTATTTCCCTTTCAAATTCCTCAGCTTTTCTTTGGCGTTCAAGCAAAACAGCTTCAGATTCAACATCATTTGATGATGCTGATACGTCCTGCATTATATGCTCTTTTAATATTTCATACTCAATTCCACCCTTTGAATTTATAAAAGTACTATCTAGATTTGATTTGAGAGTTTTATATGTATTTGCTAAACCTGGATATGTCTTTCTATTGCTTTTTTGTTTTATATTAAAATGGGGATACAAAAGAAGAACAGCTTCTTTTTCATTTAAAATATTTAACCTTACAAGATCAGTGATTATAGAAAACCTACCAATATCTTCTGAAAAATATCCATTTAAAATATTAAATTTTTTTATATTCGCATCAACGCCAGAAATTCCTATAAGTTCAGCTCTTAATAGCTCGGCTATCTCCTGTGGAGTTTTAGACAAACTGACTGTTTTTTGGGGCTTTGATGTAGCTGCTGATATATCTAGTTGTTCCTGTTTGGCTGTTTCGGAATTTGTCTTTAATTGTCTGCCGTCATCTGTTGTTTGTGCGACTATTTTATGCGCATCCGATATGATGTCTGATAATTTTTTGCCATTATTTGTTTCTTCAATATCGGCTTCTATAGCCTTAATATCAATTCCGCCAAGCTTTTTTTTATATTTTTTGTTTTCGCTTTTTAGAGTTTGGTATTCGCCTAATAAATTTGGATAGTCTTTCCTATTTTTTTTATTTTGTTTAGTATCGCTAAAGAAATAATTAAGAAAATACAATTTTTGAGCAACTGTCAATATGTTTAAATTAACAAACTGTTGAACTTGAACCATATTGCCAGCAAAATAATTCATTAATTCATCAAGTACCGCTTTTTTGGTTGTTAGCATTGCTATCCTTTCCATCATACCCTCTGGAAATACAATGCCGCTATTTAACATTATCTGTTCATTTCTAGTAATGTTTTCTGCCATAGAGTCTCCCTATTTATCCTGTAATTTATTTGTATATTTTTAATACTGTATCTTCTTCAATTTCTTTTCTATATATCCATCCCTTTCCCTTTACTATTCTTGTGGTTACCATCGCTGCTATAACATTTCCTGTAGCGTTTAATAGTGTGATCATTGGGTCTATCAAATAGTTCAATAGGATTAATATTGGTAGAGATTCTGGTGGAATATTATAGAAAGTTATTATAGAAGTTTCAAGAATCAAACCTCCGCCAGGTATTCCAGATGATAATAGACTTATAAATATTGCAAATAGAAAAGCACTGAAATAAAAATCACTGCCAGCCATTGTAATGCCAAAAATGCTGAATAAAAATGCTATTTTTATTATGGCTCCCATTGACGAACCGTCCAAATGTGTTATTGAGCCCAGTGGCAGAGTCAGGTTTGAAACGCTTTTTGGTATATTTATTTTTCCTGCCGCTTCAAAACTTGAAGGTAGCGTCGCTAAACTGCTCTGCGTTGCAAATGCCATTGTTGTTGGTATTAGCAAATATTTCATTGCTTTAACACCTTCATAGCCAGCCGACAAATAAACGCATAATGTATAAAATACCACTCCAAATGTTATTGCTGAGATATAGAATATTGCGATTGTTTTTATCATTGGATCAAGCAAATTTTTACTTGAAGCACCAAAAAATGCTGCGAAACATGCAAATAATCCAACAGGTGCGTAATACATTAAAAAATCTATCATTTTATACATAACTATAGCCCCACTATTTAAAGCTTCCTTTGCTGTTTCTCCTTTTTTGCCAAGAACTTTAACCGCCAGTCCTAGCAAGCCTGAAAATATAATTAGTGGCAATATTGCATCCTTTGATAAAATTTTATTAAAATCTGATACGGTAAACATTGAAGCAAAGTTTTCAAAAATGCTTACTTTTTCTATGCTTACTACCTTTGGAAGGTGTATATTTATATTATGTGTTGGGTGAAATAGCTTTACTGATATCAACATAAAAATTGTTGCTGTAAGTGACATTGTTAAAAAAACTAAAAGTGATGAAACTAATGTCTTTTTTGTATTTCTTAGGGTTATTATATTGGCTATTGATGAACTTACACTAAAAAATATTAGCGGTATTACTATTGTGAATGTTAGGTTTATGAATATATCGCCCAATGGTAAAAATATTTTAGCCTTTTCTTTGAATACAATTCCTACCGATATTCCTAATATTATTGAGGATAGGAGTATAAGGGTTGATTTATAGGTTTTTATTAAATTAAGCATTTTATTAAGAAACATTTTAATATTGATTATTAACTACGAGAATATTCTATTTGGTTTTTTTATATCGTCAAATTCTTTTTATATTGGTTTGCTAATAAAAGTTAGTTGTTTTTTTTGTTGACACTTTCATTAATTAATTTAAATTATATCTAGATAAATATTTTGTGATTAATGGAAATGGATATTATATATAATAAAACAAAAGAGAACATGGAAAAAGCCATTCAGGCTTTAAAAAAAGACTTAAATAGTGTATCAACTGGTAGAGCAACTCCTAATTTGCTGGACGCTGTTAGGGTGGAATCATATGGAAATTTCGTTCCTTTAAACCAGATTGCAAACGTATCAGTTACTGATTCTTCAACAATCACAATCCAGCCATGGGATAAAGCTATGGTTAATCCTATTGACAAGGCTATAACTGCTGCCAATTTAGGATTTTCTCCAAAGGTTGAAGGGATGATAATTAGAATAAACGTTCCAAAATTAACTGAGGAAAGAAGAAAAGAACTTGTTAAACTTATTAAAAAATATAGTGAAGATAAAAAAGTATCTATTAGAAATGATAGAAGGGATGCTTTGGATGAAGTCAAAAAGAGAAAAGATGAATTTTCTGAAGATGAAATAAAGAAATTCGGAGATAAAATTCAGACTTTAACAGATGAATATATAAAGAAGAATGATTTATTGGTTTCTGAGAAGGAAAATGAAATATTAAAAATATAATTCAATATGGCTGAAAACTTGAAGGAGTTAAAACATTTGGCCATTATAATGGATGGCAATAGAAGATGGGCGAAGAGCAGGGGTCTAAGTATAAAAAATGGACATAGGGCTGGAGCTGATACATTAGGCAATACTATAAATTGGTGTATTGATTTTGGTATAAAATATTTGACCGTTTATGCTTTTTCTACTGAAAATTGGAAAAGAGACCCCAGCGAAATAAATGATATAATGTCATTATTAAGGGAATACTTGTCATCAAAAGAAAAGGAATTTAATAAAAATGGTATAAGGGTTAAGGCTATTGGTATTGAAAATAATGTTGATAAAGACATAATTGAAAAGGTCAAAAAGATTGAAGAAAATACCAAGAATAATAACATTTTACAGGTTAACATTGCCTTTAATTATGGCGGCAGGACTGAAGTTTTAGATGTAGTAAAAAAGATTGCCAAAAAAGTGCAAGATGGAACTTTAAAAGTTGATGATATTGACGATAAAATTTTTAAAGAAAATTTATATTATGGAGATATTCCGGATCCTGATTTAGTAGTAAGAACAGGAGGCGAGTTTAGAATAAGTAATTTTTTATTATGGGAAATAGCGTATTCGGAATTTTATTTCACTGATGTTTTTTGGCCTGATTTCAGCAAAGAATTATTAAGTGATATTATTAATAATTTCAAAAAAAGGGAGAGAAGGTATGGTGGGACAATTAAAAAATAAAAAAACAGAAGCTAAAAAGGAAATGAATGAAAAAGTTAACGAAGAAGCTGTTGAAGTTAAGGAAGAAGTAAAAGAAATAGTTAGTGAGGTTAAAACTGAAATAAAAAATATTGAAGAAAATTCAGAGAAAATTATTAAAAACACTGAAAATTTCTTCAAAAAATTCATTAATCTTTTGCCGGACTATTTAAGAACTAGATTTATATCCGCTATAGTTCTAATACCTATAGCTATTTTTATTATATATAGCTCAAAGATAGTTTTTACTGTATTCGTTATAACTATGGCAATTTTGATGGCTTTTGAATGGATTACCATTGTAAAAACTGAAGAAGAGACTAATATGTGGAGAATATTAGGCTTAATTTATATAATTCTGCCTAGTGGTTCACTTGTCTATATTAGAAATGCTGCAAATGGTGCCGATATAGTTCTTTGGCTGTTTCTAGTCGTTTGGGCTACTGATATAGCAGGTCTTATAGTTGGCAAAACAGTTAAGGGACCAAAACTGGCTCCTTCAATTAGTCCAAATAAGACATGGTCTGGATTAATAGGCGGTGTTTTGGCCAGCATGTTTGTTGGGCTATTAAGTTCTGTAATTTTTAAAGAAAGCGCTTCATTTTTTATAATTTTAAGCGGAATACTGGCTATTGTTGAGCAGGCTAGCGATTTAGTTGAATCAAAATTTAAAAGAACTTTTGGAGTAAAGGATAGCGGGAATATAATACCAGGACATGGAGGTATTATGGATAGGGTTGACGGTTTAACTTTAACCGCACCAGTTGTTGCTCTGATTATGATTTTTAGTAGCACAGTATTTTAATTTTATAGCAGTTTCACTTATCATTTTTACTATATAAGCCGCTTGCACAAAAAAGCTTTAGGCGATTTAAAATTTTATTCCTTGCACCTTCGCTTTCAGCTCAGCGGCAAACTTCGCCCTGACGACAGGCTTGCTCACAATCGGTAGCTTGTCGTTGGGCGAAGTGCCGAAGCGACTACAAGGAGCGAGACTTGAAGTGCAAGATAGGCTTAGATAGTGAAAATGATAAGTGAAACTGCTATAAAACATTTAATTCAAAATAGGACCATAAAACGGTCCTATTTTTGTAATTTTTTCTTGCTTTTATTTACATATGCTAAATAATATAATTACATAACAACATAAAATGATATGACAAAATTCTCTAAAATTCGGGGGGGGGGTTAATAACTTAAAAAACCCAAAAAATAATCAAAATAAAAAAATATCAAAAGCTTTAGCTTTTTCTCTAATAGAATTATCAATAGTATTAATAATAATAGGTTTGCTTGTTGCAGGTGTAACAGGCGGGGCGAGTTTGATTGAGAGCGCTAAAATAAGAAGTTTAGCAAATGAAATAGATTCATATAGAAAAGCATTATATATTTTTAAAGCAGCAAAAAATAAATTGCCTGGCGATATTAATAATGATGGTATAATAGGAAGACATTATAGAGGAACTAGCAGAATATCTGACGAACCAAGTTCAGATACTTTTTCTGGAGAATATGCGGGGATAAATGTAACTTGGAGATCTGGTCCGTTTGTTGATTTGTTTACTGAAGGTTTAATTGATTTTAAACCATATAATGTGTCTTCGGATTACGGTCCTGCAGGAAAAAATATGCCAAGATCAAATGCTTTTAAGAATATGGTATTTAATGGATTTTATACATATATAGATCGTACTACTTCTGATATTAATGATTTTGAATATAAAATGCCAAATGGAATATTTTTTTGGATTACAACAAATGGAGGCGCTATGAATCCAAAAATCGTAGAAAAAATAGATAAAAAAATTGATGACGGCTCCTATGTTGAAGGAAATTTTAGATTTAGTTGTGATAATAAAGATTACGATTATGCGATAGAAAATAAAATAGAATGTATTCAAGGTATTGTAAAATTGATTGATATTTAACAAATATATAAGTATTTTTTAAACCCCTACTAATTAAGTTAGTAGGGGACATTTAAATTATTCTGCAAAGTAATTCAAAATATATGATTTTAAATCGCTAACATTGACTCTTATCTGCTCCATTGTGTCTCTGTCTCTTATTGTTACGCTTTCTGGTTCTTTTTCAAAAGTTTCAAAATCAACGGTTATACATAATGGCGTACCGATTTCATCGTTTCTTCTATAGGCCTTGCCAACATTTCCTGTATCTTCATATCTTATTCTTCCAATGCCTAATTTTTGCAGCATTTCTTTGATTTCATGGCATTTTGCTACAATTTTTTCATTATTTTTAGCTAGTGGAATAACTGCAACCTTTACAGGGGCTAGGTGTTTTTTGAACTTCATTACTATTCGTTCTTTTCCGTCGCCAAGGTCTTCTTTTATGTATGCTTCAACTATTATGGCTAAGATTCCCCTTTCAAGACCTGCAGATGGTTCTATAACGAATGGTATGTAGTCCTTTTTGTTTATAACGTCTTGATAATTAAGCTTGGTATTGGAATCTTTGTTCTCTAAAACGTGTGCATTCAGTTTAAATTCTTCTTGATTTTTTGTATGTGAACCCAAATCAAAATCCTGTCTGTTTGCAACACCTTCTATTTCATCAAATCCGTGCGGAAATTTATATAGAATGTCTGTAGTTGCCTTTGAATAGTGGGCTAGTTCCTCTTTGGTCTGCGGCTGCAGCTTGAGGTGTTCTTTTTTTATACCCTGGTCTTGCCACCATTGGTATCTTTTTTCTAGCCAATATCTGTGCCAATCTTCATCAGTGCCAGGTTCTACAAAGAATTCCATTTCCATCTGTTCAAATTCTCTAACTCTAAATAAAAAATTTTTTGGAGTTATCTCGTTTCTGAAAGCTTTGCCAGTTTGGGCTATACCGAATGGCAATGTTTTGGATGTAGTGTCCAGTACATTTCTATAGTTTGTAAAAATACCCTGGGCTGTTTCCGGCCTTAGATATGCAAAACTAGTTCCATCCTCTACTGGACCAACATTTGTTTTAAACATAAGATTAAAAGCCCTTGGTTCGGTTAAATTTTTTGAACCGCAGTAATCACATTGTCCCGGAACGGCAAGATTATCCTGTCTCATTCTTTTTTTACAGTCTTTGCAGTCAACTAATGGGTCTGTAAAAGTGCTTTCGTGTCCAGAATGTCTTAATGTTAATGGATTTGTTAAAATTGCAGAATCTAAACCCTCAACGTCATCTCTTTCATAGACCATTGATTTCCACCAAGCGTTTCTAAGATTATTCTTTAATTCAACCCCTAAAGGCCCGAAGTCATATACCCCTTGTAGTCCACCATAAATACTAGAACTAGGAAATACAAAACCTCTTTTTTTACATAATGAAACTATTTCTTCCATTTTTTTACCTTTAATTGTTGATAACATTTATCTAATTTAATATAAATTTAATAAAAGTAAAGTATTTTATAGCCTATTTAATTTCTATTGATTTTTAAATCATCCAACCCACAATAAACAATTAATATTTTAAAAGAGTGCCAGTATTTAAAGTATTAAAATATTACACGGCGACTCTAAATTATTAGTCAGTAAGTTATATAAAATTTAAATATATAAATCTTGACTAATTAAAATATTTGCTTTATTATCATATATGGTGAAGAGGATAATCGCTGGTCTTTCTGACACTTTGCAAAAGGTGTTAATATGAAGGCGAGAGGAAAGTCTGGGCTCCATGAGAGAATAGTGGCGGAGAGAGACCGCCGTCCGTAAGGGCAGGGAATAGTGTTTAAAGAAAATAAACCGCCCGCAAGGGTAAGGGTGATAAGATAGGGTAAGCTCCTATCATGATAGTAGGAATACTTTTTCATAGACAAACCCCACTAGGTGAAATACCAAACATAGCCGTCTATGGTTATTTATAATTATAGAGCGACTCTCACGTAAGGCGAAGGTAGGTAGATTGAGGTTGCAAGTAATTGTAATCCTAGATTAATGATTATCATAACAGAACCCAGTGTACATCTTCACCGTTTCATATATTAGCTCAGTATTGTATTGATTTGTAATTTTTAAACTAAATAATTTTATTATTTAGCAATTAATTGCATTTAGTAAATTTATACTAATTATTGGTTTTCGGCTAGCTCTTTTGTTAGGGCAACTATAAGATATTTGCCTTCTGTTTTTTTTATATTTAAATAGTATGATAATAACAAATTTATGTTTTCCTTTGCTATTTCACTGTTTTCGGTGGCTATATCTAACAATAGGTCATTATAGAAATATGATATGTCTATCTTAAACTTTTTTGATATCATTGCTAGTTTAGCTGCCGATATTCTATTTATTCCCTTTTCGTATTTGTCTAATTGTTGTTGGGTTATATTAAGTATTTTGGCTAGTTTAGTTCTAGTCAATTGTCTACTTTTTCTAAAGATTAGGATCCTTGCTCCTATCGCTCTATTTATTATTTCTTCTTCATCCATTTTAAAAAATATAAATTAATAAATTCTAGCTTAAATATATATCAAAAAAATATATAATACAACTTTTAATTGATTTATTTTATAAATTCAAGTATAATTTTTAAAATATCATCTTTCCTGATTTTGTTGGCTATAAATATTTAATTAAATTAGCAAAGGCTGTAATAATTTATTTGACAAATTATATTATTTGTTTATTATTGAAGTGAGTTTAATCTGTAAATAAATATAGTGGAATCAGATATTGTTGAAAAAATTGTAGAGGCTATAGTACCAATATCAATAATATCAATAATGATATTAACAATAATAATTGTCATAAGAATTATTTTTTATTTAGTCATTCTTTTTTTCTCCATGATATATTTAAAGAAGAAAAAGGATAACAGAACTAATAAACTTGCACCTAAAACCAATGTTGTTGTATATAAGAAAGAAGATGAAGAACTTCTAAGGGATCAGAAAAAGGAAAAGAAGCAAGAAAGAGAACAATTTAATCTTCAGGGCGTTCAAAGGATGAATGATGAATTTGAAGAAAGGATGAGTACGGTCAACTATGAGGAAGATGCTAAGGTTGTTGGCATAGTTAAACCGATAGGATTTTGGACGTCTCTTATACTTGGTGACCAGTTATCCCAAATACTTGGAAGGGCGCAGGCTTTAAATAGTAAATCGCACAAGGGTTTTTGGGTTAGTATGTTAGAGGCCCAAGCACGTGGACTTGGGCGACAGCATAACAAACAAAGACAAAGATAGATTTTAAATTTCTAACATTGCTTTTGTTTCTTTTATCGCATTCTTTCTTGCTGTTTCTCTATCTGTATATTTTGAATTGACTTCAATTGCCATTTCTATATTTGCTAAAATATCTTTAGCAAAACTCCTATCATTTGAGTTAATTTCTAATATTTTATCAACCAATTCGCTTTCATCGGCTATATTTTCTATATTTATTTCGGATGAATGCCTATTATAAGGATTAACTTTTGATTCTATGGACCTAAACATCTTAATGTCTTCAATAATATCACTATCTATTGTTAATATTGCTGCTTTTGGTTCTTGCAAACTTTGGTTAACTTCACATGGTTCATCAGATATTGATTGCATATCAAATTCATCGCTAATTTCTTTTTTTGATTTAAATTTTTCTATTGTGTAGTCATTTAATTCACTGTCTTCAATCATTGAATCTAATTCGCATCTCTGTTCACAATTTTCTAATATTGCTGTGTAGCTTTGAAGAATTTTTGATATTGTTTTATCTAAATCTGCAATACAATCTTCAAGCTTTGCACCCCCTCTTAAATCGCCTATTATTTTTGCAGGGAGTTCACTGTCTGGCGATATGTCATATACGACACTTATTAGCATGGCTTCTAAATTTTCAAACTCATGCTTAGAAACTGGCACTGCTTTTTGGTCTGATAGGACGAATTTTATAAAGTTATGGGTCATTACATCCTTGTATATAAGTCTTAATTGAAAAATTTCTTCATCTTTAATTTTTGAGCTTTTATATATTTCAACTATGCTATTAATGGCTTTTAGATTTACAGCCGTATTTATTGCGCAGTCATTAGAATCCTGTAGCGGTACTGGTATATTGTGAACCTTTATTTCAGGATTAATCAACCATTTTGTATGGTCGGGCAATGAATCCAATACATATATGTCATTTCCTTCTATGTATGCTGCCGCAAAATGTTTGCCGGTTATATCATGCAGTATAATCTTTGCTGGTTGAGTAACGCTTGAAAAATCAAGCGGCTGATTTGGATACATTGATATTTGCTGTATGTCCTTTAGTTCTTCAAATTTTGAAAATATTTCATCGGCATATATAAATGCACCCTTTTTTCTTCCATTTGATTCCATAAATGTCTGCATGTCTTTTAATGCTTTAAAATAATCAGGGAAATGTTCCTCAAGATCCCCAGGATTTACTGATAACATAATTAATAATCCAATCCCATTTAAACTTTCTAAAGAATTCATATTCAACATTTTTTATCTATTTTATTTCTCCACAATATATGTTTTTAAAATAAAATTCAAGTTTTATTCTAATTATTGGAGACTGTCAAAAAATGATACCTACTACAAACTCCCTATTAGCCAACAACCAAATACTATCTTCAAGAGCTTTTTTGCTCTTTGGAAATCTTTGTGTGTCTCTGTTTAATTTACTTAAATTACTTCTTAATTTATTATTCCAACTTTCTACAT
>CALXSC010000070.1 GCA_944391025.1 uncultured Rickettsiales bacterium
ATAGGGTGTAATGAGTTACTATGCTGCTAGGGGGAAATTGCCGGGAGATCCAACTAATAGTGGTGAAATTGGATCAAATAGTCAGAATTATGGATATGATTTTGAAAATGATGCTAATTATAAAAGATATTTGAGAGCAAGCGAGGCTGTGTTTTTTGATTTGGATAAGGAAGGTATAATGGATTACGATATTGATAATCTTGATTTTGATATTACTAAAGGTGGAAAAATGTCTAATGTTATTAAAAATACTTTTTATCGTTTTGCATATGCGGATGATAATTATGAAGGCAATTATCAAAAAGGACTTAATTCCAATGTTTTAGATTTGGCTTCTAAATATAACGGCTTTATACCTGGTAAGATAGCCCTGGCTATTGATGAAAAAATGGATGATGGATTATATGACTCAGGATCAATTAGGGGGTTATGTATAGAAAATATTGATATTGAAGATGGGTATGGAAATTTT
The DNA here is from genome assembly GCA_944391025.1 of uncultured Rickettsiales bacterium. Lineage (GTDB taxonomy): Bacteria > Pseudomonadota > Alphaproteobacteria > Rickettsiales > UBA1997 > CALXSC01. The sequence continues at coordinate 473 of CALXSC010000070.1, forward strand.
GATGGTTCGGCCGATGCAACATATAAACAGGCTATAGATTCAAAAAATGGCGGATGTGATGAAATGAATTTTAAACTTGATGTGTAGCATTTATAAAGCACTATAAATTTTATATTTATTGAATTTTTAAATAGATAAATTTATATTATCACTATATAAATTTTTGTGGGGTTTATGAGAGTTATAATTAAAGAAAGCTATAATGATTGTGCGTTATGGGCTGCAAATTATATTGTTAATAGAATAAATAGTTTTGGTCCGACCAAGGGTAAACCATTTGTTTTGGGATTGCCAACTGGCTCAACTCCCTTGGCTATATATAAGGAACTAATAGAAATGTATAAAAAAGGAATTGTTTCATTTGAGAATGTCGTTACATTTAATATGGATGAATATATTGGCCTGTTGCCTGAAAATAAGCAAAGCTACCACTATTTTATGTGGAACAATTTTTTTCAACATATTAATATAAAGGAAAGTAATGTAAATATTTTGAATGGTATGGCTGAAAATCCTGTTGAAGAGTGTGAAAAATATGAGGAGAAGATTAGGAAATATGGCGGAATTAAATTGTTTCTTGGCGGTGTTGGAAGCGATGGACATATTGCTTTTAATGAGCCATATTCTTCTCTGGCTTCAAGAACTAGAATAAAAACATTAAATTCTACAACAATTAAGGATAATTCAAGGTTTTTTAACCATAATATAAAGCTGACGCCGAGGACTGCATTAACGGTTGGAATTGGAACAATTATGGATGCTGAAGAGGTTCTTATAGTTGCTACTGGGTTGGCTAAGGCTAATGCTGTTCGTGATGCTATTGAAGGTCCAGTAACTCAGGCGTCAACAATTAGCGCTTTGCAAATGCATAAAAAGTCTATAATTGTTTGTGATGAAGAGGCTACTAATGAATTGAAGGTAAAAACTGTTAAGTATTTTAAGAGTATAGAGTAAAATATATTAAATATAATTAGCATTATACTCAATTTTTTTTATTGAATTTTAATTAAGAGTTTATAAAGTAGTAGTTAATTGTTAAAATTTTATAGTTTAAAATGAATTTTTCTAAAACAAAGGTAATTTTTGTTCTCGCAGTATGTTTGTTTAGCATACTTATAAGTCTTGGTAACTTTTTTAATTTTGGAATTTTTTCTAGCAATAGGGTGCATTTAGGACTTGATTTGAAGGGCGGATCTCAAATTTTGCTTAAAATAGATTATGATGATTATATTAAGGAACAGCTAAAGTCAACTGTTGCTGAATTAAGGGATGAGTTTAGGAAAAATAGAATAAGGGTTATTCCTAGAATGAGATTAAACGTTGTTGGAGAGAAAAAGGAAAACTATATATATTTGGCAACAACTGGTGAAAAAGAAAACAAGGAAATACAAAAAATACTTAAGAAGATTAATCCTGATCTAGTGGTTGAAAAGGATTCTGATGATAATTTGTCTATAAAATATGATAAATCTTCTTTAAATGCGATAAAATATAAGTTGCTGCAACAATCAATAGAAATAGTTAGGAGAAGGATTGATGAAACTGGCACAAAAGAGCCAATAATACAGGCGCAGGGCAGGGATAGAATTTTGCTTCAAGTGCCTGGAATGGAGAGCCCTGATGAACTAAAGGCTGTTTTAGGAAAAACTGCCAAGATGACCTTCCATTTTGTTAATATGAACGTAGCTAATGATTCAGCTTTGCCGCCTAATGTTGAAAAGCTAAAGGAGATGAATGGCAATTATGAATATTATATAGATAAGAACGTGATTTTAAATGGAGATTTGCTGCAGGATGCTAATGTTACATTTAGCGAAGGGAAACCGGCTGTCGCTTTTAAATTTAATAGTCTTGGCGCTAAAAAGTTTGCTGAGATTACAAAAAAGGGAGTTGGCAGGATTTTGGCTATAGTTCTTGATAATGAGGTTGTAACTGCACCTAGGATAAATGGTCCAATTTTGGGTGGCAGCGGTATAATTTCTGGTAATTTTACTACAGAAGAAGCTAATCAGGTTGCACTGTTATTGAGGGCTGGCGCATTGCCTGCTCCATTGGAAATAATTGAAGAAAGGGTGGTTGGTCCATCTTTAGGCCAGGATTCAATTAGAAGCGGTTTACAGGCATGCGCACTTGGAATAGTTTTTGTGCTGGTATTCATGATTTTGCTCTATAAATTCTTTGGTATAGTTGCAAATTTTACTTTAATAATGAATTTAGTAATCACTTTGGCTGCATTGTCGCTATTGAATGCTACTCTTACTTTGCCTGGAATTGCCGGAATTGTATTGTCTATAGGCATGGCGGTAGATACTAATGTTTTGATATATGAAAGGATAAGGGAAGAATATAGGAAAAGCGGCAAGGTATATAATTCTATTTTGAGTGGATTTGATTTTGCCTGGGCCACAATTTTTGATTCAAATATTACAACTTTGCTTATAGCTATTATATTATATATTTTGGGCAGCGGTCCAGTTAGGGGATTTGCTCTAGTTCTTGGAATTGGTATATTTGCATCATTATTTTCTGGTGTTTTACTAACTAAGTTATTGTTGTATTTTTGGCTTGAAAAGTTTCAACCAAGGAAAATTAATATATAAGGAGTCTAAATGAAAAATAATTGTATTAAATATATTTTAAGCATGTTATTGTTATGTTTTGCGTTGCCAGCTATGGCTGAAGACTATGATGCTGATATATATGAAGATGATGGTGTGCCTGCTCAGCCGAGTGTTAGACAAATTTCATCTGGTAGACAAACTTCATATAAACCTGCTGCAACAAAAATGGAAAGCTTTCCTAAAATTGAAGGCCGGATTTTGAATGAATTCTATGTTGACAGCTTTACGAATAGCAGTGAAAAGATTCAGCAGGGTGAAAATAGAACTAATGCTTATTTTTCTTTTGAATCTTTAATGAGACTAAGACTAACGGAAGGGTTTTTTGCTGAAACAAAATGGTTTTTGAGACCTGTTAATGACAGATTGTATACTGGCGATGCATACGCTGGAAATCCAGGATATATTGTTGGAAATGCTTTGAATAGTGATTTTTATGGAAGGGAAAACCATGTTAAAAGAAGATTTCAATCTTGGAGCTATGGACTTGGAGTTGAAACTTTAAATGTTGGGTATAAAAATAGAAATTTGGCAGTTGGCTTAGGTAAAATTAATCCAACATTTGGCAGCGCTTTTGATAAATCTAGATTTAGCGGTATATATGGCGTATCTATGCCTGAAGAGTATGAACTTACAGAGAAGATTGGCGGATATATCGCCGCTCTACTGCCGTTTGGCAATATAACATTTAACGCCTTTTTTGATGACACAACAGGACTAAGCAATACAATGTTTAGATCTATGGGAAGGGATAAATCTGATGGCGGAGCTGGCAATACTGAAAAATTAAATAACTTTTCTATAACGTTTGACGGAAAATTTGATAATCTATCTTTTAATGTTGGATTTAGATACCTGGATGTTGATTTAGATAAAGAAAAGGCGGAAAAAGGCTTGGTTGCCGGTGTGGAATACCTATTTGAGCTGCCATATGGCGTAAATTTCCTGCCATTTGTTGAAGTTGCATATCTTGATAATTATGATGGAATGGACTCTAGAAATGTAACATATTTTACGGCTTTCTTGCCATTAATTTTTGAGAATTGGCATTTTATATTTTCAAATACAACAAAATTTGATGATGAAAAGAGTTACCATAGCTATACAAGCTATTTAACGCAATTGTCTATTGGATATAAATTTGACTTTGGGCTAATGATTGATGTTGCCAGGGTTTGGGAAAGATATGCTAAAAAAGCCGATGGATTCGCTGGAGTTGGAAGGAGGGATAAATGGGTTAAGCATGCTGATTCTTGGGCGTTTATGGTTTCGTATTTGTTTGAATTTTAGGGGCATAATAAATTTTATTAACGAAAAAAAATGTAGGATTTGAAATGACTAAAAGACTTGTTATATATTCATTAGCTTTGCTTATACTATTTAATACAATTGGTTGTGGCTATATAATGTATCCTGAAAGAAGAGGGCAGGTAGTTGTTTCCAAAGAACATAGAAAACTTGATGTTGGCGTTGTTGTTCTTGACTCTATAGGACTGTTGTTTTTTTTAATTCCAGGCATAGTATCATTCGCAGTTGACTATAACCATGGAACTCTATATTTGCCTTCAAATGACAAGGTGTCAAGTTTAGATAGGGCTATATATATTGGAAAAGATATAACTAATGAAAAAATTATCAATGTTCTGGAAAAGGAACTAAAAATTTCTATTGATGCAGAAAATATAGTTAGGCTGGATAATAATATTTTGTAGTAAATATATAAATAATTTTGATTAATTTGATTATATGGGCTTGTATAATTTTTTCCATACAAGCCCGTATTATATCATGATGCAATTGGTGCTGGCGCTTTTAAATATTCAAAGATTATTAAGATTTAGGCTTTGGCAGTGTTGCTATAATTTTGAAGCTCTATATCTTTAAAATGTTGGTTTTATATATGCTTTAAAAAATTGTAAATCTGTTGACGTTCTGTTGGTTTATAGCGCATTTCATTATTTTAATATGTGATTACAACTAAATAATATAATAAACTCTTGAAAATAAAATAATAAATTTTATTATAGGGGAAGAATATATAAGTGGTTGTATTATGACATTATTTTTAAGTTTGTTTATTGTTTTTTTGTTTTCAACTAAATCCTTTGCAAATCCGTTAGCCTGTGCAGTTTGTACGGTTGCTATAACTGGCGGTTTAGGTATATCTAGAATGCTGGGGGTTGACGATATGGTTGTTGGAGTTTGGGTTGGCGCCGCAATGTTCGCTTTAGCGCAATGGACTGTTTACTATTTTGAGAAAAAGAATATTAATAATATTTTTGTTAAAATTTTATGCTATGTTGGATGGTATTCATTGATTATACCTCTATATTTGGGTAAAAATCCAAGTATAATATTTAATTTAAAAACTGTAATCGGCATAGATAGTTTTGTATTCTCAATAATCGTTGGTAGTTTGGTCCTATTTGGAAGTGCAAAATTATACTATTATATGAAGGAAAAAAATGGCGGTAAGCCGCATTTTCCATTTGAGAAGGTTGTGCTTCCAGTTGCTTCTTTGATTGTAACTAGTTTAATATTTTTTTTAACAACAAGGGGTTAGTATGAAGATTATTGATAATTTAAATGAATTTATAGAAAAGGTTGATAATATGAAGAAGGTAAATCCGTTAGATCTATCTAGCGACCAGGATTTATCTATTGCTATTATGAATTTAATTAGTATTGAAGAGCATCTATTTTTTAGTGGCGCAAAAACGCAGGATACTTCTTTCTATGATTTAATTAATCCGATTAGAGAAGACAGAAAAGAGCTTCTTGGCAGGATTATAAAAAGCTATAAGGGTGAGGTTTGGTGTATTTCTAAGCACCTATTAGCTACATGTATGAGACTTATGGAAGTTGGCACAAAGGCTTTGGCTGCTGGAAATAAAGAAGACGCCTATATGCTATTTGATAAGGCCTATACAATGTATACCTTATTCTGGGGTTTAAATATAAATGCAATTGATGACAAGGAAACAAAGAAAATTATTCAAAAGATAGACAGTAAAACGATAGAAAATATAGAAAATGATAAGTCTTCTGATGAAAAAAAAAATGAAAATTTAAAGCCAACAGAAAAAAATGGTAAAGAAGGCAATATTGTAAATAATAACATGGAAAGTGAAAGCGTTATTTCAAAATTAAAGGGTTTTGTTTCTAAAGTGATAGATTGCTGTAGAGAATAATTCAATGAACGCTGTAAAATCATATAGCGTTCTTTTTTGTTATTTAATTATACTGTTTGAATTTTAGACTTCCATAAATAATTATATGTGTAATTATTTAAAAAAACAAAAGTTACTTTATATGAAAAATATTCATGATTCTTTGTCTGTATTAGTTGAGGAGGTTTCAAAAAGAGTTGGTTTTAAGGTAATATGCGGCTACAGGGGAAAAATCAAACAGGAAGAAGCTTTTAAGAATGGAAATAGCAAAGCAAAATTTGGTCAATCACCACATAACTATAGACCGGCATTGGCTATAGATATTATTCCTGATCCTTTTAAAGGATGGAACGATTATGCTGGATTTAATAGAATTCTAGAAGAGTTTTTAAATGCTGCCAAAGAAAAAAATATAGAAATAACTTTGGGAAGAGACTTTAAAACAATAAAGGACTATCCGCATATAGAATTAAAAAATTGGAAGATTATTGCTAAAAACCTAAAATAGAAAAGTCTTTATTTTTTGAAGTTTAAATATAATTATAATTAATATATTAATAAGCAAAGGTGCAAAATGAAATTTCAAGAAATTCGGGGGTAGGGTTGCATTATTAAATAACCCACAAATTGTTCTAAAACTTAAAAGATCAAAAAATTTCGCTTTTTCTATAATAGAACTATCAATAGTATTAATAATAATAGGTTTGCTTGTTGCGGGCGTAACTGGTGGTGCAAGTTTAATAGACAGTGCAAGGACAAGGGCTGCGGTAAATGAAATAAACGGCTATAGGGCTGCTATTTATACATTCCAAACGGCTAGAGGCAGATTGCCAGGTGATTTAAATAATTATGGTATAATTGGCGGTTGCACTGGCTCTGGCTGTAGCGTTTATGCAGAGCCAGCATATACAAATTTCGGAGGTGAATATGATGGAATTAGGGTTGCACATAAATCTAGTCCATGGGTAGACCTATATCTAGAGGGCATTACTGATTTTAAGCCTGATCCAGATGGCAATCTGGCTGAAAGTGGATGGCATTGTGATGTGGTTGGCGTTGCATATCCAAAATTTAAAAATCTTCCAAATAATTGTATCAAAGAATTACGAACACTAATTGAAGCAGTAAATGGAGCAACAATTACTGGCGGAAAAAATGGAATATATTTAGATGTAATATATAATAAGGAAGGCAATCCAAAAATTCCGCCAAAACTTATTTGGAGAATAGATCAAAAAATAGATGATGCTCTAAAAACTACTGGAGAAATGAGGGCTGACTGTGGAAGCGGCGAATATGAAAGCTGCTATTATTGCAATGAGTTCGGATATAGGTTGATTGGAATATAATCTATTATATTTTAAAATATGGGAAGGATTATTATAGTTCAGATAGTTTTTCCCTATAATATTTTACGAATTCAAGTCTTGTTCTTGGATCTGCTATTTTTGTTGCTATTCTGTGTAATTTTATACTAAATTTAAACTTCTCCTTTTTTGTAAGCTTATGTTTTCCATAGTTTGTGGCTCTATTAATTTCAAACTTCCAAATATATTCGTTTAGTGGCAGCGAATTATTTTTGATTTCTTCAAACTTTTCGGTTCCATATTTTAGGATTAGCTCATCTACATCAAGATCTTTTGGCAGTTGCATAAATTTTAATACTTTTCCATTTGTTATATATGGTAGCATTTTTTCAGTATTTTCCCTTATCGCATTTATGCCTGGACTATCACTGTCCAAACATAGATATATATTGTCAGCACTGTCAAATATCTTTGCTATTTGATGGCTACTCATATCAATTCCCATAAGTGAAACTGTATTTTTTATTCCGTGGAAATAAGCGCTTAATGAATCAAAATTTCCTTCAAAAATAATGATTGAATTTGTTTTTTTGATTTCCTTCCGCGACTGATATTGATTAAAAAATATTTTTTTTACATCATGGATCTTTGTTTTTGGAGTATTTACATATTTTGGTTTTTTTGTTATCAGCCACCTTCCGCTGTGTCCTATAATTCTGCCGTTTTCATCAAATATTGGAAATGTTATCCTATTTCTAAAGGTATCAAATGTATCTCTTGTAATTTTTAACACAAGTCCGCTCTTTTGAATCATATCATCATCATATCCTAAAAGTTTTAGATGGTTCAATAGGGCATAATTATTATCTATCGCCCAACCAATTCTATAGTCTTTTATATTTTTATCAGTAATTCCTCTGTCCTTTAGGTATTTTAGTCCTTCTTTTCCGTGGGACGTGTATAGATTTTTCTCAAAAAATCTATTGGCTTCTTCATTTATTTGATATATTATTTCCTTTCTTGACCTTGGTTTTTGTATTTTTTTATTTTTATATGAACTGGCAAGGTATTCCATTCCATCACTATAGCTTAATCCATACTCTCTATTTAGAAGCTCTATTATATTTCTATACTTTTTACAATTATTGCAGTTGTTCAAATAAAAATATACGTCTTCACTATAGTTTATCGGGCAATGTTTTTCATAGTGAATTTCTACTGGTTCAACATAAATTTCGCTGATAGGGAAATTATATTCCCCTATAGCAAAAACTTTGGATGTCAAAAATAACAATATGATTAAAATATAATAGTATATTTGCATTATAAACTTAACCAATTATTTTTTTGCTGTACGTTTTTTGGTCGTTGTTTTTTTTGTTTCTATTCCCTTCTCTTTGTTTTTTTCTTCCTTTGCCTTTTTATTTTTTTCGCCTTCTTCTATTATTACAACAGCTCTTGGTAATTCTATTGTTAAAATATCGTCTTTTTTAACGGAATAGAATTTTTTGTTGTACATCAAGTATGGTCCAAATGGTCCGATATTGGCTTTAATCTCGCCGCCATCTGTTGGATGTTTTCCTCTCAGCCTTGGCAATGTCAATAGTGATTTGGCCTGTTCAAATGTGAAATTTTGTGGCTCAGCATTTGATTTAGGAATGCTAACCCTTTTAGGTTTTTCATCTTTTTTTGTTGAATCCTCACCTTTCTGTACATAGAACCCGTATGGTCCTTTCTTTAAATATATATTTTGGTTATCATCTACGCCTAGCAATTTGTTTTCAAACTTTTCTGTCGTTGCAGCGCCAGCCGTGTCATCATCGGCAACCGATAGACTTTGAATATTTTTTATGTATTTGCACTCTGGATAGTTGCTGCAGCCTACAAATGCACCGAATTTTCCCATTTTTAAAGTAAGTTTGCCAGTTTGGCATTCTGGACATGTATCCTGCAGCTTTCCATCCTTATCCAATCCAAAAATGTGCTCCTTTAGTTCTTGCATTATGCTATTTATAACTTCACTTGGCGGTATTGTCAAAGTCTGATTTATTTCGGCATTAAACGGCTGCCAAAATTCCTGAAGGAATTTTTTCCAGTTTTCCTTTCCATTGGAAATTTGGTCAAGGTCATCTTCAAGCTTTGCAGTATAGTCATATTGCACATACTTTTCAAAGAATTTTTTTAGAAATGCTGTAACTATTCTGCCCCTTTCTTCTGGAATAAATTTCTTTTTTTCTAATCTTACATATTCCCTTTCTTGAATAACAGAAAGTATAGTTGCATAGGTGGAAGGTCTGCCAATTCCAAGCTCTTCCATTTTTTTAACTAGACTTGCCTCTGAATACCTTGCGGGAGGCTCTGTAAAATGTTGAAGTGCGTTTATTTTCTTTAAATTTAAATATTCACCTTCATTGACATTTGGAAGTATTCTTTCGCTGTCATTTTCATCCTTTTCCTCATCTTCTTCCTTGTTTACATTATATAGAACATAAAAGCCATCAAATTTAATAACACTTCCAGTTGCTCTTAACGTACCATATTCACTTTCAGTAAGTATATTTACAGCAACCTGGTCAAATATTACAGCTTCCATCTGGCTGGCTATTAATCTTTTCCATATTAAATCATATAGCCTATATTCTTCACTCGTTAGATATTGTTTAATGCTTTCAGGAGAAAGCGATGGGTCTGTAGGTCTTATAGCTTCATGGGCTTCCTGGGCATTTTTAACCTTATTTTGATATATTATAGCCTTTGTTGGAAGGTATTTTTCACCATATTTGTTTTTTATGAAGTTTCTTGCGGAGTTTATAGCCTCTGGAGCTGTATATACGCCATCCGTTCTCATGTATGTAATTAAACCATGCGTACCATTTCCAACATCCTTACCTTCATACAATCTCTGTGCAACTGACATCGTTAGTTTTGCCGAAAATCCCAATTTTTTGCTGGCTTCCTGCTGCAGTGTTGAAGTTGTAAACGGTGCGTATGGATTTTTCTTTGTTTGTTTCCTCTCTATGCTTAAAACTTTGTATTTTTTTGTTTCAAGTATAGCCTGAATTTCTTTAGCTTCTTTCTCATTTTTTATAGCAAACTTATCCAGTTTTTTGCCATTTATATGCGTCAAGCCTGCTAAAAGCTTTTCTTTTTTATCAGTTAATAGGTCTGCGTCTATAGTCCAATATTCCTGCTTTCTAAATTTTTCAATTTCTTCTTCCCTTTCACATATTAATCTTAGGGCAACGGATTGAACTCTACCGGCTGATTTGCTTCCCGGCAATTTTCTCCATAGTACAGGCGATAGTGTAAAACCGACAAGATAATCCAGTGCAACCCTTGCCTGTTGCGCATTCACTAAGTCCATATCTATCTGCCTTGGATTTTTTATAGCATCTTCAACTGCATGCTTTGTAATTGCGTTAAATACTACCCTTTCAACTGGCGTATCTTTACTAATGGCTTTTTTCTGCTTTAAAACCTCTAAGACATGCCATGCAATAGCTTCTCCTTCACGGTCGGGATCGGGCGCTAATAGCAATTTATCTGAATTTTTTGCTGCATCCACCAATTCCTTAACTGCTCTTGCTGATTTTGCTGATATTTCGTATTTTATATTGAAATCATCATTAACATCAACTGAACCATCTTTTTTTGGCAAATTTCTAATATGTCCCATTGATGCAAGAACTTTATAATTCTTACCTAAATACTTGTTTATAGTCTTTGCTTTCGCAGGTGACTCTACCACTAATAAATTTGTCATCTTAATTCCTTTACCTTTTCTTCTATTTTAATAAGCCATTCATTAAATTTTTTACAATTTTCTTTTATTTTATCTAATCCAATATTTTCGGAAATTATTATACCATCAGTGGTTTTTTTATATCCTTTAAAGATTTTTTCAAGTCTTTTGCTTGGAGCTGTCTCTGCTGAATTATTGATTTTTTCTGGATTGTAATCATATTCTTTAATTATTTTAGCAAGTTCACATTTTTGATCATTATTAGCATTCATTTTTTCACTAATAATATCAACATTAGAGAATAATAATGCTTCAAATTCATGCATTTGAACATATGGGATTAATATTTTACTATTTTTGCTTTTTTTATTATATTCGTTTAAAATATTGTTTTCTAAATGGACTACATCGTCTTTATTGTTTTTAAAACCATAATAATCAACAAATGTAGTTATAACAGCTGTATTACAGCGACAAAGACAATCAATTAGCCTATCAATACTAATATTTCCACCAATATTATCTGATTTTGAATTTTTTAATCTATATGGTATTAATTTTATTTGTTTTGAACTAAAATATTTATTTAAGACTTTCTTTACAAAATTTTCTTCGCTTCTTCCTTCGCAAACAATATTTATTTCAGTCCATTTACAAAAATTATTCATAATCATTTGGATTTCCTCCTATGATATTCATATCCCAAATATCACCAATAGAAAAATCATTAAGCCAATTTTTAACTTCATCTTCCTTTATTCTTCTAAAAACACTTTCTTCATTTATTCTATCTACAACTATTAAATCCTTTGCTTCAAAATTATTTATAAAACTTATAGATTGTGATGAAACTATAATTTGTCTATTTTGTTTTGATAGTGATTTTATTAGTTCGGCTATTACATTTATTGCCATAGGATGCAATCCAAGTTCTGGCTCGTCTATGATTATTATATTTGGTATTAATTCTAATGGTAAAAGCAATAAAGTTGTCAAAGCAATAAATCTCAACGTTCCATCGGAGAATGCGGATACATCAAAAATATTATTAGTCTTTGAATGTTTCCATCTTAATCTTATAATATCACTTTCATTAGGTTCGAGTATAAAATCTTTAAAAAATGGGGAAACTAATTGTATAGTGTCAATTATTTTATTATATGCAAAATTATACTCGTTTTTTTCACTTTCTTTTAACCTGTATAAAATAGCTGGTAGATTACTTCCATTATTTTCAAGTGATAAATTTAAATTAACATTGCAACTTTGTTTTAATGGTGATTCATCGGTTGTATCTTCAAAGTGGTATACCTTTAATCCTTTTAAACATTTAAAAGTATATTTGCATATTTTATTGTCGCTCTTTGAAATTTTACTTTCCTTATCATTATTATCAGCAAGAGATATTTTTGCTCCTTTGTACTCGGAATATTCTTTGGATATTATCAATCTATCATCATTTGTTGGAGTTAAAGAAATATTGTAAATATTTCCATCTTTGTTGGCTTCATTACAAAATTTTAATTCAAAATTAATTTTTGAAGTATTTTTTCTGCCGAAATATAAAATTGAATCAATGCCCCTCATTCCAACATAATCTTGCAAGTCTTTTTCTACTATTTTGCTTAAAAATTCAAAACTCTTTACAAAATTACTTTTTCCTCCGCCATTCCCACCAACTAAAACATTAATCGGTTCCATATCAACAGTTTGACTTTTTATTGATTTAAATCCATCTATCTTAATTTTTTTTAACACAATACACCAAACCAGAATAATCTAATAAATAATATAATTATTTTTTTAATAGTATTTTGCAAGAAAAATTTAATTATTTATCCTTTTCTTCTAAAAATATTTTATCATCATTTCGTAGATCTATCACCTTTAAATCTATTTCCGAACCCCTGATAGATAATATTTTATCAAGTTTAGACCATGCGTCAAGTACATTTTTTTCTGGCATTTTTATTAATATGCCATTGTCCAATATTAAATTCCATCTTCTTTCACCAATCCTTAGTGCCGATTTAATTCTTGAAAAAAGACTTGGATTTGAGGATAGGAGGTTAAAAAGACTATAGATATTTTCCTTTGAACCTTTTCCAGCCACTATTAAAAGGTTGTAATAGGCTCTTTTTTCCTTTTCGTTAATTTTTATTATTACTCCATTTTCATCTATTAAATGCAATGTATCGCCATATTTTAATATTGCAAATGGCAGATATTCTTCTATTTCTATCTTTAATGTATTTGGCAATTGTCTTTTTATTGCTATAGTTTTAATCCATGGGTCATCATTTATATCATTTAGCAATATGCCTATATCATTTTTATTTTCCAGTTCGCAAAAGCTATATATTTTTTCCCTAATTTTTTCTATATCGGCCCTTTCAATTCCATTTATTTCAGTATTTGCGCAAATGTTTTTGTATAATGCTTTAGAATACATTAATGCAAGATTGTTTTTTAATTTTGTTATCGCATTATTTTTATATAGCATAATACTTATATATATAACAAAAACGATGAGAAAAATATTAAAAAATATCTTAAATATTTTAAGAACCCTTAGGTAAAATAATACCAACCCTATATTTTTTTTGTTTACTTTTTTTGTTTTTTTTGTCTTCTTTTTTGCTTGTCTTGTTGGCATAAAATTTATTGCATTTCTTCAATTATTTTTGCATATTGCTTATTATTGTTTTCAACACTTCCATTGGCCACATTTATAGCATAATAGCATAATTCTTCAAATGATACCTTATGTTTATTTGCTAATTCCTGAAGCTTTGAAATTGAGTCCATAATATCCTGCGGAACAGTTCCGCCTTTAGTGCTTGATAACCAACTTGATTGAAAATGTATTGGATGATAATCTGGGTTTGGCGCACCAATACTAAATAGAACAAATTGTTTTTGTCCGCTAAAATCACAAGGAATACTAAAACTTTTTGTCATCTTCTAACTATTATTTGTTAATTATCTAATAGTATTATTAAACAATAAATTAAATTATTCAACAAAATTTTATTGCAATTAATAATAATAGATTTTATTATAGTATAAGATGGTCTCTTCATCTAGCGGTTAGGATGCCACCCTCTCACGGTGGAAACACGGGTTCGAGTCCCGTAGAGATCACCATTAATATTGATTAACAAACCATTTAGAACTTGAGAAAGTGTGGGTTATTTTTTTTGTTTTTATCAATTATTTACCTAAACAATGCGTTTAGTGCAAGCAATAATATAAATTCAACTAAAAAATATACCCTAAAGCAAAATTTATCTGAAGAAAAAAATCCTGAAGTTGAAAAGAAAGCCATAGTACAGAATACCTCAATAAAAGACGATGCGCCATTAGAGAATCCAGAACAGAAAATTGATTCAACAGAAACCAGCAATGATAAAATTAGTGGCAACTATGTCTCTGGAGAAACTGTCAATATAATTGAAGTAAATGGAAATGAGAGAATTGATGATTCTATAGTTGTTAACTATTTAAAACTACAGAAGGGAAGCAAATATACTCCTCAGGAAGCAAACGAATCAGTGAAAGCATTATATGAAACTGGACTTTTTAAACAGGTTTATATAGACTACAACAACGGAATACTTAGCGTTAGAGTTGAGGAAAACCCACTAATAACAGAAATAGGTTTTGATGGAAATAAGAAAATTGATGACAATATATTGCTATCAGAGATTACGCTTACTAAGAGGTCTGTTTTTAACAAGAATAGACTAAATTCAGATGTAAAAAGAATATTGGATTTATATAGAAGGACCGGAAGGTTTTTGGCTACAGTTGAGCCTAAAATAATAGAAGAAGGCAATAACAGGGTGAAGTTGGTATTTGAAATTAAAGAGGGAAAACCTGCTAAAATTAGAAAAATATACGTTGTTGGCGCTAAGGCATTTAAAGAGGAAGATTTAAAGCATCAGATTAGAAGCAGAGAATCTAAAATATTGAGGTTTGGAAGCAGCGAGGTATATGATCCTGCAAGGGTTGAGTTTGATAAGGAGCTTTTGAGAAGATACTATTTTTCAAAGGGTTATCCAAATTTTGAGGTTCTATCCGCAGTTGGAGAGATAGACAGGGACAGCAGGTGGTTTGATATTACATTTTTAATTGACGAGGGTGAAAAATATAATTTTGGTGATATAAAAATTACAAACAATATTAAAAAGGTTGATACTGCAAAGTTGGAAAAGGTTCTTAAGGTTAAAAAGGGCAAAGTATTCAATGCTGACCTTTTGAATACTAGCATTGATAATATGACAAATGAATTAGCTAAAGAAGGATTTGTGTTTGTTAATATTAGACCTTTAACCACTAAAAATGATGAATTGAAAACGGTTGATATTGATTTTGTCATAGATGAAAGTCCTAGAATTTATGTTGGTGAAGTAACGATAATTGGAAATACTAGAACATATGATTCTATAATTAGAAGGGAAATGAGACTGGAGGAGGGGGATCCATTTAGTTTGGCAAAATTTAATAGGTCAGTTCAGAGGATAAGAAATCTTGGATATTTTGAAAATGTTGATGTGCAAAGGGTAAAGGGCAAAGAACCAAATCAAATGGATATAATTATAACGGTACAGGAAAAAAAGACAGGTGAATTCCAATTTGGTATTGGGTATTCAACGGTTGACGGTGCAAATATTAATGTTGGTATAAAAGAGAGCAACCTTTTAGGACTTGGACAAAATCTAAGTTTGAATGTAATGTATGCAAGATATACAAAGGATATAAGTTTGTCCTATGGAAAACCATATTTTCTAGGAAGGGATCTATATGCTGGATTTAATCTATTCTATAGAAAAGATGAAGATGAATATAGCATTGACTATAAGGAAACTACCTATGGTGGTGGTGTAAACGGTGTTTATTCAATAACAGAATATTTAGACCAAAAGCTTTACTATTCACTTTATAAACAGAAAATTACCGATGTTGGTTCTGACTATGAGAGCATCATAACTGTTGGAGATAGTTTAACTTCTGCGGTTGGACAGACTCTGTACTACGATAGAAAGGATAGCAGATTTGACCCTACAAAGGGATTCTCATTGAGTTGGACGCTTGAATATGCCGGTGTTGGTGGTGATAAGGACTATTTAAAAAATACAGCAAACGCAAATGTTTATATACCAGTTTGGCCTTCAATAATTACATTAAGAATTGGCGGCAGGGCTGGTATAATTGACGGTATAGGTGAATCTGTTGACCCAGTTGATGCTTTCTATCTAGGCGGTAATGGGTTTAAAGGATTTAAATATGGTGGTTTAGGACCTAGGGCTAGAAATTTAGGTTCCGGAGACCCTAAGGATGGTGGTGCTGTAGGTGGAAAGAGGTACTATGTTGCAGATGCTGAATTGAGATTTCCTCTAGGTTTGCCTAAGGAGTATGGCATCTATGGAAGTATATTTATAAACGCTGGTACTCTAACAGGTGTTGACGAGAGTGCTACGCTAAATAAAAATAGGATTGTTGATAGCGGATCAATCAGATCAGCATATGGCTTTTCAATTTCATGGAGATCTCCAATGGGTCCTATCAGCTTTGACTTCTCAAAAGTTATAAAGAAAGAATTCTATGATGAGGCCCAAAACTTTACATTTAGCTTTGGCAATACATTCTAGTATCTCTTAGCATGTGATTGAATGTTTTTTAACTGCGGAATTTAAGAGCATTCACACTATGTTTTTAAGGATTAATTTTAGGATAATTTATTTGGGTATTAATGATTTAATATAATATCGTTAATATTATTATAGCCAAATTGAATTTTTTATATTTTTTTCTATAAAAGCTCTATGCAATTCTTCTTCATCATTTGAAATAACGAAGTTCCTATTTTCAAGCTTTTGTCTTGAATTTACCAGATTTATAAGACTTTCAATATCAGTTATTTGTGCAACCTCTTTTGATTCGCTAAAGAATTGAGATTGTTTTTCCTGTGTCAAACATATGTATACCTCAGCTAAAAGCTCGGCGTCAAGTAAAGCTCCGTGTTTTTCCCTTCTTGAGTTGTCTATATTAAACCTCTCACAAAGAACGTCTAGATTATTCTTTTTTCCAGGAAACTTTACTTTAGCCAAAGCTAATGAGTCAACTACTGGATTTTTTAACGGTTCCTTTCCAAGCAAACTAAATTCATGGTTAAGGAAGGCCATATCAAATCCTGCGTTATGTGCAACTAATTGGCTATCGCCTATAAACTCAAGTAAACTATCAGCTATTTCAGCGAAAAATGGCTTATCCTTAAGAATTTCATCTGTCAGTCCAGTAATTTCAATTGATTCCAGGCTATTTTTTCTATCTGGGTTTATTATTTCCCTATAGGTATTTCCCGTTAATTTTCTATCAACTATTTCAACGCAACCAATTTCAGTAATCCTATCCCCAGCTTTTGGGTCTAATCCTGTAGTTTCGGTATCAAAACAAATCTCTCTCATTTTTCTTATTATTTTGTTATTTTTTCTAATAGCGGTATCACATTGTCTTTTATAAATGATTTAATTTCTATTTTAACACGCTTTGTAACCTTATTTTGAAGCTCTTCAGACATGTGCAATTCATCCCATAAATCATTATTTAGTTTAAAATTATTTAATATACTATCAGCTGGTATATTTTGTTCACTATTATCCAATGCTTGAGTAATTTCTTCCTGTTTTTGTGTTTTTTCCTCTTTGTTTTCTTCAACATTATCATCTCTATGGGCGATTTCGTCCAAATTTTCTTTTTTTTCTTTAAGGTCGCAATAACTTTTTCCATTATTTTTAAGGAATTCTTCAATGTTACCTAAATTTAAATTTATTATATCGCTTAATTTTTCTTCGGCTTCAATGGGCTTTAAATTTAATTCTTCTTCCTTATCATCTTTGTCTTGACCGGAATTTTTTCTAGCTTCTTCTAATTCTTTTTCTTTTTCAGCCTTTATTTCTGCAGCAAAATCATCATTTACTGCTTCAAGGTCATTTAAAACATCGTCGGACAGTTTAAAGCCGCTATCCTCTCCAACGCCAAATCCACATTCGTCACCAGCCTTTTCTCCAAATTCGCCAGTATCATCAAATTCTTTTTCCGCTACATCTGTTTTGTTTTTTAACTCTTCTGAATTTTGTTGGTCATTTTCAACAGTGGTGCTAGGGGCTATTATATCATTAATACTTTCCGTTTTAGTTTCCTGTTTTTGCTCCTCTTGAACTATAGGTGATTCAACTGTAATATTTTGTTCTTCAGCGCTAGGTTCTATAGCTTCAGGTTGTTGCTGGCTATCCTGTTGTTTAGACTCATTTGCGCTTGTTTCCTGCGCTGTAGTTTCTTCCTCTATATTATTGTCCTGAGTATTCTCTTGTTGTTGGTCTGAATTTAAATTATCCAAATTTAAGTTTTCTATATTTTCCATAATATTTTTGCTAATATTGCTGATTTCTTCTTCACTGGTCACATCTTCATTTGGTTTATTTTCTAAATTAGATTTTTCTTCCTGGTCAATATTTCCGATATTAAGTTCTTCCTCATCTAAATCTTTACCTAGGTCTGTTAATTCATTATTTTGGATATTAATATTAACTCCATCTTGCTTTTCATTTTCCCCTTCTAATTCGCTAGTTTTATCATTAATTTTAAGTTCATCCAATACAGGTTCTTCAATATTTTTATTTAAATCTACAATATCATTAACATTTTCAACAGGAGTATTGATATTTTTTTGAATTTGCACATCAAGTATATCATTGTCAATATTCCCAATACTATCTAATTCTGGAACATCGGAATTCAGGCTATCATTATTTAATAGAGTTTCCTCAATAATGTTCTTTTCTACGCCATTACTTTGAATTGGATTATCTCCTAGAATGCTGTTTTCAACGTCAGAGTTGTTGGAAATATTTTTCAGATCTGTTCCAGTATTGAAAATATCTTCTCCATTGCCAGCATTTTCTAATTTATTAACCTGTATTTTTTTCTCATAAATTACGTCTGGAGCTGCGATATTTTCAATAACATCTGGTTGTTCATCTATTTTTTGATTGTCATTCTTGTCATCCGTCTCTTTATCATCTTCACCAAATAATAAAAAGTCATCATCATTTTTATTTTCAAAAATAGAATTGCTATCCATAAAGTACTTTAATTTATTTAATAAATAAACAAGTCAACCAAATTTAATTCACCCATTAATAATCTTATTGTATAGTAATATGTTATAACATTAGTTTTATTCTTTAGAAATGAAATTTCTGTATCAAAATACTCTCTTCTTCTATCCAATACGTCAACCAATGTTGATTTTCCAACCTTTTCTTCGGCAATTGTGCTATCTAAAGTAATTTTAGCAGCATCTCTATATGCCTTGCTACTTACTATAAGGCTTTTTGAAGACAGGAATTCATCATAGGTTGTCATAGTCTGTTGCATAAGTGTATCTTTAACATCATTTAGTGTGAATTTTGCTTCATTTACTTTATATCCAGCTTCCTTATGTGAAGCGTATTCTACACCGGATTGGAATAAAGGAACTTTTAAATTCAAACTAACGCTGCCAGCTGTCTGAGAAGAAACATCCGTGGTTTTTTCCCTTCCCCATTGTGCATTTAAAAATAACTCTGGTAAAAAGTCAGTTTTTGCAAAACTTAGATTATTTCTGCTCATTTCATAGTTATTTTTAGCTGACTGATATTGTGGATTTTTTTGCAAAGCCGTTTCCAATACCTTATCATATCCTATAGAATAATCAAAACTATTCCTAAACAGGTATTCATAGTCAACATCAATAACATCTGGATCTATTTTTGTAATTTTTAAAAATATTGCCTTTGCATTCAAATAATCAGTACTAGCCATTATTGTATCGCTTTTAGCTGAGCTATATCTTGCTTCTGCTAATGATACATCTGATGATGTAGCTCTTCCAACTTTCTTCTTTGCTTTTATATATTCATAGCTATTTTTTAGTGATTCCTCATTCTTTATAGTTATTTTTAATATTTCTTTAGATTGAAGTAAATTAACTGTAGCCTGTATTGTATCAAATAATACTTCCTGCTCCTTTTGGCTCAATTGATTTTTTTGAGCTAGGATTTGATTGTTAACGGCTTTTATTTTAGTAACGGTTCTACCGCTTTTAAACAAAGGTTGTTGCAAATATATTTTGTTGTTTTCAAGACTGCCGTCATCGTTTAAACGGAATTTCATTGGTTCAGTTCCCAATGTTTGTTTAAAATCTGTATAGCCATAGTTTAAATCAATTCCAACTTCTGGTAGCGCATTTTCACCGATTGTTTTAAACTTTAAAGTTTCAACAGCCTTTGTTTTTTGTCTTTCGGCATTTAAAATATCATTATTTTCAAATGTAAATTCCAGAATCTCTTCAAATTTTACTTTTTTGTCATCTTGAATTATATTTTTTTGTTTATTGCTTTCTGCGCTTTCTATATCTCCTTCATATACCTGTTCACTCTTAATTTCACTGTCGTATTCCCTATTGTTTTCTTCAATATATTTTGTATCATTGCTAATATTTGAATCTTCTTTTTTGATTTCTTCTGCATTTGCTAAATTTCCAAAAGAACAAAGCACAGCTAGGCCGCATAATACTTTTTTATAATTCATTTTCTTATAATTTTTATTTATAATCATTTTTCTATATTAGACCATTATTTTAAAAAAACAAGTTTAAAGTTAAAATTAAAGAATTACTCTCTTTATATTATTTTTCAATATTTATTAATTATAGGTATAATTATTATATAATTTTTATATTAAAATTCTTTTTTTAAATCCCTTCCGAATAGACTGTCTAATCCATCTTTAACTGGCGTCTTTTTATAGATTATGCTATATAGTGTTTCTGTTATTGGAAATTCAGCGTTAAAGGTTTTTGCCATATCATATACAGCCTTTAGCGTGAAGTATCCTTCGCAGTTTTTATTTGTTGTTCCACCTTTTATAAATAGTTCACCAAATAGTCTATTATTACTGTATTTTGAAAATAGTGTTGCTTCAAAGTCGCCTAAAAATGATAGTCCGCTTGCACTCCTTGGATTTCCTCCACATTTTTCTATAAATCTTCCAACCTCAACCACAGATCTTGACATAAGCGCTCCCTTCAAACTATTCCATCCAAGACCATCCAATATCCCTGCTCCAATACCTATAACATTCTTATAGGCGCCTCCGATTTCATTGCCGATTAGGTCAGTTCCATAATATAGTCTCATTAATGGACTTCTCATTAGATTTATTACATTTTCCTTTGTTTTTTCGTCATTACTGTCTATAACTGCACAGTTTGGAATACCTTTTGTGTAGTCTTCAACATGTCCTGGACCAAGCAATACCGCAATATTAATATTTTGTTTCACATTTTCAATCATTATTTGTGACAGTCTTTTTTTTGTTTCTATATCTATGCCCTTCATCGCGAGTATAAAAGTTTTTCCTTCAACATTATAGCTGTTTAAGTTGATTGCAAATTCTTTTAAATGCTGTGCGTCTATTGATATGATTATAAAATCTGATTGCAGTGTTCTAACTAAATCTGATGTCATAAAAATTTCATTTGGTATTGTCAGATATTCATTTTTTCTATTGTTTGCCAGCTGTTGAAATGTAACTGAATTTTCTAAACCATATAGCAAAACATTGTCTATTCCTCTATATTTAACCAAATACCAAGCTAAAAATGTACCCCATCTTCCAGGACCAATAACACTGACTTTTGCCATATTAATGTAGATATTGTTAATGCAGATAATAATAGAAACATATAATTAAAAATCAATATTTTTTCTTGACTTATATTTTTTTAGTGATATCATAGTTTATAGTAAATATTATTTTTTTTGAATGAAAGTTAATTGTGGCAACATATTTTTTTTAAGCGGCTTGTTGAAAAACAAGTTGGGTGTTGTTGCCAATAATTCTTTTATTTCAATTATTCTCTCTGTGATTCTCCCAAAGGGGAGTAATTAATATCAATACATTTTTGGATAAAAGTATCTATAATTTTAGAAAAATTATCATATCATATAAATTTAATTCATAGATTCGGAATTAGATAATTAAATTAATAAAGATAATAAATAATATTTTATATAGAGAGGTTAATATGTTACAAAATAGTTTTAGTAGAGTTTCTAGTTCTTTTGGAAGAACTGTTTCAAGAACAATGGCTGGTGCTGTAAAAAGCAGTTTATTTGATGCAAAAGATGCTGCATCGGATACTGTAGATGTTGGTACAAGTTTTAAACCAACTTCAGTTTTATCTTCAACGGACAATGTTCATTCATTTAATAAACCAAGTTTTTCTGTAGATGGCGGTGCAGTAAAATTAGATTCTCCAACTTTATTTGATATGAGTGAAGGGTCAATTGATTTTGAGACTAAAATGTCAGTATTTAGGGTTGGAGGTTTTGATTTTGGTTCATTTGTCAGTGCATATTTTGCCCATAGGGAGAAAATGGGTTCAACACGCGAAGTTTTAAGAAGAATGAATATAAAAGGTGAAGAGGTTACATTAGAAGTTGTAAGACCTGAGCAAGCTCAAGAATGTGTTGATTTTCAAAACAGTTTACCAGAAAAAGATAAACGGACTGTTGAATTGAGAAGTTTAGAAACATGGAGAAAATCCGCTGATGGTGAGAATTTTTTATTCTGTGTTAGAAATAGTGAAGGAAAAATTGTTGCTACAAGTGGTACTATTTTAGCTAAGGCAGTGGATGCTACTCATGTAAAAATTGATGAAAATTCTAAATTTTATAGATTTAAAGATTGCGATTTTTATGAATTATCAATTTCAATAGTTGATCCAAAGTATAGAGGAAATCAATTACAAAAAGTTATATATAAAGAGTTGTGTGAAAGAATTAAAAAATTAAAAAAGGATCAAAATAGATTATTTGTAGCTGCATGTGTTTTAGGAAACTTTCCTAGTGCTTTAAATATAATAGATAGTGGATTAGAAGTTTGTGGATTACATGAATTGGTAGTAAATGGTAATCAAAAAGATGTAGTAGTTTTCGCTAAATATCCAAATGAAAACAACAAAGGAAAAGAAGAGGAAATAAAAGAAGGAAAGACTGTTTTAGAAGACAAAAATTGTTTAAGAAAAATATTAGATCAAGGAAAATCTGTTACAAGCAGAGTAGATCCTGTATCTGGAACTAGAAAATACTATGCAGTAACCAGATAATTTTAATTTACAATAATTTACAATAAAATTGACTTTAAACAATTTTATTGTAAATTTTTTATTAGCTTAATAAATATTTGTATCCTATGTACCTGGAAAAAGAATTGAATGAAATAATCAAAATACCTTCTGTTAGTTCAAATATAGATGAATTAGAAAATTGTTTGCAATATTGCATTAATTTTGTAGTTAATGATGAAAATAAGAACAAAATATTTATTAACAAAAAGGAATTTAATGGAGTCCCGTCTGTTCTTATTTCTAATGTTGATACTATGAAATTTGATATATTGTCTATAGGACATATTGATGTTGTTCCAGCAAAGGATGATATGTTTAAACCTAGATTTTCGGAAAAGAGGATATATGGCAGGGGTTCTGCTGATATGAAAAGTGGAGTATTGGTTGCCCTTGATATTTTAAAGGATGTTGTTAAGGCTGGCAAAAATATAAAATATGGTGTTTTAGTTGTTTCTGATGAGGAAATTGGAGGAAATAATGGCGCTAAAAAGTGGGCGGAGCTTGGGCTAAACTCAAAAATTCTATTAGACTATGATTCTGGCGATGGCTTTGAATATATATCTCAAAAATCAAAGGGAATAGTTTCGGTTGAGGTTGAGGTTATTGGCATTGAAGCTCATGGTTCTATGCCGTGGGAAGGCTTGGACGCTAATGATATAATGTTTGAAATAATAAATGACCTGAGAAAAACATTTAAAAGCTATTCAATGTATGATAAGCCTAAAGATACATGGATTTCAACAATGCACGTTGGCGTTATAAATGGTGGCGACGCAATGAATAAGATTGCCTGCTCCTCCAAAGCTGTTTTTGATATTAGAATTACTGAGAAATATACAGTTGCTGATATATTGAAAATTTTTGATGAAATTGTGGTTGAGGGCAAATATAGGGGTAAGGTTTCATACAAGCTGCTGGCTAAAGGTGAGCCTGTATATAGTGATGAAAATAATAAATATTTTAAAAAATATATAGATTTAGTAGAAAAAGAAATTGGAAAAAAACCTAAATTGGTTATTTTTAATGGCGGAACTGATATGAGATATTTTGTAAATGGGGACAATATTGTAATTCACCATAATTCAAATATAGGACCTATACATTCTGATAATGAATGGGTTGACCTAGTAACCTTAGAAAGACTTAAGAAAGTTGGATTAGAATTTGTACTTGGTTATGAAAGTTAAAAGGCTTGGTATATAGACCTTCTGCATAAATAATTTACTATTTATTAATAATCCAAATTAAATTTTATATGTATGTTTTTCCACAAAAATTCAATTTCTACTTCAAAATCCTGCGAAGTTTTAAAATTTTTAATAACGAGTCATATAAGTATACTGTCTCTATTAAAAGTTTTAAAGACTTCTTGTCTTTTTTTCTTCGGCAAACTTCGCCCGTAAGTCGTCAAACTTATGCAAGCACAATTTTCCGACATTTAGGGCTCGTTTTGCATAAATTGTTTTTTGTGGAAAAATTATTTATGCAGGAGGTCTTATGAAAATTTTATTCTATCAGGGCAGTGACGTTATTGACAGCAGCGGCGGAACTGAAAAGGTCCTATGCTTTTTGAGTTCCGAACTTGCTGAGGAAGGCTATGATGTTACTTTTATGACAAATGAGAAAAAATCTGGTAGACCATTTTTTAAATTGTCCGATAAAGTAAAATTTATAAATGTTGGCGGAACAAAATTTTCTGGAATTAGAAAGACTATATTTAAGTTAATAAAATCAACGCCACTAATGGGAATGATTGGTTATTTTAACAACTATAAATATACATCTGATACTGTCCATAGGGCTATAGAAAAGGAAAATCCTGATTTAATTATTCTGGCTAATCCGTCTGACCTATTGGAAATATCGTATTCTAATAGCTATAAAGCACCTATAATACAAATGATTCACAACGTTCCATGGAATATATTTCATAGGAAATCAAAGAAGGTTCTGAAAGCAACGCTTGCTCTAATGGACAGGGTTAGTGTTTGCCAGGTTTTGATGCCAAGCTATGTTGATTTAATGAAGCCATTTTACAAGGGCAGGGTGGTGGTTATACCAAATTCTGTACCTAGCCTTCCTGATGATTTTAGATGCGACTATAGTAATGATAGAGAAAAACATATTATAATAAATATAGCAAGGATTAACCATGTTAAAAACCAAGAGCTTATAATAAAATCGTTTGCTAAAATTGCAGATAAATATAAAAAATGGGAAATAAATTTTTGGGGTGGTGATGACAAAAAATATAAAGAAAAGCTGGAATTATTAATTAAAGAAAATAATATAGGAGATAGGGTAGCTTTTAAGGGAAAAACCAAGGAGCCTATGGAAGAATTGAAAAACGCTGATATATTTGCTTTTCCATCATTATTTGAAGGATTTCCGCTTGCTCTCACTGAGGCTATGGCTGTTGGTCTGCCATGTATTGGTCTTAAGACCGCTCCAGCTGTTAGCGAAATTATAATAAATAATGAAAATGGTCTATTGACCGAAAATGATGTTGAAGATTTTGCAAATAAATTGGAGGCTTTAATATGCAGTTGCGAATTAAGAAAAAAACTTGGTAATTCCGCTAAACAATCAATGAAAAATTATAATAGTGAAAAGATTATAAAAATGTGGAAAACTTTAATAAAGGAGATAGAAAATGAGAATAGCTAATGTTATGAGCAGTAAGGCGCTAGGTGGCGTTGAACAGGCATTTTTAGACTACAATGAAGCTCTAAGTTTTGATGATAATCAGGTCTTTGCTTTCTATAATAAGAGAGGAAAGATAAAAGATAAACTGAAGGAAATAAAGAATGTTACATACCTTCCGTCAACTTTTTTTAAGCCAACATTTTTACTGTTTCCTTTTTATTGGCTGGCTATTAAATCAATTAAACCTGATATCATATTGGTTCATAGTAAAAAAGTTCTGCCAATGTTTAGTGCTATAGGAAAATTAGAAAAAATTCCTGTTGTTGCTGTTTGCCATAATGAAAAAACAAAAGTTATAGATAAAGCAGACTATATTTTTTCAATAACACAATATCAAAAAGATATATTTGTAGAGAATGGATTTGATAAGGATAGAATTTTTGTTATTCCAAATATGATTACTGAAAAAAGGAATTATGAGGAATTTAGGAACTTTTCAAATCCGCCAGTTTTTGGCATTATTGGCAGATTTGACCCAATGAAAGGCTTTTCAACATTTATAGAGGCATGCAGTATCCTAAAGGAAAAAGGCATATCGTTTAAAGCAAAAATTGCTGGAAGTCCGCAATTTCAATATCTTGATGAATATAAAAGGATTAAATATCTTGTTAAATATTATAGATTGGAAAATGAGGTTGAACTTCTTGGATGGATAGATAATAAGGACGAATTCTATGAAAATATAGATGTCTTTGTGCTGCCTTCAAACTACGAGCCTTTTGGCATAGTTTTGCTTGAGGCTATGATGTATAGCAGACCAATTATTTCATCGCTGACTGAAGGGCCTAAAGAAATATTTAAGGATACAAAAGCAGCAATTACCTTTGAGCCAAACAATAAGGAGGAATTAGCTGATTTAATGATTAGAATAACCGAGGATGTTGGTCTTGCAAAGGAACTTTCTAAGGAAGGCTACAGCCTAGTTAACGATAAATATAGCATAGACAAAGTTTCTAAAACTTTAGAGATTGCACTATTAGAAATAATTCAAAAACACCTATGAAAAATACATTGCTGTTGCCTAAGGTAAGGGGCGAAATTTTAGAAAATGGTTCTCTATCAAAATATAGCTGGTTTCAGGTTGGCGGGAATGCTGAGGTTATTTTTAAGCCGGCAGACCTGGACGACTTACAAAATTTTTTAAAAAATATTGATAAAAATATACCAATTACAGTCATAGGCGGCGGTTCTAACCTACTGATAAGAGATGGCGGTGTTGATGGCGTTGTTATAATTTTAAAGGATAGTTTTAAAAATATAGAATTAAAGAATAATATTAGACCTATTTCCCACAGAATTTACCTAAATTTACTTCTTACACACACTTTCAAATTATACAAACATAATAAACTTTCCACAAGATTTCAATTTTTACATCAAAATACTTCAAAATTTCAAAAATATTTAACAACGAGTCGTATTTATATACTGCCTCTGTTAAAATTTTTGAAAATTTCTCGTCTTTTTTGTAAAAATTGCTTCTTGTGGAAAAATTCCGTGGGAAATAAGTCTATTGAAGTTGAGTGCGGAGTTTTAAATTCTAAATTATATGACTTTGCAAAGAAAAATGAAATTGGAAACTATGAATTTATTGGCACAATACCTGGTACTGTAGGTGGTGCAATTAGGGGCAATGCTGGCTGCTATGGTTCTGAAACTAAAGATATTCTGATTTCTGTCACGGCAATTGATTTAAATGGAAATATAAAGGTTTTTTCTAAGGATGAATGTAATTTTGAATATAGAAAAAACAATCTGCCTAGTGATTTAATTTTCATAAAGGCTATTCTAAAGGCCGATACGAAAAAAAATATGACAGATATTGAAAATACATATAATGAAATGATACAAAAAAGAAATTCTTCACAGCCGCAGGGAGTTAAAACATGCGGTTCAACATTCAAAAATATGCCTGATATGCCAGCTTGGAAGGTCGTGCAACAGCTTGGATACCAGAATAGGGAAATTGATGGCGCAAAAATGTCAGAAAAACATGCTAATTTTATGGTTAACACTGGCAATGCAACCGCCAAGAGTCTTGAATCCCTTGGCGAATTAATACGTGCAGAGGCAAGGGATAAGCTTAATATTAATCTGGAATGGGAAATAAAGATAATTGGCAATAAATAGTCAATAGTTTATTCTTAAAATTACTTCGTATCTTTAGATATTTATTAATATCTAATATTATCTATATTATATATTAAATTGAGGTATATTTTCACAACTATTAATTGTATAATATTTTATATAGAAAGGAGAAATTTCTAGTCTGTGTGTTGTTTTTAAAAAAATATAGGAGCAGGCTAGAAATTTTAAAGTGCGGGATTCATACAAAATTAGCAGAACGCTATCCCTCAAGGTTTTAAGCCATAAGGCTCAGGACATGCCAAAAGGTTCCCGCACACTCCGTTTTCAAATCTTGGTTGAAAACAATTAAAATTATACAACCTGTAATTTTATTTTGCAAGCATTTTTTTAAATTTTTTTACTATAGGTTGCTATACTAAAAATATGTATACTTAGTCCATTAGTCCGATTGCAGCTTTTATTATAAGTTTAGCTTCGTCATATATTGTTGATATATTGTCGGCTAGCATGTAGAATGGTGAAGTAACTATTTTATTTTTTTTGTCAACACATATTTCGCCTGATTTTGTATCCTGAAATTTATTGCCTAATTTTTCCACTATGCTTCTAACTTTTTTATCATCACCAAGCGTAATTGTAATATCCTTAAATACGTTTGCTAATATCATAGGGGCTATGCAGGCTGCACATATTACTTTATTTTGAGCCTTAAATTCCACTAACTTTTTTTCTAATTTTGAATCAACTGTATAATTATCATTATTTAATCCATATGTTGAGAGATTTAGTGCGGCTCCAAAGCCTCCAGGCAATACTATTGCGTCAAATTCGTTTGCCTCTAGGTCTTCAATTTTTTTTATATTGCCTCTTGCAATTCTAGCTGACTCAATTAAAACATTTCGTTTTTCATTCATTTTTTCGCCGGTTATAAAATTTACAACCATTGTTTGTTCTTTGTCTATTGAAAAGCACTGATAGTCCGCGTTATTCTGTTTAATGGCCAATAAAAGCATTACCGCTTCATGTATTTCTGAACCATCCCTTGAACCACAACCACTTAAAATTACTGCAAATTTTTTTCTCATAATAATTAAAATTGTTAAATTAATTATTATAATATATTAAAAAAAGATAAAGTCTAGTTTATGTTATAGCTATTTAAATTATTTATCTTGACATTATTTTACTGTAATTTATATTTTTAATTGAATATAATAATCAAATTAACCAATATGACAAAATTCTCTAAAATTCTGGTGGTGGTGGTTAATAACTTAAAAAACCCAAAAAATAATCAAAATAAAAAAATATCAAAAGCTTTAGCTTTTTCTCTAATAGAACTATCAATAGTATTAATAATAATAGGTCTGCTTGTTGCGGGTGTAACGGGCGGTGCTAGTCTCATTCGGTCTGCAAAAAATAGAGCGATTATAAATGAAATAAGAAATTATAATCAGGCGGTTAATTCATTTTATGCCATGGAAAATAGACTTCCTGGTGATTTAAATAATACAGGAAAAATAGGGTGGGGTTCTGGTCAATCTTATAATGAAAATAGCTTTCCATCTCCATATAATAAAAATGGAAATGGATATTCACTGCCAAATGTACATTCTGCACCATGGATTGATATGTATTTAAAAGGAGTGATTGATTTTGAGCCGAAGGGTGAATATACCGGAAGCAATGAGGACACTATGCGTGAAAAAGGCATACTTCCGTCATCAAACATAATTAAAGATGCCGCATATAAATTTCAATTTTTAGAAAATTCTACAAGTTCTAATAATTTTAAATACAATATTGCTAATGGGAATTTTTTAAACATTCATATGATTGATCCAGATATAGCTAAAGATATTGATATTAAGATGGATGATGGAGTTTCTAATACTGGTAATGTGAGAGGACAATGTGCAAACGGGGATGACGTTGTAAGTTATGATAATTCAATCAAGAAATGCATTACTTTCTTTAGGCTTAGTCTAAATTAACTTTAAAATAAATATAAAAAGTATTGGGAATAATATATCCCCAATATTTATTAGAATAATATATCGCTAACTTCTATAAAGTATCCCTGCGGATGTCCGCATGCTGGGCAAACCTTAGGAGCTGATTTTGATGTTATGTGGAAGCCGCATTTTTGACATTTCCATAATATTTTGTCACTTTTTTCTAAAAGTCTATGAGTGTTTATATCTCCAAGTAATTTTTCATATCTTTTTTCATGATATTCCTCTGCTTTAGCTATATTTTCCATTGCTGTAGCTATTATTGGAAAGCCCTCAGCCTTTGCTACCTCTGCAAAGCTTGGATACATTATAGTGCTTTCGTCATGTTCTCCATTAATAGCCTCTGCTAGGTTTTCTATGGTTGTTCCAATTGCGCCTGCTGGATATGTATACGTAATTTCTAATGGCTCTATTTCATCAAAAAATTTAAAAAGTCTTTTTGCATGAGCTAATTCTTGGTTTGCAGTTTCGTCAAAGATCATTCCTATTGCTTCATATCCTTCTTTTTTAGCGACACTGGCAAAATAATTGTATCTATTCCTTGCTTGAGCTTCTCCTGAAAACGCCTTTAATAAATTTTTCTGCGTTTCTGTTCACTTTAAGGTGGTCATATTTAATCTAGTTATTTATTATATATATATTTAATGTATTTTTTTTAAAATGCAACCATTGTTAAATAATAAAAAGCCTATAGTCTTTTAACGCCTTAGACAAATTTATACAATGGTACAATTAAAATACATGGTTCTGCCATTTAATATTTTAATGGTAGAATGCTTTTCAAAATATACAATCGTCAAATAATGTTATATTTGATATTTTTTATTCTTTGGTTCTGTTAAATTTATTTTTGATATTTGAAAAGTCGTTAAAATAACCATCAGTTTGACTGATGGTTAAGGTTATTAATAATATTATTTATTTCCCTCTATGTTCTCAGACTCTTCTTCTTTTTTACTTAAAGTTTTCGCTAATGTTATTATGCTTTTTCTTACTGTTGGATCTTTGATTGCTGAGAAATTTTTTATCAATGTTACTATTTCTTTTTCTGATATGTCTTTGTCATCAAAGCTTGCTCTATTATCGCATAAAACTCCGTTGTTTCCGAAAGTTAGTTCGTATTGTTCAAAGAAATAGCTAACTGGTACTTTAAGTATTTTAGCGAATTCGTATAGTCTGCTAGATCCTATTCTATTTAAGCCTTTTTCGTATTTTTGTACCTGTTGAAAAGT
>CALXSC010000071.1 GCA_944391025.1 uncultured Rickettsiales bacterium
GAAAATGGTTGGGCATATGAAAGGATAAATTAAATGAAAAAGTGTAGTTGTTGGGAAACGTCGTTTAAAACAAGATATGGAGACGGTTTTAACTATAGTATACCTATTCAAATCTGTAACGGAACTAAAGAGCGTGACGAATGTTATTGCAATGGAGATGAATCAAAATGCAATTTTTATCCAGAAAAGAGAAAGAAAAATAAAATTATGAATACTGCTGAGATGTGGATTAAGGCGCAAGAAGATGGACACTGTTATGAAATGATTATGCCACAAAGCAATAGTGATGAAATATTTTACCAAAAAGACGAAGGATTGTTTGATGGAGATAATTGTCCTATCACATTAGATAATTTTGAGAATTTTGATGACTTCATGAACGAACAATGGCGACTTCGTACCATGACTAAATCTGAGGCCGAAGCCAGATTTAATATTAAGATTGTAGGTGATTAAAATAATCGAGACTTGCATAGAACGTATACAGAGTGATAATTATTGCTGTATATCAACAGGCGAAAAGAAATTTGTTACAATGATTGCTGAATGGGCAAAACAATATCCTGATGATGTTATTATTAAATATATAAATAATGATGGTTCAATTATGGCTCATGTCCCATCAAATTGGTTCCGTTTTGTGAAACCACCTACAAAACGAAGCTATACAGATGAACAACGACAAGCTATGAGCGAAAGAATGAAAAAAGCGAGAGAAACGAAGATAAATTCGCTTTAATCTATATAAAGGAGTCACTATATTGTTCACAAGAAAGGAATATAAATTATTTTGCAGAGAATGTTTAAAACATGACCAATGTTTAATAGGTGACGAGGATTTTATGTTAGTGTGCGGCGATTTTCAGCCTATTGATTTGAGCCAACTGCGCTCAATGTCCAATGAAGCCTTCAGCCGTTTTCTTTGTAAATTATATATTAAAGGATTCTTAAACAAGACAGGAGATTGATATATGTTATTTTGTTTAGATGCTGGACATTGCTTGCTGACACCTGAGCGCCGGTGCCTTAAATCCATTGACCCTAATGAAACACAAGAATGGGTGCTTAATAATCGTATAGCAATTTATGTCGCTAAGTATCTCGAAGAATATGATTGTGAAGTCGAACGAGTAGATGATATAACTGGCGAAACTGATGTGTCACTACAAGACCGAGTAGCTAAGGCTAACTCTTTGAACGCTACGGCCTATATTTCAATCCATCATAATGTAGGTATTCAAGGTGGCTCAGGCGGTGGCATAGTTGTATATAAAGCACCCGATGCAAGCGTCACAAGTGGTAAACTACAAAAAGTAATTTATGAATACACAACAACACTAACAGGACTAAGTGGTAATAGAGCCAACCCACTGCCTGACGCTACTTATTATGTACTTGAACATACAGCAATGCCAGCAGTTCTTGGCGAATTTGGATTTATGGATTCCACTACTGACGTACCTATTATTCTTACTAACGAATATGCTCAACAAGTCGCTACAGGTATTGTAGATGCAATAGTAGATGTGTTCGGTATAAGCAAACAAATAGACATTAGCTCTTATAAAATCAATGATAATCTATATGTTGTGCCATGTAAAGTTGACGATTTTGCCATTGTAATGACCGACAAAGCAAAAAAAGAAAGTGGCGAGAATACAATCAACGCCGGATTCTTTGGTGGTTATGCAGAAGGTGATGTATATTTTACTTTGCCAGCAGCTCATCTCGCTTGCGATTATGAAGCAACAAGCATTCCTACCAAATATTATTGTGAAGAGCGCGGGTGGTTTAATGGTGATAAGTTCTATTTCGATTCAGCACAATGGAGTTATCAGAACCCGATGTATGGAAAGGCTGTATCAAGTCTTATAGTTCAAGATGACAAGGCTATTATTGCTAAGGTTATTAATTTGCCTACCGATGCATCATATGTTATATCAGGCGTACCAGTAATAATAGATGGCGAAAAAGCAACATACTCTGATGCTTTGGCCGAAGGCTGGGAAGCATCTAATTTAAGGGCTACTTGGCATAGCATGGTCGGCCTTAAAAATAATGATGACAAGATATATATTATTGGCTGGAAATCGACCTCAGCAAATCTTTTATCTTCTGAAGAAGCATATAAAGTGTTTGTAGCTCAAGGGTTTAGTGATGTTATAAAGCTCGATGGTGGAGGTTCATTTTATTTGAATATAAATGGCGTTGTTGAAGCCACAAGTGAAAATCGTCATATTAATTCAATCATTCGGTTCGCACCATGGATAAACGATGAAATAGAGCAAGATAAAGAACCTGAACAAGAAGTGGATGAAGAAATAACAATAGACGAAACTCCAACACAAAATAAAATTGTGGCGCTATTAGAGTCCATTATTGAAAAACTACAAACGGTTGTTAATTTAATCAAAAGTTTATTTAAATAAAATAAAGCCACCCAAGGCGATTTTTGCCAAGGGTGGCTTTTGTTTTATTGTTCTAAAATTACCTGATAATCTATGCTTGGCGGCCTCATAATAATTTCTTTAATTAATCGTTCTCTATCATAGCCCGTAAGATAATCAAGTTGTTTTGTTTCTTTAATTTTCCTTTGCGCCTCTTGGTTAAGCATTTGTTCGCTTTCATAAGTCGTTAGCATTTCCTTAATGCCTTTAACATTTGGAGTAAGAACATTAACTTGAAATCCGCCATCAAATTCGCCATTAAATGCTTTAGATATTTCTTTATCAAATTGAGTTTGGTACTGTGCTTTCATTCCCACAGGAACCCAACGATGTACTTCATCATATTTTAAATTTAACTTAAGATACGCTTGTCTTTGACATTCCATTATATTCTTTTCTTCATCTGAATCTAAAGGAACATTAAATACAGAGATATATTCTTTGCCATCAATTATATTTTTATTAATAAGACAATATCCTTTGCGCCATTTCAAAAGCCCATAACCTTCCATCTTTTCTAAAGCGCGCCCAAGCCATTTCATCAATATCTCGCCGGACTTAGAGGCGCTGACATATAACGTATTAGCCTCAAACGGCAACTTTTCTCTAAGTTTAGAATTTTTAATAATTCGATAGTTGGAATTAACCAGTTTCATACATTCTAAAAGGCGGCTGTTTGTAAGATATAATGTTTCATAATTGTTCGCCTTGAACAACTGCATAATAATTATTTCCATTGGAGTTTGAAATTTAGCCTTAGAAGGTAAAAGCGCCTTGTCATATATTTCAGTAATAATATATCTCGTTGGATGTGAAGTAATTTGAATATCACAATAGAGCGCCAAATCTTTAAGTTGATAAATTTTAGATTTGCCAGATTTAATTGGAATATCTAAGGCTTGACATAATTGTTTATAAGTTAATTCTTTATTTAAAACTTGATTGACCTTTTCTGTCATGTAACCTTCCTTTCTTAATAAATTTTTTGGCACCAAATCGCCAAATGGGAGGACGACAACGGGCTTCGCCCGTTATAGTAAGACTAGTAATCTTAGTAACTTAATAATTTTTTGTCACCTTCGTGGGAGTTTATATACTATATAGTAACGCCCAAAATGGTGCCAAAAATTTTTTATCGCCATTTTATAATTATATCATAAAACTATAAAGAAATCATGAATAATTTGTTAATTTTTTGATAATATTAATAAGGGGTAAAATATTTAATTAAATTTTATTATTGATTAGGTGGTAGGGGATTGTAAGAGCTACTACCTAATATTTTTTCTATTTATTTCCAGTTAGCTAAAACTATCCCCCGGGTATTTTCCAGTATTTTGTAATTGTCATATGATAATAGGGTATTATCGTATAAGTAAGATATGTCACGCTCTGACATATCGGATGTAAAGGGAAAACACTTTACATCTAAAAGCTCCTGGTAAATTTTGGGATGTTGCCATTACGTAGAATGACTACATTTGTATTACAAAATACACTACAAAATACCATCATATTACACTACACTTATATTACAATTATACTGTCATTTTGTATTATAAAATAATACTATAATATATTACAATAATGATATTAAATTGTAATACAAAATAATATCACATTATAATATTACAAATAGTAATAAATTTATAACTACTAGTAATATATTATATATATTCATTAACAGTATTATTATATTATAAGGTAGGAAAAATTGCACAAAACAACCTATTATAATTTATGCAAAATGTAGAATGATATAAAATCTAAAAATAATGTTTGACATATGGAATTACATCCCTTATAATGAGTAACGTCAGGAGGCGATGTAAATGTATAAAGAGGAAAAAGTAAATATCGAAACGGAACAGACGTTTAATTATGGTACTATGGCCGACTATAGGGATGTTATCCCTAAGAATTACAGCAACAACGGGCTTTTCTGGGAGCGAAAAAATAGCAAATATATTTATATAGTGACTGAGATCGAGGATAATTAAAAAGCCGTCAGGGCGGCTATAAATAGGCTTCAGGCCCTGAGCGTCCCGGTCTTAATGGCCGGGGGTAGCAAATGCCCTTGTACCTTGAAAACTTAATAAACGATATTAGAGGCCGATTATAGCC
>CALXSC010000072.1 GCA_944391025.1 uncultured Rickettsiales bacterium
CCCCAACATTTTAAATTATATAATTGAAATTGTAACTTTATATTATAAAGAAAGTCAGGTATAATATCACAGAATAAAAAAAGGATAGTTGCTGATTATGGATACAAGAACCGCTTTAAGGGCTAAAATTGCATTGCAGGAAAGAGCAAAAAAATTTACAATAAGAAGAGCTGAACTTGATAGAAAGGCTTTGGTTTTAGAATGCGTAATAGACGGAAGATTTTCTGAATATAGACAAATTCTACCGAAAATGCATGGAGCTGAGGACAGTGTGGTGCTTGAGGATGCAAACGGTGTTAACCATTATCTGGTAAAGGAAAGCATAAATAGATGCACTAATGAAATGATAGAACAATATAATGATGTAAAATTTAGATTATCACTTGAAACCACTAGTGAAGAAGATAAAGCTAGCCTTTTAAAGAGAAAAGAGTTGCTGGAAAATGGAATTGAAAACTTTTTCAAGATTGATAGAATATCCAGAATCCATTTCCATCAGTTTTCTTTGAATGACAATACTATGGAAAGGTGCATATTGGTTCTAAGGCCAAATAGGATTGGCTGTTTAAGCGAAACTGAAGAGAAAAGAATTATAGAACTTGGTATAGCTAGACGTCAAAGGGAAGGGGATGTTATTAAAAAAATCAACTTTGCAAGCTTGGCAAATAGGCGTTTGGCTATACCCAGCGTTATAAAACGACCAGTGGTCAGACCAACCTTTGCCGCAAAACAAATAAAGGCTAGCCGAAGCATATT
The DNA here is from genome assembly GCA_944391025.1 of uncultured Rickettsiales bacterium. GTDB lineage: Bacteria > Pseudomonadota > Alphaproteobacteria > Rickettsiales > UBA1997 > CALXSC01. The sequence goes on from CALXSC010000072.1 coordinate 757, forward strand.
CTAAACTCTAACGAATATTTGGTATACAAGAGTTGAAACCACCAGAGCAACTCCAAATGTATAGGCAATAAGAAATGCAGTCCATTTCCATGAGTTACTCTCCTGCTTAAATGCGGTTATAGCCGATAGACATGGAGTATATAGCAGTATCATTATTAGATAGCTATATGCGCTTAGCGGAGTAAAATATTGAACAATTGCCTCCGATAGATTTCCTGAATCATTTGCAAATAGCGCTCCCAGGGTCCCTATTATAGCCTCTTTCGCTAGAAATCCAGATATTAGAGCCACTGCTGCTTGCCAGAATCCATATCCAGCAGCGCTAAATATGAAATCTATCTTTGAACCAATTATGCCAATATAGCTTTCCCTTGAGGCATATTCAACACCAGCAGGTAGATTTCCAAGAGTCCAAATTCCTAAAACGGTAATCATTATAAATGTTGTTGCACGTTTTAAAAACTCATATGATTTTTCTCAGCCGGAAGATAATATATTTTTAATCCTTGGCATATGGTATGCCGGAAGTTCCATAACCAACAGTGAACTTTCACCTTTGAATAATGTAAGGCTTAGCACCTTTGCTATAATTATTGCAATTATAATTCCAAACATATATAAGGAGAAAATTACTAGAGCAGCCTTTTCTTTAAAAAATGCACCTGCAAACAGTATAAAAACCGGTAGCCTTGCCGAACAGCTTATGAATGGCACTACCAGCATTGTCAAAAGCCTATCCTTGCGCCTTTCCAATATTCTAGTTCCAATTATTGCCGGCACGCTGCATCCAAATCCCATAATCAGTGGTATAAAGCTCTTTCCATGCAGTCCTATTGCATGCATCAGCCTATCCATTACAAAGGTTCCCCTTGAGAGGTAGCCGCTATCTTCCAATAATCCAAGGAAAAGAAATAGTAGAAAAATATTGGGAAAAAATACTACTACTGCTCCGACACCTCCAATAACTCCATCAACTATTAATGATTTTATAATCTCCGGAGTATTGCTGGCCATCAATATATTTGATGAATATAATGATATTTTTTCAATCAGATTTTCAAGGAGTCCAACTATTGGATTTCCAATGTTATACACAAAGAAAAACATCATAAATATTACGCCAAAGAATATTGGCAATCCAAAGTATTTATGCACAACTATTTTATCAATTTTATTGGATATTATTTCTGATGTTTTTGTCAAATCAATCCTAGAAATTACCTGCGAGCATATTGAATTTATAAAATTCCACCTGTCTTCTATTATTTCTGTCTGCAAATCTGAATTATCTAAATCCTTAGTCCTATCATTCTCTTTCTTTAGCATTAGACAAATTTCGTCATTGCATAGAAATTCCTTTGAAAAATATTTATCTTTTTCGGCTATTCTAATGGCTAGGTTGTATTTTGACACTTTAAAATCCAAATCCGGTATTATTTTTTCTATTTCCTCTATTGAATTAGCAACCGATTCTCTAAATTTTGTAGCAACTATTTTTTGTCCATTTTCAAGTGTTTCTATTATAATATCCCTAAGTTCTTTTAGATTTGTATTGTTGCTTGCGACTGTTTTTATAACTGGACAATTTAATAATTCTGTAAGTTTATCAACATCTATATGGATACCATTTGATTCTGCAATATCATTCATATTCAAAACAGCAACAGTTTTTTGTCCAAGTTCCTTTATCTGCATATATAGGTATAGGCTTCTTTCAAGCCTTGATGCGTCCAATACTACAACCGTCATATCAGGGTTGTTCCTTATAAGAAAATCTGAGGCAACTATTTCATCTTCTGAAGTTGTCCTAAGCGAATAAATGCCAGGCAGGTCAACCAAATTAACTTTCATTTCACCATTCTCAAATATTACGCCTTCCTTTTTTTCAACAGTAACGCCTGGCCAGTTTCCGACATGCTGATGCTGTTTTGCTAGAATATTGAATATTGAAGTTTTGCCTGTATTTGGATTGCCCGCTAGAGCAATTGTATAGTTTTTTTTCTCGTCCATTTTCTATGCCTAATTTATTTGATTCACCAGCACAACATCGGCCTCATTTTTTCTCAAGGTTAAGTCATATCCCCTTATAGAAATTGCAATGGGATCGTTTAATGGTGCCTTTTTTATTATCTTTACCTTTGTATTGGATGTAACTCCCATTTCCATTATTTTTATTCTGAGTTCATCGTTGCCAGCGACGCTTATTACGTCCGCCTCATCACCAACATTTAAATCGCTCAATCTTTTGATATTGTCTTGTATTTTATTTGCAAAAGCACAGTTTTTACAGCAATTAAACATAAAATTTATGTATTTATTATATTATTTTTTATAAAGCTTTAATTATAATAAATCAAGTTTTTGATTGATAAGAATTCGTGATACAATAGGTATTAAAAACTTATAGTGATTGTGGCGGGGGTGGGCGGCCGCAGGACTTTTTTCGAGAAAAAAGGAGCTGCAGGGGCTGTTGGTGGCGAATTGTGAGATTGGTGATTTGATATAATATAGTTGAGAAAAAAGTCATATAGCGAAGAATTTTGCTATATTGGGACTTTCTGTTGTTTTTTTGAAGTCCGCCAAAGCTGATGATTCTAAACATTTCAACAAATTTTAAGGGTGCTGGTCAACTTCAAAAAAAACAATAGAAAGTCCGCTGCGGCCGCCCCGCTGGTTTATAAAATCACTAAAGGCTAATTGAAATATAATTATATATTAACATTAAATAAATTATTTACTTTTAAATATTATGATATAATATATAATCATCTTGCTGCGTTTTGAGGCGGCGTGATTTATTAAATTATTAATTAAAAAAGGTACTCAAAAATATGTCTATAGAAAAAGATAAAAAAAGTGAACTAATTAAAGAGTTTGGAACAGGTGAATGCGATACTGGATCCGTTGAGGTTCAGGCGGCAGTTTTAACTGAAAGAATTAAAAATATTACAGAACACTGCAAAACTCATACAAAGGATTTCTCTTCAAGAAGAGGATTGCTTATGCTGGTTGCTAGGAGAAAGAGATTATTAGCCTACTTAAAGAAAAAATCAATGGAAAGATATTTGAAATTAGTTGAAAGATTAGGCTTAAAAGATAATAAATAAGGAATTGAATGTTTAATATTATTAGAAAAGAGATGGAGTGGGGTGGTAAGACTTTAAGTCTTGAAACTGGAAGGATTGGAAGGCAGGCTAGTTCAGTTATAGCTGCATATGGAAAGACTGTCGTTATGGCAAACGTTACTGTTGCTAAGAAAGAAAGTACTGGTATAGATTTTGTTCCTTTAACTGTGAGCTATGTTGAAAAATTCTATGCTGAAGGAAGGATACCTCCTGGTTTTATTAAGAGAGAGACAAAACCTTCTGATAATGAAACTCTTATTTCTAGAACAATAGATAGACCTATAAGACCATTATTTCCATCTAATTACAGACATGAGACAGATGTCTTTTGTACTTTATTAGCTTATGAAGAAACTTCTCCCGCTGATGTTACAGCTTTAATAGCTTCTTCTGCTGCTTTGGCAATTTCGCCTGCGCCTTTTGAAGATGTAATTGCATCTGCAAAGGTTGCCTATAAAAATGGTGATTTTGTATTAAATGATGTGCATCCGTTTGCTGCTGATGGAAAATTGGATTTGACGGTTGCTGGAACAAAAGATTCAATTTTAATGGTTGAATCTGAGGCTAAGGAATTAACAGAAGAAGAAATGCTGAAGGCTTTAGCGTTCGGACATCAAGAACTCGGAAAAGTTGTTGAATTTATTAAGGAGTTTGTTGCTTCTTGTAAAGTTGAGAAGATGGCAATTGAAACTCCTGATTTTTCTGAATTGGAAAAAGAAATAAAGGATTTTGCGACTGAAGATTTGAAAAATGCCTATAATACAATTGATAAGCAGGAAAGGGTTGCAAAACTTGAAGAAATATACGACAGGATTAAGGAAAAATTTGTTGGCGATAGTGAAGATGAAACTCTAATGAACAAGGTTGATGAAATAACTAAGAACATTGAGAAGAATATCGTTAGAACTATGGTTTTGAAAGAGGGAAGAAGAATTGATGGAAGAAAAACAGACCAGGT
>CALXSC010000073.1 GCA_944391025.1 uncultured Rickettsiales bacterium
TCTAAAGAGCAACAACATAAATAAAAACGACATAGTTGTTCTCGAGGCGTTAGGCGGAGGATTAACTTGGGGTTCTATAGTAATTAAATGGTAATTATTAAAATAATAAATGAGTAATATAAGTATTGATTTATTAGTTCAAGATAAATCTTGGAAGTCTCAAAAAGAGATTAACAAAAAATTAATGGAGGATATTTTTAAGTTAGTTCTGAACTACTTAAAAATTCCCATGTGTAAAAACACAATAGAAATTTCAGTTACACTAACTGATGACGAAAATATAAGAGTGTTAAATAAAGATTACAGGCATAGGGATAAACCTACAAATGTATTAACATTTTCGCTCTATGAAAAAAAATCTGACGTTGTTAACGATATAAAAAAGTTGCCATGTATGGCATTAGGTGATATTATTTTTTCATACGATACAATTGAAAGAGAGTCTGAAGACCAGAATAAAACCTTTATAAATCATTTTATACATATGTTGGTTCACAGCTATTTGCATTTATTTAGCTATGACCACCTAGAAAAAAAAGATCAAAACGAAATGGAAAGGATTGAGATTGAGATATTAAAAATGATGAATATTGAAAATCCATATATAGTAAACCAATAAGCTATAGGTAGAGTCGCGGTTTCGCTTTGTTAGGTTTTGGCTACTGCATTAATCGCAGATGGTTGCAAAATCTTAACTTCGTTATTTTGACTGTTTTAGGTCTAGCTTTTGAATATAGGGATGTATTTATACCGTTTTTTAGAGTGTGTAACAATCAACAGTCTAAACAATTAAATTTGTTTTAAGCTGGTCAATAAACTCTAAAAAATGATAGAATTATTTAGCTGTACCTAATGCACATTATATATAACTGTGGCCGCCACTTCGTTCATAAAATTATATTCGGTCATTTGACATAGTCTATATCTTTTTAAAATTGTGTTGGTTATTGACATATCTAGTTTTATAGTTTTCATAAATTAAAAATTATACTAATATGCTTGAATTATTAAAAAAAGAAGTTGAGGAAAATAAAAATCCAGCACAGGCCGAACATTCCCAAAAGTTCTTTAAAACTGGAAAGGGCGAATATGGCGAGGGCGATAAATTCCTTGGTCTAACCACTCCTGTACTTAAGGGAGTTGCTAAAAAATATAGGAATTTGGAAATTGGCGATATTCAAAAATTATTAAATTCTGAATACCATGATATGCGGGTTATCGCTTTAACTATTCTTACTGATTTATAAGGCGGTTGGTTGGCTGCTTAGGGAACTTGGCAAGAAAAATGAAGAGCTGCTAGTAAATTTTTTAAAGGAAAATATAAATGATATTTCAAGTGTTACCTTAAGCTATTCCATGGAAAAATTTGACAAAAATAAAAAGGATGAAATTAGGTCTATGAGAAAAAATAGCTATAGTTAATTATATCTTAAATGAAACTCTGACCCATGTGAATAACACGTTTCCGCCATTGTATCCTCCTGGTATATAAGCGCTCTCTACAGAAACCATTTTGTATGCAAACGACATTATTGGAAGGGGCAATGGCAATGGTATGTAGTTATATTCATGGCGCATTGTTATACTTGCGGTTATGCCAAAACCTATTCTAAAATCTTTTTTTTCTCCAAAATACCAGTTTTTTTGATAGTTATATCCAAAAATTGGTTCAACTTTATCATGGGAATCTTGAAATTCCATTATATACAGTTGGTGGAAGTTTCCTTTATCATCAATTTTTGTTTTGCCAAAGCCTATTCCCCATGGGCGTTCATTATAGGTGTCAGTTTTTTCTTTATCATACATTGATCTATTGTGCCATGTATTTACTGGCACATATAAATCATATATATCGGAATGCCATATATCCTTAAATGTATTTGACATTTTACTGAAAAAACCTTTCTTTTTTGTTTTTTCTGTATCTTCTTCAAATTTATCGGGCATAGCAGCTTCATTTGCTTTGGTTTGTCCAAAACAAAGAAAAAAAGACATGACAAAAAAAATAATATTTATCTTTTTCAATTTAAATAAATATTTTATTAATAACCAATTATAAAATTCTTACTTTTATGGTTTTAAAGGTAATTAATTTTATTTCCAATAAATATTATACCATCTACTTTTTAAAAATCAATTGTATTAATAATTATTCATATTGAAATTTTAAATATTTTTTCTATTATAAAATAAAAAACCAATGCCAATGAATAATATATCTTTGTATATCCACTATCCATTTTGTAGGTCAAAATGCCCATATTGCGATTTTAATTCATATTGTAATATTGATATAGACGAAGAAAAATTGATTGTTGGCTATTTAAATGAACTTGAATACTATAGGAATGTAATATCTAAAAGAAATATAGAAACAATATATTTTGGTGGCGGCACCCCTTCACTTATGGGTGAAAAATTATTATCTGAAATATTTAGTAAAATATCTAGCTTTGGAAATATTAATGATGATTGTGAAATTACGCTTGAGGCAAACCCTAATAGCATTACCTTTGATAAACTTAATAATTTTAAAAAAATCGGCATAAATAGACTATCCATTGGAGTCCAATCTTTATATGATAAAGAGCTGAAAGCTCTTGGAAGAATACATAATAGAAATGATGCGATAGAGGCTATAAAAAATGCGCAGAAAATATTTGGTGACAGGTATACTATAGATTTGATATATACAAGGCCAAACCAGGATTTAAATGATTGGAAAAAGGAATTAAATGAGGCTATCGGATTATCTCCATACCATATTTCTTTGTACCAGTTAATTATAGAAAAAGGAACGCAGTTCTATAGAAATAAAGTAAAACTTCCAAATGATGATTTAAGCGTTGAGTTCTATAATGTTACTAGGGATATTCTTGAGGATAATGGCATACATTTCTATGAGATTTCAAACTATGCTAAAAATGGCTATGAATCCAGGCACAACATGGTTTATTGGACAAATGGAGAATGGGTTGGCATTGGTGCGGGAGCCCATGGCAGAATAAATAAAGGGCTAAATAGATACGCAATCCAGAATTTAAAAAATCCTGTGGCATGGCTTAACAAATGTATTCAAAAATCAAATGGAATTAGTCTTAAATCCAGATTAACAGAGGAGGAAATAGTGGAAGAATTTGTCTTTATGGGGCTGAGAATAAAAAATGGCATAAAGTTAAGCGATTTGCAAAAAAATATAAAAGTTAATACATTTTATGAAATATTAGACAGAAAAAATATTGAAAAAAA
>CALXSC010000074.1 GCA_944391025.1 uncultured Rickettsiales bacterium
GATGTTCTTTATTGGATTATTATTAATCCTTTTGCTCTTTATATTTGATATTTGGACTAAAAGATTGGCATTTTCTAAGGTTGACTATATAATCAATAGGACGGCTGGTATTCATACACATATAAGGGTTACTGGCTTTTTTAATATAGTTAAGGTTGTTAATACTGGAGTTAGCTTTGGGCTTTTTGGCAATCTCAGATATGGGCAGCTAATACTATCTTTTATAACATTTTTAATAGTTGCTTTTCTAATATATTTGATTTGGGGCGCTGATAGCAAATATAAGGCATTTGTATATTCTCTTATTGCTGCTGGCGGCTTGGGCAATCTATATGATAGGATTATGTACGGTGGCGTCTTTGATTTTCTTGATTTTCATATAGGAGATTATCATTGGCCTGCATTTAACCTTGCTGATTCTCTAATATGTATTGGCGTTTTTCTGCTTATTTTAGAAGATGCTGTAGAATTTGTGAGAAATCGCAGAAATAAGAATAGCAGTTAGTCGGATTGGCTGCTGTTTTTATCATATTCCCTCTGTATTGCCATTTCAAGTGATGATTTATCCATATTCATAATAAAAATACATACAAAATAAATATGTGTATGTATTTTAAAAATCAACTATAGTTATTAGTTTTTATATTTTACAACCTCCGCCGCTGCAGCCACTGTCATTCTGTTCTTCGCCAGCCCTATCTCTTGTATTATGATAGTATAGCGTCTTTACGCCATATTTATAGGCTAACAGAATATCCTTCATCACATCCGATACCGCTAATTTATTATCCTTATATTTGCTTGGGTCATAGCTGGTGTTCGTTGAAATTGACTGGTCAACAAACTTTTGCATAATTCCAACTAGCTGTAGGTATCCAGTGTTATTTGGCAAATCCCATAGCAGTTCATATTTTAAGCCGCAGTTCATTATATCCGGCACTACCTGTTTCAATACCCCGTCTTTACTTGTTTTTATACTAACATAGCCCCTTGGCGGTTCAATGCCATTTGTTGCGTTTGATATTTGCGATGATGTTTCAGATGGCATGAGGGCTGTCAATGTGCTATTTCTGAGCCCGTATTTTTTTATACTGTCTCTTAGGCTTTCCCAATCGTAATGTAAAGGCTCATCGCATATTTCATCAATGGCTTTTTTATAGTGGTCTATTGGCAGCAGACCCTGGCTATATTTCGTATCTTCAAATCCAGGACACTTTCCTTTTTCTTTCGCCAGTTTATTTGAAGCTTTTAAAAGATAATATTGAATAGCCTCAAAGGTTCTATGGGTCAAGTTATTTGCACTGCCGTCAGAATATCGGCAGTTATTTTTTGCCAGATAGTAGGCATAGTTTATAACTCCGATTCCAAGACTTCGTCGTTTCATGGTTGAATTTTTTGAAGCTGGCAATAGATATTCCTGATAATCCAATAGTTCATCCATCGCCTTTAGCAATAGTTCGGTTAATTCTTCTAGTTCGTCTAAATTTTCCAGTGTGCCAAGATTAAAGGCTGCAAGCGTACATAATGCAATCTCGCCATTAGGATCATTAACATTTTCCAATGGTTTTGTTGGCAGAGTTATTTCCAAGCATAGGTTGCTCTGTCTAATCGGCGCTTTCTCTGTTATAAATGAACTGTGCGTATTTGAATGGTCTATATTTTGTATATATATCCTTCCGGTAGAACACCTTTCATTTATCATTAGACTAAATAATTCACTAGATTTAATTTGTTTTTTTCTTATCTTTTCATCTTTTTCATATTTTAAATATAATCTTTCAAATTCTTCCTGGTTTCCAAAAAATGCGTCGTATAACCCAGGTACATCGCTAGGGCTGAATAGAGTTATTGGTTCATTGTTTATAAATCTTTGATAGAATAATTTAGATAGCTGAACCCCATAGTCCAGATGTCTGACCCTGTTGTCGTCAATTCCGCGGTTATTTTTTAATACTAAAAGATTTTCAACTTCCAGATGCCATATTGGGTAGAATAGGGTTGCGCTTCCGCTCCTAATTCCGCCCTGGGAACATGACTTTACAGCTGACTGAAAATATTTAAAGAATGGTATGCAGCCGGTATGCACTGCTTCGCCATTTCTTATTGGACTTCCAACGGCTCTAATTCTACCAACATTTAGACCTATTCCAGCCTTTTGGCTTACATATTTTACAATCGCACTAGCTGTTGCGTTTATTGAGTCTATACTGTCTCCGCACTCTATTAAAACACAGGAGCTAAATTGCTTATTTCTTGTTCTTACACCGGCCATTATTGGTGTTGGGAGCGATATTTTAAAGAGGGAAATTGCATCATAGAATTTTTTTATATAGTCAAATCTTTCCTTTTTGTCATACTTTTCAAAAAGTGTCATTGAAATCATTATATACAGCAGCTGTGGCGTTTCGTAGTATTTTTTAGTCAGCCTATTCTGAACTAAATATTTTCCCTCAAATTGTTTTATGGCTACATAGCCAAAATTATAGTCCCTATTATAATCCAATATTTTTTTGTCTATTTCGTTTATTTCGTCTTCACTATAGTATTTAAAAATATTTTCGTCATAATACCCCATATCAACCAGCCTGTTTATATGGTCCCATAGAGATGGCGGATCATATGAACCGAATACTAATTTCCTTAGATTGAATATTGATAGTCTCGCAGCCATATATTGATAGTTTGGAGTAAACTCAGTAATCATATCAGCAGCTGTTTTCACTAATGTTTTGAATATATCTGAAGTTTTAATCCCATCAAAAAACTGCAGCTTAGATTTCATTTCAACATCTGAAATTGACACCCCATCTAATCCTTCCGCAGCCCATTCAAGGACTCTATGTATTTTGTCAAGGTTAAGCTCCTGCTTGCTTCCATTTCTTTTTGTTACATGTATTTTTTCCATGGTGGTTTCCATTATTATTTATAATTTAAAGTTTTTAAAGTCTTCCACTTTTAACTCACTGTTTACCTGTCCAACAAGGTACGATGTTAGTTCTACTTCCTGCGGCGCAACCTGCACATTATCACTGTTTAGCCAGTTATTAATCCATGGAATTGGATTTAGAGTAGGGTGGTTAAAGTCAACTTTAAATCCTGCTGCAGTTAATCTTTGGGCTGAGATATATTTTAAATAATCTATTAGGATTTCCTTATTTAATCCGAGCATTGAACCTTGGGAAAATAAATAGTCTGCCCATTCCATTTCCTGCTTCATTGTATCTATAAATATTTGCCTTCCATCCTCTTCCATATCCTCTATAATTTCCGCCATCTCCGGATCGTCTTCTCCCTTCCTCCATATATTTATAATATGTTGCGTACCAGACATATGCAAAGACTCATCACGGCTGATTAGTTTAATAATTCTTGCGTTTGCGTCAAGCAATTCCCTTTCTCCAAATGCAAAGGAGCAGGCGAAGCTTACATAGAATCTTATGGCTTCAAGCGCATAGATTGAATTCATGCACAGCCATAGGCTTTTTTTCAATTCTTTTAAATTTATAGTCCTTTCAAGTCCATTTATATTATATTTTCCTTCGCCTTGAGACTGGTATAATTGGATGTTTAAAATTAAGTCATCATAGTATTTTGCAATATCTTTGGCTCTTGCAATTATATGTTCATTTTTGACTATATCATCCAATATTTCTGATGGATTTGTAAAGCTATTCCTAATGATATGCGTATAGGACCTTGAGTGTATTGTTTCAGAAAAGCTCCAGGTTTCAATCCATGTTTCTAATTCCGGTATTGACACTATTGGCAATAGGGCTACATTAGGTGAACGGCCCTGCACACTGTCCAACAATGTTTGATACTTTAGATTGCTTATAAAAATATGTTTTTCATTTTCCGTAAGCCCATTAAATTCGTCCATCATTTGGGTTGCATCAATTTCTTCTGGTCTCCAGAAAAAAGATAGCTGTCTTTCCGTTAGTTTTTCAAAAATTGGATATCTCTGCTGGTCAAACCTTGAAACATTAACATTTTGCCCAAAAAACATAGGTTCCAATAAGGCATTGTTAGGTGTTCTATTAAAAGTGCTATACTGCATATTGTTATTTTTCATTATTTTTTTATATTTTTATACTATATCTAGTATTAGATTAAAGTTAAAAAATAATTAATCAAGCAATATTTTTATTCAATTTAGAAATGCGGATCATAAAAAACAAAGAAGGTTCTATTATAAACCCTCTTTGCCATTTAATAGATATAAATTTTTTTAATTTATTAAGCAGTAGCACCGCACTGCAGCATTCTAAATGCTTCTTTTCTTATAACATCACCGCCAACTCTCTTTGTTGTATAGAATCTTACGTAAGGCTTAGCTGTATATGGGTCTCTTAGGATTGTAATTCCTAATCTGTCAACTATTTGATAGAATTTGAAATCACCAAATATTACTGAAAGACTATTAGCTCCTAAAGCTGGCATGTAAGCACTTTGATATACAGGACAACCCATCAATGTATCTTCCTTGCCGCCCAATAAAGCTGGCTGCCATAAATAAGCTCCGCTTGTAGAGTCTTTTAGCATTCTAATAGCTGAAACTGCGGCTCTAGGCATAACAAAACTTGCTCTTCCAACATACTGTTCGCCTAGTGAATAGTATAAACTAATTATATCTTGAGTTGAAATTCCGCCATCAACAGTTGTATCTGATTCAATTAAATCAATTCCAGAGGTATAGTTTGTAATACCAGTTGGCTGATTATTGGTATCGCCAGTTCCTTTTAAGAAAGCTTCTTCTTCTTTTGCTGCAAATTGTTCTGCCAATTGATATGCCAACCAATCTTCAATATCTATTGAAGCATCATCCAGCAATTTTTGAGTTACTTTTGGTTGGGCTACCAATTCATGCGCTTTTATTGTTACTTTATTTAAAGTTGAAGCATCCGTATCAGCAACTGTT
>CALXSC010000075.1 GCA_944391025.1 uncultured Rickettsiales bacterium
TCTTTTGCATATTGAATAGAATTCCTCATTAAAATCCCTATATGAAACCGTATCAAAATCAATAATTCCTGATAGTTCACCGGTATTTGGATTTACTATAATATTACCTTCATGTAGGTCGTAGTGAGCTATAACATGAATACCGCTATCTTTGTAGCTATCAACCTTTTCAATTGTCCTATTAAGATCTTCTAATAGCTCTAAATATTTCTCATTTTTGCTTAAATAATCTATAAGCATTTCTCTAAGATCTTTTATTCCAAGTAGATAATCGCTTGTTGTAGCTGGATTTTTATTATATAAATCAAATTCATTTCCAATTGAATGCAGTTCTACTAAAAAATTTGCAACCCCTTCCGAAACTTTTTCTAAAAATTCATCTTTTTTCTCCTGAGGTAGACTTTTATACGTAACGCCTTCAATTTTTGTATGCACAGTATAAATACTTTCTTCAACTTTATCGTCACTACTGGTTGTATATATATCTACTTTCATTTCTGGAATTTGTGTACTAATACGACTTCTTATCCCAGTCAAAACCCTTACTTCTTGTTTATAAAGATCGGATATTTCTTCATCCTTTGGAAATCTAAAAACTAAATCGTCAATAAATACAACAGAATTATCACCACCTTCATCTGTATATATAATTGGTTTTTCTGTAAAAATTTTTCTTATAATTCTTGTTTCTTTCTCCATAATTTTAACCTATAAAATTTAATGATAACTTACATATTATATGCAATTTTGAAAAAAATGCAAATTATTTTTAATTTCTTAATATTTTTCTTGAAAAATAAATAATACATTTGTTATATTACTTATGTATTTATTAATTAAAATCACAACCAATCTCGCTTTGGTGTCTTAATTTAAGATGTTTGATTGGTGTGGTATAACCAAAGAAAAGGAAAAATATGACTGATGAAATCATTCAAGAACAAAATAAAGTTCTAGAAAACGAACAAGACCAAGCTGAAATAGTAGAAGCTAAAGAGGAGAAAGAAGATAAAGCTTTTGAACCTGAATTTACAATTAGAGAAATGTTAGAAGCTGGTGTTCATTTTGGACACAGGACTGCAAGATGGAATGCTAAAATGGCTCCATATATATATGGTGTTAAAAATGAGCTGCATATTATTGATTTAACTCAAAGTGCAATTTTACTTGCTGAAGCTTCTAAAATTTTAAGAGAAATTGTAAAAAGACATGGCAAAATTTTATTTGTTTGCACTAAAAAACAGGGCGCTGAAATTGTTAAGGAAGTAGCTTCTGAATGCGGACAATACTATGTAACCAACAAATGGTTGGGTGGTATGTTGACTAACTGGAAAACTATTTCTAGGTCAATCAAAACTCTAAAAGAAATTGAAGCTGAATTGGCTGATGAAAAATCTACATTAACCAAGAAAGAAAAATTAATGTTAAGTAGAAGAAAAGACAAATTAGAAAGCCAGTTAGGCGGTATTAGAGAAATGACTAGACTACCAGACCTATTGTTTGTAATTGATACTCCAAGAGAAGCTTTGTCTATTGCTGAAGCTAAAAGCTTGAATATTCCTGTTATGGCTATAGTTGATACTAACTCAAATCCAGACTTGATTGATTATCCAATTCCTGGAAATGATGATTCAATAAAGGCTATTAAATTATATATGAATGTAATTGAACAAGCTTTAAAGAACGCTTTAGAAAATATTCCTATGCAAAAGGAAGTTTCTAAAGATGATAGAAGAAAAGATGGTAAAAAAGTTCAATCTAAAAAAGCAAGCAAAGCTGTAAATAAATTTAAAAAGGACGAAAAATTACCAGTTGCTAAAAAAGAGGCTAAAACTCCTGCTGTTAAGAAAGAGGCTAAAGCTCCTTTAGTACAAGATGAAGATAAAAAAGCAGAATAGTTTTTATAAAAATAAATAAAAAGGAAATTAAAATGGCAAATGCGGATTTAATTAAAAAATTAAGAGAAAATACAGGATGCGGAATGTCAGACTGTAATAAGGCCTTAAAAGAGAACGGCGACGACTATGAAAAAGCTGTGGAATGGTTAAGGAAAAAGGGACTATCTTCTGCCGCTAAGAAAAGCGCAAGAGTTACTGCTGAAGGTGTTGTTGGCATTGAAAATAAAGGCAATATCGCTACAATTCTTGAAGTTAATTCTGAAACTGATTTCGTTGCTAGAAATGAAAAATTCCAAGATCTTGTTAAAAATTTATTGGATATAGCATTAAACATAAAGGAAAATGATCCAGACAAGTTCGCTGAAGTATTAAAAAATACTAAATGCGAAAAATGCGGTGAAGTTGTATCTAATATACTTGCAAATAGCATTGCTACTATTGGAGAAAATTTGCAGGTTAGAAGAGGAAGAACATTGTCTGTTGATAACGGATTAGTCGTTTCATATGTTCATAGTGCGGTTGCTGATGGACTTGGAAAAATTGGTGTTTTAGTTACTCTAAAATCTGATGCTCCAAAGGATAAGTTGGAAGAGTTAGGAAAAGGACTTGCAATGCATATTGCGGCAAGCAAACCTGAATTTTTAAAAGAATCTGATGTTCCTTCTAAAAAACTTGATACAGAAAGAGAAATAGCTAGAGAATTGGCTAAAAAAGCTGGAAAACCAGATAATATTGTTGAAAAAATGGTTGAAGGTAGAGTTAAGAAGTTCTATGAAGAAAATGTTCTCTTAAATCAGGCATATATTATGGACGGTGATAAAAAAATTAGTGATATTTTAAAAGATTTTGAAAAGGAAACTGGAAAATCTGTTGAAATTCAAGAATATGTTTTATTCGTTCTAGGTGAAGGAATTGAGAAAAAGGACTGCGATTTCGCAGGAGAAGTTGCATCAATCGTTGCAGCTGGAAACTAATTTAAAGAAGTGGCAAAACCACTTCTTTTTTAATTTTACTGCTTTTATTTTTCTCATCATTTTATTTTTATTATTTTAGTTGTAAAAAGCAATTATTTTGTTAAAATATCAATTATTTGTTCATATTTTGCTAAATCTTCATAACTGCATTTTTTTAATTTCAACAAAATATTATTAATAACAATATTTTTATTATTAGTTTTTAATTCAAACTCAAAAAAATTAAAAAAATCAAAAACATTAACATTTAAAACATTTGCAATTTTATTTAATGTATCAATTTTTGATGCTATTTTTCCTAATTCT
>CALXSC010000076.1 GCA_944391025.1 uncultured Rickettsiales bacterium
CTATTCAGCATTCATAAACGGACTTAAGAAACTCAACATCGCCATTGACAGAAAAATGCTATCAGAAATGGCAATCAGAGAACCAAAGGCTTTTGAGAATTTGGTGAATGAGGTGAAGAAAAATAAATAAAAAACAAATAAAATTTAGAAAATTTTATAAAATAATCCAGCGCACTTAGTGTTGGATTATTTATGTTAAGCAGCCAAAAAATAAAAATTTTATAAAAATAAAATTATTTAAATTTTACATCAACTACATACGAAAAAATCTAAATCCATCATCTAAAGTCTTATGCGTTCTTAAAGAATCAGATCTTTTTACCATATCATGGCTTTTTCTATTGGCCATAGCCAAATCTTTAAATTCAATTGAGGATAGTAAATCTGCTTTATCTGCATTAGTCAATTTTTTATATTTTTCCACGCCTTCCATTTTTTTATCCATCTCATCTTTGGTATATAATTTTAAATCATTTACGCCTAATTCATCAGCATTTCTACCAATGTTGAATGTATTTATAATCCCATCAATAATTTCCAATTGTTCACTATAAATTTCAGAATTTTGCTGCATTGATTCTCTAATTTTTAAAATAGCATCTGCAAAATTTATACTTTGATGGTCCTCATCAATTTTTACAGGACAATTTAAATTTCTCTGCATTGCACATAGTCTTCTCTTTGCCTCTATTTTTGTAGCATATTCCTCTGATTCGCTATAGAACTTCTGTAGTTCAGCAACACGTCTATTTATAGCTTCAAAAGAAGAAATTAATTCACTGAAAAATTCTTTAGACTCCTGCAATTTTCCAGACCTTCTAGCTTCAACAAAATTCTTCATAATAAAATTCAATGTAGTATCTGAAACCCTGGTATCGTTGCCAAATCTCCTTTCATCAGAAATTTTTTTAGATATTAGAGATTCAACATCGCTTATCTTAAAATCAGGCTCTAGCTCAGTACCAAAATTATTATACTGTTCATCATACGTACCCCTATAATAGTCAAATGTAGATACATTATATAATAAAAGCATTTCAGGTTCTATATCCGGCAAAATTAATCCAATTGGAAAACCAGCCCGAACTGCCATATGCGGCAATATTTCTCCCTGCATTTCAAATGTATTTACATTAAATAGATTAGGATTATAGTACTTGCTATATTTATCATTTAAAATTTTCAATAGCGAAATCTGTCCATTTTTCGCCATATATTCTATAGACATTTGCAAACGTATAGCTTCAGGCGAGCTTTCTTCACCATGAGAATTAGTACGAAGTAATGCGGTTTCCTGTGGCGACAAATTTGAAACTATACTGCTAAAAAGATTGTAGGATTTTGAATAATCTAAATTATTCAAGTTTTCATTGCCTATTCCATTTTTAAGTTTATATTCCAATAGCTTTATCCTAAAAGAAAGAGCTGACAACATCAGCATTTTTACCCTAATATCATCTTTTTCAGATCCAAGTCTTTTTATAATTGAATCTATATTTTCACTATTCAAAATAACATTGGAAATTACACTGGGAACATTTGGATAGTTTTCAATTGTATTAGCTAAAAGAGTTATATTTTGAAAATATTGGTGCGGCCCAAAGACAGCTTCAAACGATTCATTGCTAAATATAGAATCAATGTAGCCAAGTTCAATAGCTCTATTAATATCAAAATTTGCTGATTATTTCTTTTTTAAAAATGTTACGAGGTTAAGCTTATTTTCCATATCTTTTAAATTTGTTCAAAGATAATAACTATATAATAGTCTATTATTTTATTTTTTCAAGATAAAACTTAAAAATTCTTAAGATTTCTCTGGCGGATAGGGAGGGATTGTCGTCACTTCGTTCCTTCGCACTTCGTGGGACGGCAGGCTTGTGATGTTTGGCAAGCCAACATCCCGCCCACTTTGTGCTTCTTGCTCCCTATGGTCGCTTCGGCACTTTCTGGAACAGCAGGCTAGCAAATTCAAGCAAGCTTGATTTACTCCCACTTCGTGCTTGATACTCCCTTTGGTCGTCTCGCACTTCGCAGATCGTTCAGCTTCGCTTCACTGGTGAAGTGAAGCAAGTTTCCTTCCCCTCTGCTTCGTGCTTCAAACCCCCGTCCGAGGCTTCTCATCCATACTTATAAAAAAATTATTTTGAAAAAATTGATTAATACTTTGAAATTTCTCTGGCGGATAGGGAGGGATTCGAACCCCCGGAGAGTTGCCCCTCGCTGGTTTTCAAGACCAGAGCTATCGACCACTCAGCCACCTATCCATACATTATTATAAAATCAAAATTTTAAAAGTCTAGAAAATTATTAAAAAATATTTAACATTATTAATTTTATCATTGAAATATTATTTAATTATATTAAATTAGTCATTAGATTAATTATTTAAGTTAATTAAATGACTTTTAAAAAGTATCTATTAACAATATTATCAGCATTATTTCTATCAAATTCAGCATATGCAAATGGCAATGAATCTTTTATCCAAAAAGAAAAAGAGGAAAAAAGACTAAATAAAAAAGATGTGCCAAATAATCTTAAAGATTGGGTAGACTGGACAATATATGACCACAAAGAAAATAACTGCAATTATAAATTTAATAATAGCAATGAGAGATATTGCTACTATATTTCAGAGCTGGACCTAACGATTAATGGAAAAAATGTTGCATTTAAAGAAACTGTATCAATGCTGCAGGATGGATATATACTGCTGCCAGGCTCACTGTCAACCTTTCCAATTACAGCTTCAATAGATAATAAAAAAGTTCCTATAATAAATATAGATGGATTTCCATACCTATTTTTAAAGAAAGGTAATTATAAGATAGATGGATTTATAAAGTCAACGGAAAATATAAGGAGTCTAAATATACCAAAAAACGCTGCCATTATTAATGTGAGAAGGAATAATAAAAATGTAAATTTTATAAATATTGACTCTGATGGCATACTAAGATTGGACAATGAAAATACTCAAAAAACAGAGACTGACAATATAAATGTATTGGCATTTAGAAAAATTGAGGATAGCATTCCCCTTAAAATGACCCTAAGGATTGAATTGAATGTTTCAGGAAAAGATAGAATTGAAACTTTTAAAAATATAATACCGGAAAATTTTACACTATTGGGCATTACTAGCAACATACCTGCATATATTCAAAAGAATGGAGATCTTATAGCTGAAGTGAGGGCTGGAAGGTGGAATATAGATATAGAGTTCAGACAAATAAATGAAACTCTGGATTTTTCAACAAAAAATCTAATAAATGATGATGAAATATGGGTTTTTGTAGGAAACCAAAATAGAAGAATAATACAAATGCCAAATAGTATGGTTAGCATACAAACAAAAAATACACTCCTTCCAGAAAGCTGGAAAAAATACCCGGCATATCAAATAAATAGTGGCGACAATGTATCTTTAACATCCGTAGCATATAATATGCAGCAAAATGATGAAATTAAATTAATCAGAAACATCAAACTATCATTTGATGGAAAATTTTATTCAATAAAGGATGATATAAATGGAATATTTAAAACAGATGGAAGAATGTATTTGGAAAAACCATTTGAACTATCATCGGTTAAGATTTTGGGAATACCGCAGGCCATAACAAAAATAAAAGGCGAAGACGAGGTTGGCTTTGAAATCAGAAAGGGAATGGCCGATATAACTACAAATAGTAGAATAGACAGGTCAAACAATAAAATTGACGCATCTGGCTACAATAGGGTATTTGATAATGTTAAATGGAATTTAACATTAGCGCCTGGATATGAACTATTCTACGTAGGCGGGGCTGATTCAATATCAAATTCATGGATAACGAATTGGAATCTGTTAAATATATTTATAGTTACATTGCTTATAGTTTTCATATATTATTTGTTTGATATCAAAAAAGCTATATTTGGCGGATTGCTATTAATATTGCTGCATCCGCTTTTGCCGGAATTATCAACCGTTTCATTTGTACTATGTGCGACAATATTAATAGGAAGATATGTGCTTGAGGATAGCATAATATACAAAATAAATATTTTTGTGAGATATACATTATTAATATTGCTTTCAATAACAATTATATCTTTCATGATAATCAATATAAGGTGGAGCATCTATCCGGCATTGGCAGAACCAAGAATGGACGGATATTTTTCAAACTTTATAAATTTACAGTTTTTATTTACATTCTACACAATTTCAGCAGTAATATTTGGTCTTTCTCTTATGTTTAATAAGGAGCATGAGGCAAAATTGTCTAAGCTAATTAAGATTATAGGGGTAATTGTGCTTATATTGTATGCGGCTGATATATCTATAGTTAAAAGGACATATTATCATGGAGTGGACAATGAATTTGTGGAACCTATGGCTTATATGGCTGAAACAACTTCTGTGGAATTGCCGAGTTTATCAAGCAATATTCAATATCAAATTGCCGATTCAAGAAAACATAAGGAAGAATTTAGCAAAGAAGAAGTAGATGATTTAATCAGCTCAAAAATATCATCACTATCAAAGTCAAAAGAACAGACAAACAACACTATTCAATATCAAAGTCAAAACATATCAAAAAACAGGATTCAAACTGGTCTAGGTTTTCCTAACTGGAAAAATTCTTCAACTATAAATATAGAGTTGAAGGGACCTGTTTACAATAATGATAAATTTAATATTTATTTGATTTCACCAAAAGTTAATGTTATATTGGCTTTTGTGAGATTGTTATTAAGCATATATTTTGTATATTTTATGGCAGATATAAATAGAAATAATTTTAGGGATAGGATTTATTTATTTAAAAAAATCCTCTCAATTCTTGTGTTGACAATATTTATGGGACTATCATTTGGCAGTGCGAATGCTGCAACACAGCCAAACAGTAATATTCAAAATAAAGATATTCCAAGCAAGGAAATATTAAATGAACTAAAGGAAAAATTAACAAAGGAAGATGTGCCGACATGTATACCATACTGCGTTTCAATTCCAAATGGAAAGATATCAAACAGAGGAAATACTATAACATTGGACATTTCTATAAATGCTGCAGATGAAATTGTAATACCGCTGCCGACAATTAGGTCTGATAATTCAAACAGTGTAAAGGTTAAAAAAATTACAAATGATGGAAAAATTGTAAGAAATATAATTAAAGAGAATGATACTATATTTTTAAAACTTAATTCTGGTATTAATAATATAAGTATTAAAATGCTTTTTGATAATAATTCAGATAAGTTTTTCCTATATTCGGTTTTTAATATTCCATATCTGGTTGATGATTTAAACGGCTTCAGAATTAGTAGCGATAACGATAAAAACCAAAGTTTTCAAATAACAAGAAATAAAACCGAAAAAATTATAAATAATAAAAATTCTTCAAATTCTTCTGTATCAAAAATGAATATAGAACCATTCTTTACAATTAATCGTTTTTTAGATATTGGAACAAGCTGGCAGGTGACCACAACTGTTATGAGAAATAACAATATAGGCGAGAATGCAACAATTGAAGTGCCATTGCTTAAGGATGAGAAGGTATTGACAAGCGAAGGAACCCTATTAAAGGATAAAATATTGCTGTCATTTTCACCAAATGAAGTTAGAAAGGAATTTGTTTCCATAATACCAATTGAAAATGAAATCGTTTTAAACTATCCAAAACAGGCGTTAAACTATAATGAAATTTGGAGTTTTATGATTGATTTTACCTGGAATTTCAAAATAGAAGGACTTCAGCCAATAGTATCCGATACTTCGCAGATGATATTCTATCCTGCTGCTGGAGATACCTTAAAACTATTGATATCCCAGCCAGAGAATGTTGATGGAAATACTTTAACCTTTGACAATGTTATCTATCAGTTTAAACCTGGGAGGTCTCTTCAGGAGTTAAAGCTAAATCTTACCATAAAATCTTCAGAGAGTGGTTTCCACAATATTGCATTGCCAAAAAATTCTGAGATAAAAGACTTAAAAATTAACTACAGCAATTATCCAGTTATAGTAAAGGAAGGCCAGCTTGTAATACCTGTTAATCAGGGAACGACAAATGTTAAATTTACAGTAAACATAAATGACGAAATAACTAACGCATTAAGATTTCCGAGTTTGAATTTAAACGCTCCAATAGTTAATATTACAGAGGAGGCATTTATACCAACAAGCAGATGGATTTTATTTACAAATGGACCTGCAATAGGACCGTCAGTCCTATTCTGGGCTCAAATTCCAATTTGGCTGTGTGTTGCATTTATATTAAGCAGGTTTGCAATTTTCCCTTTAAATTTTTTACAATGGTTCATATTGCTATTTGGATTTATGCAGACAAATATAATATTCAGCGTAATTGTAATAGCGTGGTTTGTATCATTTGCATTAAAAGTGGATTATTTCAACAATCTGCCATATAAAAAGCTAACAAATGCTGCCATAGCAATTTTAACTCTGTTGTTTATCTATTCATTATTTGAAGGCGTAAATAATGGATTGCTTGGAACATGGAATATGAAAATCATAGGAAACAATTCCCAGTTAACCCATGATAACGGAAATCTGCTATGGAATTTAAAATGGTATCAGGACGTATCGTCTGGAGAATTGCCTAGGCCATTTATATTGTCATTGCCTATATTTGTATACAGGACCATAATGATTCTATGGTCAATATGGCTGTCATTCTCATTTGTGAAATGGATAAGATGGTCTATCAGTATAATAAAAAATAATGGACAGAGATATGGATTATAAAAATATCGGATTTATAGCTAGCAAAGTCAAAGATTCCGCCAAAGAACAGGAATTTCTACTATCCAATGGCTGTAAAAAAATAGAATCAGTAAACGACGTAAGAGAAAATAAGATAGACCTATTATTCGTCCTTGGTGGCGATGGATTTATGCTTAGAGTACTGCATAAATTTATAAATTCAAAAGTGGACTTTTATGGAATTAACTGCGGAACGCAAGGATTTTTGCTAAATAACCACAGGTGTTTAGATGGCAGTTCTATTGAAAAAATAATCAAATCATCAAAAAAATACAGCATAAACCCAATAAAAGCAAAAATAACGGACATAAAAGGCGTAGAAAAAACAGTATATGCAATAAACGAAATATCTCTGCTTAGGCGCACACACAATGCAGCCCATATAAAAATTATAATTGACGGGAAAGAGAGATTATCAAACCTAATAGCAGATGGTATAATAGTTGCAACTCCAGCAGGTTCTACCGCCTACAATCTTTCACTGAATGGACCAATTTTACCGCTTGATTGCAATTTTGTTGCAGTTACTCCGATAAGCCCATTTAGACCAAGATTATGGAAAGGAGCTATTGTAAAAAATAATAAAAAAATTGAGTTTAAAATAGATGATCCAAAAACTAGAACGTTAAACACAACAGCAGATTTTATTGAATTTAAGAATACTTCAAAAGTTGAAGTTTTGGTAGACTATACAAAAAATATTAATCTATTATTTAATACAAACGAAAATATTGATGAAAAAATTATAAATCAGCAGTTTTATAGCTAATCCACTTTTATCTTGCATCGGTTTTTCGCTTTTACAAAGCTATATTATAAAGTAAAGACGACACAATATGCTTATATTGTTAGGCTTTATTTTATAATATAATAAAGTAAAAGTTAGGAAAAATGATGCAAGTAATATGACTTAAGGTTTAATAAATAGTTTAACAAGCGCAAGATAAAATAGATTAGCTATATAGTTAAAAAGTAATATTTTTGTATCAAATTTCTTGCAATTTAAAAATATTTTATTAGTTTTAATGTAGGTTATTAAGTAAATAAGTACTATCATGGTTAAATTTTTAAAATTTGTATTATTCATTATTGTTATAGCTTTCGCATTTGCTCTTGGTGTAAAATTCTCTGATTCATTTAAGGGAAATATGGGCAACCTAAGGGAAGATGAGGTAAAAATAGAAACCGAAATGGATAAAGCTTTTAATGATATTAAAAAAGAAGTAAGAGACGATATTCCAGCTGAAACAGCTCATCCATTAACAGATGAAGAAAAAAATGAAGTTAATAGCACTTCAGATACAATGCCAGAATATGTTGATATTGAAATAGTTGAGCCAATGGATGGAGTAATTGATAATACTCAAATTGAAACAACAAATCAAAATGTTGAAAATTCAAATACCCAGGATGGCAACGCAGCGCCAGCAGACAATACTGTACCTGCACAGCCAGCTCAAGTTCCAGTTCAGCCTGCACAAGCACCAGCTCAACCAGTTCCGGCTCCAGCACCTGTTGCACCAGCTCCAGCTCCTGCTGTACAACAGCCAGCTCCAGCACCAGCTAACCAGAACGCTCAACCAGTTCCAGCACAGGCAAAACAACCTACTAATGCTCCAGCTAAAAAGTAATGGACACAATTTTTGCTCCGCTTACTTTAAAAGGAAATTGTAGCGTTTACGTTATAAGAATTTCCGGAAAACAGGTTAAAGAGTGTTTAAAAAATTTAGGAATAAATAGAACTTTAAAACACAGGGAAGCAACTCTCTGTGTTTTAAGGGATAACAATGGCAATCCCATTGACGAAGCCCTAGTAATATATTTTGAATCACCTAACAGCTTTACTGGAGAAGATATTGTTGAACTAAATCTTCACTGTTCAAATTATATCATATCAAAGGTTACTTCAATTCTACTATCCATAAAAAGTGTAAGATTGGCTGAAAGAGGTGAATTTTCCAAAAGGG
This sequence comes from uncultured Rickettsiales bacterium, assembly GCA_944391025.1. Lineage (GTDB taxonomy): Bacteria > Pseudomonadota > Alphaproteobacteria > Rickettsiales > UBA1997 > CALXSC01. Next base: position 8,755 of record CALXSC010000076.1, read on the forward strand.
CCTTTTTAAATGGAAAAATTGACTTAATGCAGGCTGAATCTATAGTAGATTTAGTTAATTCAGAAACAGAATTACAACATAAATTAGCAATAAGTCAGCTGCAGGGTAAAAATTCAAATTTTTACAATACATTGCGTGAAAAAATCGTTGAAATACTGTCAATACTTGAAGCTTTTATAGATTTCCCTGAAGAAGATATACCGGCTGAGCTTGAAGACGAAATTAATGGAAAGATTCAAAAGATAACCAAAGAAATACAAAATAATTTAGACGACAATAGGGTTGGTGAAAAGATAAGGGACGGATTCCATATAGCAATAATAGGAGAGCCAAATTCCGGAAAGTCAACGCTATTAAACTATTTGTCAAAAAGAGACGTAGCTATAGTTTCAGACATAGCTGGCACAACAAGAGATATAATAGAGGTCAACATGGATATAGCTGGAATACCAGTAATTCTATATGACACAGCTGGCATACGGGAAACACAGGACATAATAGAAAATGAAGGCGTAAAAAGAGCCATAAATCGTGCAAAGTCAGCAGACTTAAAAATACTCGTTGTCAGCGTTGACAACCCAAACATTGATAAAAAAATATTAGAATTAATTGATGAAAATACAATAATTCTTTTAAACAAGATAGATTTAGGAGAAGCCAACATTATTTTTGATAAAGGAACAGTGTTAGAAATATCTCTAAAAGACAAAATTAATTTGGATGAATTTTTAAAAACCCTACAGGAAAAGCTGGAATCAATAGTATCTCCCAATATTGATACGACAATTACGAATGAAAGATATAGGAGAGAGCTAATAAACTCGCTGGAATTTTTAGAAAAATTCAACTTTTCAAATCCAATAGAAATAAACGCAGAAAACATAAGGCTGGCAGCATATCATATTGGAAAAATAACCGGAAAAATAAATTCTGAAGAAATATTGGATAATATTTTTTCTAAGTTTTGTATCGGAAAATAAAGTAATTGACCTGTGGCTATTATATTAACCAAGGGGCGGCCGCAGATGATTTATTTTGATCTTTTTTGACTTCGCAAAAACTGACAATACAAAGATTTGTGTTTGTCTTGAATTAGCGGATTAAGTCAAAAAGATCAAAATAAATCCTCCAGAGCAGAAGCTCTGGGACTTTTTTTTACTAATTCTCACCAAATTCCCTAAGCCGACCATCCCCCACCGCCAGTCCCCACAGTCCCCCCCAAATAAAAAAAGTCCTGCGGCCGCCCCGCCAGTGTCCAAATAGCCGAAGGCTAATCTTATTGACAATTAAAAATTGTATATTAGGCTTTCAAAGCCCATCTACTATATATTTATTAGAGTAATTTCTTATTAAATATATAAAAATTATTTTATAGGTTCCCAATTTTAGCGGGAGCCTATGAGATATAAGCCTTTGCAATTTATTGCAGAGGTAAACTCCTAGGAGTCAGTAGATGACCTTTGAACTCCCGCACTTTTAGTTGCTACTAATTGTGCGTTTTTTATTAATAATAAAAGGAGTTAAAATGCAAGAGCTAAAAATACAACTAAAATCATATGAGATTTGTAAATGATAATATAATAAAATCAAGGGATTTACATTATAGGGTTGAAACAAAGAAAAAGCTATTAGCAAAGATGTCGGAGTTTCAGTATGATTTTATAATGTATTATATAAATAATCACTGCGATAGAAATAACTTCACTAGGAGAAATATAAAAGACCTAAAGTATATTATTGATAGATTTATAAATATCGTATATACCTGCAATCTATTTGAAGCAAATGTTGCGGATAGATTTAACAGAATAATGTGCGGTGTATTGAAATAATAAAAAAATGGAAGAAAATTTTCTTCCATTTATATAAAAACTATTTAATACCAAATAATTTCTTAAACCAACTGGTCTTTTTGTTGTTTTTGTCATTATTGTTATTAAATTTATTATATCTATTGTATTGTCTCCTATTGACCCTTTTTGGAGAACTTTTTTCATTATTTCCATAAGTTTCTTCATCAAATTTATATTTTTTAATTTCAGCATTGCTTACAGAATATAATTCATTATCACCAAAATCTAAATTAACTTTTCCTAATTTTTGCTGTGGTTCTAGGTCTTTTCGCTCATCATTCGTTAGACCCTTTCGCTTTTTAATGTTATAATTGTTATCGTCTATATTGTCGTTCTCTTCAATAAAGATGTAAACATTATAATCCTTTTCAATTTGTGATATATCCTTTCTTTTGAAGTTTAATAGATAGTGGCATAAATCAGGAGTTGTTTCAACGGTTATAACATTGATTTGCTTGTCAGTTGTTGCATATTTTATTGATCTTAAAATACTTAATGCAACTATTTCCTTTGATTTAATCTTACCTTTTCCCCTGCATCTTGGACATACTTCACTTGTTCTTTCCATAAAGCTTGCGCCAAGTCTCTGCCTTGATAGTTCCATTAAGCCAAATATGCTGAGTCTAGCAATCTGTATTCTTGCCCTGTCTGTAACCATGGCATCTCGCATAGCTTTTTCAACTATCCTTCTGTTTTTAAGCTCAAACATATCTATAAAATCTATAACAACTAGACCGGCTAAATCTCTAAGCTTTAACTGTCTGGCGATCTCATTTGCTGCTTCAATATTAGTTGCAGTCGCCATCTCTTCAACATTTTTTTCCTTGGTAGCCTTGCCAGAATTTACATCAATTGCAACCAATGCTTCTGTTTGGTCTATAACTATAGAACCGCCGGAAGGTAAATTAACCTTATTGTTATATAAGTCTAAAAGCTGGCTTTCTATATTATATCTTTGGAATAGAGACACTTTTTCTGTATATAATTTAGCTACAGCGTCATGGCTATTGTTTGATATAATCTTAACTAATCCCTTAACTGATTTGAATACATCATTTCCTTCAACCAGCACTTCATCAACATCATCTGTATACAAATCCCTTATGGTCTTCTTAATAATATCATCCTCAGCATGTATAAATGCTGGAGCCTTTGATTCTAGAGCAGCTTCTTTTATAGCATTCCACAGCCTTATCAAATATAAATAATCCTTGAGTATTTCTTCAGGCTTTTTGCCAACGCCAGCAGTCCTTAAAATTATAGACTTGTCATGTGGAACATTAAGGCTTCTTAATATGCTCTTTAAAATCTTTCTATCATTTAAATTTGTAACCTTTTTAGAAACACCGCCTCTTTCTGGACTGTTAACCATAAGAACGCAGTATTTTCCAGCTATAGAAATATATGTAGTCATAGCTACGCCCTTATTTCCTCTCTCCTCTTTTAATACTTGAACTAGAACATACTGGCCTTCCTTTATAACATCTTCAATTTTATACTGGCTATAGTCATCAGGACTGCTGGTATCGCTAGCCTCTTCGTCAACGGAATAGTTTGGTATAACTTCCACACTATCATCGTCATCATTACTATTTTTTGGAATATCCAAATGTTCAGGTTCCTCAACGCCATATGTATTTGATTCAGCGGATGGGTCATCTACAGCTTTTCCGTCCTGCCCATTTTCCAATTGAATATTTCTTTTTTCTATTTCTTCAGGATTATCATTATTTTGAAAAAATTTAACTTCCTTTAGATTTCTTATTCCATCCTGCGGAATATTGTAATAATCCGGATGTATATCCGAAAAAGGCAAAAATCCGTGTCTGTCGCCACCATAGTCAATAAATGCAGCCTGTAAAGACGGCTCTATTCTTGTGATTTTAGCTAAATATATATTTCCCTTTAACTGTTTAAAATTAAAATCTTCCCTATCATAATCCTGTAAAACATCATTCTCTATGAGTGCAACCCTTGTCTCCTCTTTAAATGCACCATCTATCAATATTTTTTTACTCATATCTCTCCCTACTTTAAACATTGCATTATAATACAATATTTGGTCTTCTATTCATATAAACAAAAATACAACAAATTCTCTTTATAACTTTATAAATTCAATACCAAAACTGTTTATTTGCAATGCAATTAATAACATAATAACTCAAAATTCTAAACTTTATTGCTAAAATATTGCAAATAAATTATCAAACGTATATAATAATATACCAACTTTATATTATAACTTAATATTAAAAAAACAATATATTTATTTTTTTAGTTATATCATAATCTACCATATCCAAACCTAACATTCCTAAATATAATCTTGCCATTTACTTTTTCTAAATTACGTGCATTTGCCATATTATTTATCTCTGTGGGTCTTAAAATTGTATTAACTCCGACCCTTATGCTTGCAACATCCTCTACAGCCTCAAATACCTTATTCAAAAAATTTACTATAACAGACTTTATAAAAATTATATTTTGACATAGAAACATAAAAGTTCCTATTGTCATGCTTTTTTTATATACCAGATAAAATCCGCTAGAGAATATAACAAATATTAATAAAACCAGCAATAGAAACACTGTAAAATTGGTAAGATTAAGATTTTTGATAAAAGCATAGTCCTTTGCCAATAGCATAACGCTGTGTTTCCTAATATTTTTAACCTCTTCCCTCTGTTTAGAAAACGATTTTATATTTAGTATATTAGAAAAATTATCATTAATTAGTCCGCTTATTTTATTATTTTCCTCACTTGACTCTGAAGAATATTTATTAAGTCTTTTTATATTTGAATAGCTAGTATAGAAAAAAAGAAAACACCACAGTATAAAAAATATACTTAAATATATATTTATGCTCAGATAAACAAATGCTATTAATACAATTGACAAAAAATCACTAAATATAAATACAAACTTATTTAAAAAGCCTATTATATTACTGGATACATTGTTTATTTTGCTTGCTACAGTATCGGACATGTTGTTATTAAAATAGCTCATTGAATGTTTTAGCGAATATATAAATAGATTTACCCTTGCATCCTTTTCAATCTGGTGTTCAGTTCTATAGCTTAGCCTGCTATTCACAAGTGCAGCCATTAAATATCCGCTGCAATAGACCATTGCATAAAAAAATATTAATGACAAACCGTAGCCCAGTGTTAAAATCCTCGCTTCGTAGCTATCGCCAATAATTTTTAAAATATATGGCAATACATAGTATGGCATAAAACTTTTAAAAATAAAAGTTAAAATATAGAGCAATGCAAGTTTATGTTTATATTTGTCTATACATTTATATAAAAACTTTAAGAATTCCCTATTTGTCATAGTCCGCCCCATAGCTAAAGTTTACATTTTTAAATACTATTTTTCCATTTACATTGGAAATTTTAATCGCATTGGCACTATTTTTAATTTGTATAGGCTTTATTATTGTGTTTATACCATTTTTAATATTACCCAAATTTTCAAAAATCTTAGTCAATGCGAATACTCCATCAAACAAAAACCTCCTAAAAACCTCTGTAACGCTCCATATAAACAGGAAATCTCCAAGTCCAATTTTATTGTATACAAGCAGATATATAGAGAAACCCATAGTAGCCATTATAAAAGAAAACGCAAAAACAGAATTTGATAAATCAATATAGGCACGGCTTCTCAAAACCTTTGATGAATTTCTTAAAATATCAAAATTCTGTCTTTTTACCCTATTAATTTCAATTCTTTCCCTATTGAACATTTTGATATTTGAAATATTTGCAAAATCGTCATTTATTATTCCAAAGTATTTGCTTTTGCTTTCAGCGTTTTGAACGGAAGCTGATATTAGATTTTTTCTAAGCTTAAAAACAACAAATAGGTATAGGAAAGTAATAAAAGCAAAAAATATAGCTAAAAATCCATTTATATGGACATATACCAATAAAACTGCTATGAAAAATAGAATAAGATTTAAGACCGCAATACTATGGGTAAAAAAATGCCTTGACATCACAGTAACATTTCTTATTTTACCGCTCAAAGCCCCGCTAAATGAATTATTGAAATAGTTTAAAGAATGTTGAATGGCATAGCTAAAAAGTTTATTTCTTATATTTTTTTGTATAAAATTCACAGACCTAAATTTAAATGTACTTTTCAGCAGCAATCCAAGCACACCAAAATTTAATAGCAGGCAAAATATAAATATGTAAAATATACCAATTTTAAGTTCAAATCTATTATTAATTATGGAGTCAATTATAAACTTATATAGATACTGGGTTAAAAATAATGATACTATATCATTTACCATTACAGCAAGAAAAAACATAAATAAAGAAAATCTCCTTCCTTTTGTAGAGTCCCAAATAAATCTATAAACATTAACCATTAATATATAACCTAAATCAAATTATTAATATCGCTTTTTTGCAATTCCTTCATTAGAACCCCAGTATGGCTTTCATAGGGAACAATAATCATTTTTGAATTTGGCAGCATTTTATGTAGCCTGTAGGCGCCATCAAGGGTACAATTCATATCAAATCTTCCATGGTAAAACTTTATTGGAATATTTCTTATTTTATCAGCATTTTTAAGTATATATTCATTCTCTATAAAAAAATGGTTAGATTCAAAATGCAAAAAAATCCTTGTTGAATTAATATCGCTTTCCTCTATATCTTCAGGCTTTCTAAAAGTTGAATTTGAAAAGACCATCAACATAAGAGAATATTCATAGTTAGCCATTAAACAGGCTATCTTCTTTTTTCCTTCAAAATCAGATTTTTCAATAGTTTCAAGCAGGTAGCCAGCTATATTGTCACCTTTATATTTTGAAATTATTGGTTCCATAAACTTTTCATATAAATCAGGAAAAATTGCTCTGCTTCCCTTATACAACCATTCACTATCACTTTTTCTGGCAAGAAATGTTGAGCTTAAAAGCATTCTTTCAACCATTTCTGGATATGATATTGAAAACAATAGAATTAGACACGAGCCCCATGATGAACCAACAAAAGTTGCCTTTTTAACATCCAAATGGTCCATTAATTTTTTAATATCCTCAATTAAATACTGCGTGGTATTTTCTTTAAGTTCACCATTTGGCGTTGATTTTCCGCAGCCTCTCTGGTCATAGAATACGCAATAAAATTTGTCCAAATCAAGCCCGTCTACTCTTTTAATCGGATCACTGCAGCCACCAGGGCCGCCATGTACAAATATTAGCGGAATTCCGCTTTTATTCCCATATGTAGCATAATATATATCATGAATATTAGATATTTTTAAGAAACCTTCTTCTAACATATAATAACAATTTATTACTTTAAACTATTCTTTATCTCATTTCTAACTATATCAACAACATTAGTAATAACCTCAGGATTATTATTATCAGCAGAACCGCCCATAGCAAACCAAGGTTGTCCGCCGCCGCCAGAACCGCCCGCAGCCTCAACAAGATTTTTAATTATCTCATTTGCCTTCAATTTATCATTCAAATCCCTAGAAATACCCAAAATGATACTAAACTTACCTTCAAACTTGGTCATACATAACAAAATAGACTTGTTATTATATTTTTTATTTTGGAAATCTATAAACGTTCCTTTAACATCCTTAGGGTTAGCGTCCTTAAGGAAAGTATAGGCAAACATAACGCCATCATTTTCTTCTGTGAAAGTCATACTGGACATATTTGACTTCTTCATATTTTCCAGCTGTTTCTTAAATACCCTATATTCCTCTTTAACAGACTTTATTTTTTCAACAAGGTTGTTTGGATCAATTTGCAATAAATCTGTAACATCATGGACAATATCCTGAAATCTATTCATAAATTTTATAGCTTCAAGCCCTGTAACAGCCTCAATTCTTCTAACGCCTGACGCTATTGATTCCTCATTAGCTATTTTAAATAAACCTATTTCTCCTGTTTTAAAAACATGGGTACCGCCGCATAATTCAACTGAGCAAACATCCCTTAGCGAACTATTGTTTAACCTATTTAAACCTTCGCCAACGGACTCAATAGAACATTTATTGGAAATGGATTTATCCAGAAGTTTATCATCAAATGACTTTTCGCCCATAAACAAAACCCTAACCTCATCTTCGTACTTTTCATTAAAGAGCGCCATAGCTCCAAACTTTCTAGCCTCTTCCAGACTCATTATTTTAGTTGTAACTGTAGTATTCTTAAATATTAAATCATTTACTATATTTTCAACTTCCCTTATTTGCTCTTTAGAAATAGGCCTGCTAAGCGTAAAGTCAAACCTTGCTCTATATTCATCCACTGATGATCCCCTTTGCACTAAAGTCTCTCCAAAAATTTTTCTCAAAGCATACTGCAATAGATGGGTAGCAGAGTGATTTGCTCTAATTTTATTTCTCCTTTCAACGTTTATAGAGAGGTTTAGATAATCTCCAACCTTAAGGCTGCCAGTTTCAACCCTTCCCTTATGCAAAAAGTAATTATTGAATGGTCGCTTTACATCTAGAATTTCAACAGTAGTAAATGGAAGCGGTATAACGCCATCAGAATTAATTTGAATAGCCAATCCACTATCGCCAACCTGTCCGCCGCATTCGCCATAGAACGGCGTCCTGTCAACGAAAAATTCAAACTCATCCCCACTATTAACCTCATTAACCTCAACCCCATCCTTTACCATAGCTAAAATTCTACCTGTAGCAGTATTATTTTCATAGCCCAAAAATTCTGTAGGCTCAATTTTTTCTTTAATATCAAAATATATCTTGCTATGTTTTACATCACCACTTCCAACCCAAGCTTCTTTAGCCTTCTTCTTTTGTTTTTCCATTTCTTTTTCAAAACCTTCAGTATCAACCTCAATGCCTTTTTCTCTCAATATGCTTTCAGTTAAATCAATCGGAAATCCATATGTATCATATAGAGTAAAAGCCACCTTTCCGTCAAGAATCGGCTTAACCTTCTTTCCATCAACAGTTGCATGCAATTCAAACGCAGATCCACCCTTGCCATTGCCGGAAATACTAGTTTGAATATTAACAGACGGAACACGAATCTTACTAATTTCAGAATTTAAAATACCCAAACCCCTTTCTAGATTTTGTCTAAATCTAACCTCTTCATTTTCAAGTGTTTCCATTACCAAATCTTCATGCTCCTTTAATTCAGTATAGTGTTTACCCATAGCATCAACAAGCGTAGGAACCAATTTATACATCATAGGTTCCTTAGCGCCCAACTGATGGATATGTCTCATAGCCCTTCTCATAATTCTTCTAAGAACATAGCCCCTTCCTTCATTAGATGGCAATACACCGTCACATATCAAAAATGAAGTTGACCTCAAATGGTCCGCAACAACCCTATGGGCAAAAATATCATCACCGCCAATTATAGCTTTAGAATTATCAATAAGCCTTTTAAATAAATCTATATCATAGTTATTATGCACTCCCTGCAAAACAGCAGCAATTCTTTCAAGACCCATACCAGTATCTATATTTTTATGCTTCAATTCAACTAAACTGCCATCCGGCATTCTTTCAAACTGGGTAAATACATTATTCCATATCTCTATATATCTATCGCCGTCCTCCTCAGGCGTACCAGGTTTTCCACCAGGTATATCTGCACCATGGTCATAGAATATTTCAGTAGAAGGACCGCATGGACCAGTATCGCCCATTTCCCAAAAATTATCTTTAGTGGGGATTTTAATAATCCTATCATCGGGCAATTTAGCAATATCTTTCCACAGCTGGTATGCCTCTTCATCAGTAAAATAAACAGTAGCCAATAATTTTTCAGGCGGGAGCATTAACTGATTAGTTAAAAAATCCCAAGCCCATGTAATAGCTTCTTTCTTAAAATAATCACCAATAGAAAAATTTCCCAACATCTCAAAAAATGTATGGTGTCTTGCAGTATATCCAACATTATCAAGGTCATTATGTTTACCGCCAGCCCTAACGCACTTCTGACAGCTAGCCATTCTCTTTGAAGGAGGAGTTTCCAAACCAGTATAATAGTTTTTCAAAGGAACCATACCCGCATTTGTAAACATTAGAGTCGGATCATCGGGAACCAATGACGCTGATTTTAAAATTTTATGTTTTTTACCCTCAAAAAAACTTAAATATTTTTCTCTTATCTCATTCAATGTAAACATATGACAATCTCAAATTTGTTCCAAAAACCAATAAAACGTGCAAATATCCATAAAAAACTTAACTAATTAGTTAATCTTTTTAACCACAGATACATCTATTTTTTATTATCACATATAATTTTTTATTTTACAATTATTTTATAACAATTATTTTATGAGATTGTTTATACCACTGGAGGTTTGCAGAATTTTTTTGACTACCATAATGGGAGTTTAGCAAACACTGTGATATTTTAATATTTATTTGGTTGCTATTTAAATAGTTCTTGGCTGCAGATTATCACCTAAAAATAAATGTCCACATGACAAAAAATAATCACATTAAGTTCTATTGTCATTCTCTATAGCTTCATCATATCTAGCAGACTGAAATATAATGTTCAACCATAACAACACTATTATTATATAATCCATCATCAATTTTTGGCCAACCGATTTTAAATCTAAAGCCACATTTGCTCTATCTGGTTGCACGATATATAAAAATATATACGGTGAATTAATTTTTATAGCGTTTGTATAATAGTTTAACGGACCAGTAGAGTTGTAATTCTTAAAATGATAGTAACTTTTTTATAAATTTTTGAATATGGATATCCATAGCCAGCGTTATTATTTCCCAAGGCAGGTTTAAAATCCGTTATCCCATCAAGATACAAATCTATAAAAGGCACAGACTGAACGCTAGGGGCATATGTATTTATAGGGCTGAAAAGCTGGAAGAGCTGCAGACCTGTCCAGAATTGCTGCCGATTGTTCCTAAATTATTCAAATCTCCCGGCAACCTACCCTTTGAATCACGGCATGTTTCCAATTCTTCAATTCATTAATAAATGCCCTTTTTAGCCGATTTGATTAAACTCTTTCCTCCTGTAATACAAGTTACAAGCAAACCTATTATTATCAAAACAATTGATAATTCTATAAGCGAAAAAGCAAAATTATATTTTGATTTGTTTTTATTTTTAAAATAATCAATATGGAAATTTAAGATATTAACTTTTGAAGATTTTTTAAGATTTTTCTATTGTTTAAATAATACTTATTATTTTGGTCTTTTAATAGTTTGCCCCCCCCCGAATTTTAGAGATATTATTACCAATATTTGTCATATTTTTATTTCTGTTAATAACATAAATAAAAATACAATTCTTCTTATAAAGTCAAGAAAAATACGACCTTTTGCAAGGCCGTATTAATAATAGCATTATATGTTTTACTATTAAGCAGTTTGTCCACAGAATGAAGTGCTGCCGCCAGTAACAGCTCTAACAATTGCTGGAGCACCGAACATTGCTGAAATACCTAATGTAACACCAATCAAAACACCCCAAGAAACTTTACCAGTAAAGAATCCTAAACCAACACCAATAATAATAAATGATGCGATTGTCTTACCGATACCGCCAGTAACGAATGCTAAAACGTTACATAAAACAACCTGCATATCACCGCCTGAACCACCGCCTGAAGTAATAGCAGTATTAGTAGCAGCAAATGCGGCATTTGTTGTAAGGAAAAGAGCAAATAGACCCAATAAAAACATTACATTTAAAGAAATTTTTTTCATAAAACAATATTAATAATTATACCAATACTTCCAGTATATTCTATTGTATTTTTATTTGCAAGTTTTTTTTAAAAAATAAATACAAATATTACTATATATTATATATATAGTTGTATTAATAAATTACTAGACTTTTAATTTTGAAATTTTAAACTATATAATATTATGTAAACAAAATAGTTGAAAAATTCAAAAATGTTAGGATTAGTGAGGAGAATATTTGCATCAAGTAATAATAAACAAATTCAGAAATTACAAGCAATCGTTGATAAAATAAATGCGTTAGAAAAAAATTATCTTAAAATGAGCGATGAGGGTTTGAGAGCACAGACTGATATTCTAAAGGCGAGATTAAAAGCAGGAGAAAACCTAAATGATATATTGCCCTATGCGTTTGCAGTAGTTAGAGAAGCTTCAAAAAGAGTTATAGGACAGAGACATTTTGATGTGCAAATGATTGGCGGTATAGTTTTGCATAGGGGTGAAATTGCCGAAATGAGGACTGGTGAAGGTAAAACATTGGTTGCAACATTGCCTTCATATCTAAATGCCCTTGAGGGGAAGGGTGTGCATGTTGTTACAGTTAATGATTACCTGGCAAAATGGCAATCTGAATGGATGGCACAAATTCATAAATTTCTAGGTTTAAGTGTTGGTTGTATTCTTCATGAAATGGATGACGAAGAGAGAAAGGCTGCCTATAATTGCGATATTACCTATGGTACAAATAGTGAATTTGGTTTTGACTATCTAAGAGACAATATGAAATATAGTGTTGAAAGCATGTGCCAAAGACCTTTTAACTATGCAATTGTTGACGAGGTTGACTCTATATTAATTGATGAGGCTAGAACTCCTTTAATTATTTCAGGTCCTACAGACGATAATTCAGACCTATATAGAAAGGTTGATAATGTTATCAAAAAAATACCAAACGACTTCTTTAATATTGATGAAAAAGATAGGCAGGTTTCATTCAATGAGGAAGGAAATGAATGGATTGAAAAGGAATTTAAAAATGTCGGTCTCATTGAACCTAATGATAAACTCTACGACGTTAAATACATGGATTTAATCCACCATGCAAACCAGGCTTTAAAGGCGCACAAACTATTTAAAAATGAAGTTGACTATATAGTAAAGGATGGACAGGTTTATATTGTTGACGAGTTTACAGGAAGAATTATGGACGGCAGAAGATTTTCAGACGGTCTTCACCAGGCGCTTGAGGCTAAGGAAGGCGTTGAGGTTCAGAATGAAAACCAGACTTTGGCAAGCATAACATATCAAAACTATTTTAGAATGTATCCAAAGCTATCCGGCATGACCGGTACAGCTATGACAGAAGCTTCAGAGTTTGAATTTATCTATGGTCTAAAAACGGTTGAAATTCCTACAAATAAACCAGTTCAAAGAAAGGACGAAGAAGACTGCATATTTAAAAATTCAATTGGCAAATTTAAGGCAATAGCAGACCAGGTTGAAGAATGCTATAAGAAAAAACAACCAGTTTTAATTGGTACTGTTAGTATTGAAAAATCAGAATTGCTATCTAACTTGCTTAATAAAAAACATATACCACATCAGGTTCTAAACGCAAAATACCATGAAAGGGAGTCAAAAATTATTGCTCAAGCAGGTGTGCCTGGCACAGTTACAATCGCTACAAATATGGCAGGTAGGGGTACGGATATTATGCTTGGCGGTAATGCTGACTTTTTAATAAAGGATATGTATACACAGATTGAAGATCCAGATGAAAGAAAGAAAGAGGAAGAAAGGATAAGAAGGAAGGTTGAAGAGGGCAAAAAAGAAGCGCTTGAGGCTGGCGGTTTATATATCCTTGGCACCGAAAGGCATGAAAGTAGAAGAATTGACAATCAGCTAAGAGGTAGAGCTGGAAGGCAGGGCGACCCAGGAAATTCAAAATTTTTCCTATCACTTGATGATGACCTATTAAGAATTTTTGGTTCAGATAAATTAGGCGGAATGCTTGGAAAATTAGGGCTTGAAGAGGATGAAGCCATAGTTCACCCTTGGATTAGCAAGTCTGTTGAAAAAGCCCAAAAAAAGGTTGAAAATGCCCACTATGAAATGAGAAAAACCGTTCTTAAATATGATGATGTTGTTAATGAACAAAGACTTATTATATTTGAACAGAGAATGGATATAATCAAAGCCAACGATGTTTCTGAAGAAATCAACTATCTAAGGGAAGAAAAAAATAGGGAGCTTATGGATAGATATGTTCCAGAAAAATCACATATTGACAACTGGGATATAGAGGCGCTTCAGAATGAAATTGAAAGGATATATGGAGAATCATTTGACATAGGCGAATACTTAAATAGCAATGATGTAGGAAGAAAAGGACTATTGAACAAAATTAATGAATACACTAAAGAACTTTATAAAAAGAAAGAAGAAATATATGGTGACAGTCTATTAAGACAAGTTGAAAAGAGAGTATTCCTAATGACTATTGATAAATATTGGAAAGACCACCTATATAATCTTGACAAATTAAGACAGGGCATTAACTTTAGAGCCTATGCGCAGAAAGATCCTCTATTGGAATATAAAAAAGAGGCATTTGCATTATTTGAAAGCCTATTATATAATATGAATGAAGAATATCTAATTAGACTCTTCCATATCATTATAAATATAGAATCTCTAAATAATAATGAAAACTTTTTAAATGCAAAGCAGGCAAATCAAAATAATATGCAATACAATAGGGCAGAATTTTTGAACGCTATGAATAAAAAACTGCCGCAGGAACAAAATTTAGTGAAGCAAAGCACAGCCCACAATAGAGTCAATCCAATAGATAGAGATCCTAAGGATCCTTCTACGTGGGGAAAGGTTATGAGAAACGACCCTTGTCCTTGTGGTTCAGGAAAGAAATATAAGCAGTGCTGCGGAAAGGCTGAGTAGTTTTGTAATTTTTATATTGATTGTTATAAAAAAATTAATATAATTACTCTATAGTCGATTAATAAAGCAAAGTATCCATGACTGACTCTTTATTGCAAGGACAAAACGGACAATTAAAATATATAACAATCAAAAAAGAGTGTGAAATAATTGGTTTTATTGAGCTGCTCTCTGTCGGTAGATTTTTTAGAAAAAACTTATCAGATTATTATGGCGATAGTCTTACAGAAGTTTTAAAAGGTGATTTGGACAAAGTTTTAGAATATATAGATTCACTAGGTGATAAATATAAAGAAATTAAAAAAACAAGCTGTAATTGAAAATTCTTACGAACCTTTTCAAACATTATTTGCAGGAAAAGAGGACATTTTAACATCATTTAGCAATTTATGGTCTTGGTATTATAACGAAGTTTATTCACCAAATATTGCTAAATTGTCAGGTTTTGCGGAAATATTAAAAAAAAATTTAGTTGAAGCGAATATGGAAACAGAAATAGAGGATATGTTAAATTTTTTTAATTACCAGCCCGCAGAAAGCAAGACTTGCACACTTTTTTTACATATGTTCTTGACAAATCATTCAAAGGGTGAAAGTATTGACGATTTAGGAATACTTTTTGGTATTAAAGCTAATCCGCCAGAATTTACAATATCAATAAGCGATATTGATAGACAAGAATCTTGGTCAAAAGAACGCAAAAACGCAATTAAAAGAGTAATTCAATATTTTCCTTCGCCAACAATTCTTCATGAAATGACGCATTACTATTATCATAACTCTGGAAAGTCAGAAGAAATAGAAAAAAATCAAACTTTTAGATTTAAAATATTAAATCAAGAAATAGAAAAGCTTAATGAAAGACATAGATTGCCCGGTTCTCAAGAACATCAAGCTTCTTCTTTATTAAATGAAGTTTTAGCAACAAGTTTTCAAGGGATATTGCAGGAAAGATTGGGTTATCAAGACAATTGGGAAGGAAAACTATATGATAGCAATGATTTAATTGATCAAACTGCAAAGGCAATGATGCCAACAGTTAAAGAATACATAGAAGCTAAAAAACAAATAGATAATGAATTTATTTTATCTTTTTTAAAAAAAGCCCAGGAAGTTTGTACAAGGCTTCATGAAATTGATATTGCGCATGCAAGAGATTAATACTTTCTCTTGTTTTAGAAAAAAATAAGCAATATTGCGAAATTTAAATTAAATATTCACAATATATTATTAATTTTAAGTATTGTATTTATTTCTTGAAAAATTAATTGTATGTTTTTATTATTAAACGAGTTATATTGGATTAACAATAAGATAAAAAGATAAAATTATGGAAAAAAGAAGAGTCGTAGTAACCGGTCTCGGCATGGTGTCTCCAGTTGGAAACACTGTAAAATCAAGCTGGGAAGGTATTAAAGCTTCTAAAAGCGGTATTAGAGGCATTAAAAGTTTTGACGTTTCAAACCTGCCTGATAGTGTTAGTAAAATTGCTGGTGAAGTTAGGATGGTTGGAGAAGAGGGCGTTGAGGATGGATTTAACCCTGACCTTTTTATTGAAAAGAAGGAACAGAGAAAAATGGGAAAATTCATTTGGCTGGCTATGGGCGCAGCAGATGAAGCCATAAAAGATGCTGGATGGACACCAACTGACGAAAAAGATTTGTCAAGAACTGGTGTTATGATGGGTTCTGGAATAGGCGGTTTAGATTACATTCAACATACATGCGAAACAATGATATCAAGGGGTATTAATAAAATTAGCCCATTTTTCGTTCCAGGAAGTTTAATAAATTTAACGACTGGACATATTTCAATGAAATATGGATTTACCGGTTCAAATGAATCAATGGTTACAGCCTGTGCTTCAGGAAGCCATGCAATTGGAGAAAGCGCTGAAGTTATTATGAGGGGCGAGGCAGACGTTATGATAGCGGGCGGCGCAGAATCAACTATATGCGAATTGGGCGTTGGCGGATTCTCTGCTATGCATGCGTTATCAACATCATACACAGATACTCCAGAAAAGGCTTCAAGACCTTGGGATAAGGGAAGAGATGGATTTGTAATAGCTGAAGGTGCCGGCATATTGGTTCTTGAGGAATACGAGCACGCAAAGAAAAGAGGAGCAAAAATCTATGGAGAATTAATCGGATTTGGAAGCAGCGGCGATGCATACCACATAACTTCTCCAGAACCAAATGGAAAAGGTCAAAAGCTAGCCGTTAAAATGGCTATGGAAGAAGCTGGATTAAACTATGACCAGATAGACTATGTAAATGCACATGGCACTTCAACTCCAATGGGTGATGGCATTGAGTTTAGAAGCATAAAAGAGCTATTTAAAGACCATCTTGATAAAATATCTATGTCATCTACCAAATCCGCTACAGGACATCTATTGGGCGCAGCAGGTGCTGTTGAGGCTATATTCTCAATTATGGCAGCACAGGATAATATTTTGCCTCCAACATTGAATTTAGAAAATCCTGATGACGATTGTACAGGTATAGATTTAGTTCCGCTAAAGGCAAAGGAGAAAAAGATAACAACAGTTTTATCTAATTCATTCGGTTTTGGCGGCACAAATGCTTGTTTAATATTTAAAAAAATATAAGGAACAATATTCATTATTTATTTAAAAGACCATAGAAATAACTATGGTCTTTATATTTATGGTTATACAAAATATTAAATAATTTTATCAAAATCTAAAAATTAAACAATAGAAGATAATTAATTGCTCTTAATTATTGCAATTAAACTCTTCCTCCCATAGTTTGCGCTGTTGCTGGCTGTTGCTCCGGTATAGATGATCTTGCTTGTGCGCCTGGAAGGTATTTAGTTTTTCTTTGGGAACGCAATTTATTTAACATAATAAGCTTTGTTTCGTCAAAAGTTATTGGCATAAAAACACTTCCAGAACCAAATCTTTCTTCAGTAGATTTCATACCAACTATTGTAAGTCGTATTGCATCATCTTCATTTAGATCTGAACGTGTCGCAAAGTCTGGATGGGAAGATATTCCATCAAATATCCCTTTAAACATTTGATATGAAGATATTGAAAATAAATTTTCATCAATAGCTTTCTTTTCATCAATTTTTTCTTTTGAAGCCAAATCTAATTCAGCTTCAGGTATTCCTGATAGTTCCTTGGCATTTTTAAGTGCATACATAAAACATGCAAAATTTCCCAATTGATAAATTGCTGGCTTTATTTCTATTGCTACAATACTTTTTACATCGGCTTCCATTGACATCCTCTTTATTATTTCATCACCTTTTTTTGGAAGATATGCGGTTTTTGGAGAAGAATTTACCACATATAATCTCATAATATCGCCGTCCCTTATTGTTCTTACTGCCATAAAATGTTTTGAGTCCCTTGATAAATATAAGAATGTAGTATCTCTCCCCATACCTTCAAATATATCGCTGCATAAAAGCCCACTTTCTTCTGCAATAGCCTTATTTTCTGCAAATAATTTAAGATTATTTTTCTCTAAAGTTTCATTAATATATCTAGTTGAATATTGGTTGCTATAACCATTTGTATATATACTTTCTAATAATCCATCTTCATATTTTGCATATATGCTATTAAATTTATTTTATTTTTAATTAAAAACAGCAAAAAATGATTGAAATATTTATTTTTCTATTTATAGTTTTAAAAAAAATATAAATTTACAAAAGATGAAAACAACAAAAAGAGGAATACCAAGAATATTAAATGCTTTTAAATATTCATATGATGGATTTATGGCGGCATTCAAATCAGAAGAAGCATTTAGACAGGATATATTGGTTTGCATAATACTCGCACCTACAGCAATATTTTTACCAATTACAATAATTGAAAAATTATTTTTATTTAGTTCTTTATTTTTAATAGTTTTAGCAGAGCTAACGAATACAGCAATAGAAATGACAATAGACAGGATATCAGATGAAATTCATCCGCTGTCAAAAATAGCTAAAGATATAGGAAGCTGCATAGTGCTAATATCTTTCCTATACCTGATTACTGTATGGGGAGTAATAATTTATGAAAATTTTATTAGGTAATATAAAAAGGAGGCTAAAAACATTTTTCAATAGAGTTAAAACATTTCAAATAAACACAAATATTCTTACTTTTACATTAGTATATTCATTTTTTACAACAATAATATTTAATACAAAATTCTTCCATGCGGTTCATGAAATAGACAAGAGCGCAATATCAGTAATAGTATCATTCATAATAATACTGTGTATTTACAATATATTATTCACACTTTTCTTTCAGAGAAAATTAACAAAATTTTTTGCAATATTTTTCCTATTTGGAAATGCTGGCACTCTATATTTTATGAATACCTATAATGTAGCAATAGATAAAGTAATGCTGTTAAATGTTAGGGAAACAAACTTTAATGAAACACTTGAACTATTAAATATAGTATGGTTTTCATATCTGATAATTCTAGGTCTGCTGCCAACTATAATTATTATAAAAACAAAAATAAACTATGGAAAACTTGGTAAAGAACTTTTATATAAAGGAATTTCAATATTAATATCATTTATAATAGCAATATCTATTATTTTAATAACCTATAAGGGTCTATCATCAACAACAAGACAAAATAAAAGATTAAAACATATTTTATTACCTTTTAATTATTTAGATGCAAGTTTTGGATTATTAAAAAAACAATTTAAACAAAAAACTTATACATTTGAAGATATTACAACTGATATAGTTTATAATAGAAAAAATTCTAATAACAAAAAAAATCTTGTAATATTTGTAGTTGGAGAGGCTTCTAGAGATAAAAATTGGTCACTTTCAAGCTATGGAAGGGATACAAATAGATATTTAGAAAATAAAGATTTAATATACTATAAAAACTTTTTTTCATGTGGAACATCTACTGCAATATCAGTGCCATGCATGTTCTCAAGTCTTTCAAGGGATGATTTTGATATAGAAAAAAGAGATGTTTACTCAAATTTATTAGACTTTTTAAAAAAAGCAAATTTTTACATACTTTGGAGAGAAAATAATTCAGATTGTAAAGGTGTATGCAAAAGACATAATGAAGAAGATTTCACAAAAGATAAATCAAATAAAAAATATTGTAATGATAAAGAGTGTTTTGATGAAATACTTTTGGATGGTTTACAAGAAAAAATAAACAATTTAAACACAGAAAACAATTTTATAGTCTTGCATCAAAAGGGAAGTCATGGACCAGCTTACTATTTAAGATATCCGACAGAATTTAAAAAATATGAACCTACCTGTAATAGCGAATATTTTAATAAGTGCAAAAATGAAGAAATTATCAATTCCTATGACAACACAATAAATTACACAAGCTATGTTTTAAATAAAACAATAGATATACTAAAAGCTAACGAGGATAAATATAATGTAGCGCTTATATATGTATCTGACCATGGCCAATCGCTAGGAGAAAAAGGAATGTATCTACATGGAGCTCCATACATGTTTTCTCCAGAGGAACAGAGACATATCCCATTTTTTATGTGGTTTTCAAATGATTTTAAAAAAGAATTTAAAATAAATGAAGAATGTTTAAAAAATAAATCTAATCAAGAATATTCTCATGATAATATATTTCATTCAATTTTGGGACTATTTAATATAAAAACTAAATACTATAATAAAGAGCTGGATATTTTCTATGAGTGCAGGGACAATAGCATATTAGAATAAGTAATTGAGCTTGTGATGAGAGCGGGGCGGCCGCCCTCGGTTAATAAAATCACAGCGTAATAATAAATAAATTGACTATATAACTAAATAATTCTATTGTTTTATTAAGTATGTAAAATTGCATAATAGATACTGATGAAAAGATTTACTAGAAAAGTAGAAAATTTTATATGTGAAAACTGCGGTTTTGAAGTAATAGGGAACGGCTATACAAACCATTGCCCAAAATGTCTATATTCAAAACATGTTGATATAAATCCAGGAGACAGGTTGTGCGGATGTAATGGAATAATGAAACCAGTTGACATACTTCAAAAAAATGGTGAATTTGTAATACTGCATAAGTGCCAAAAATGTGGTTTTGAAAGAAAAAACAAAGTCAACGAAAACGATGATTATAAAAAGATAATAGAAATATCAAGCAACAAATCTTAGATAATAAAAATTATTTTTTTATATGATAATACATCGTCATATCTCCATAACTTGCACGTATTGTTTCTTTACCAATAAATATAAAATTATCCAAATCATTCAATTTTCTAATTGCACTTATAATTAGAGAATTACTTTTTAATTCTTTTTTCATTTTATCTTCTAATTTTAAATATAGTTCTTCGGCATTTTTCATTGGATAGTGCATAAATATAACATCAAAATCACTTAAATCAACATTAAAAAAACTATTGTTAATAAATTTTATATTATTATTAAAACCTAAATCTTTAAATTTTTTATCAATTTCAAGCGAAGTTTCTTACAAACTCTTTAACAATTCTATTCCACAATAATTATCATAATTTGGCAATATTAAACTTGTAGAAAAAACAACCCTTCCTACACCCGAGCCTAAATCGCAAAAACTTTTATTTTTTTTCAAATAACTTTTAATCTTTGGAAAATCATATATTTTACACATGGAATCATAACTAATTTCCCCATATATAAGATTTTAGTTTCTTCCTCCAACATCTTATCCTTTGCTTTCCATGACAAAGAATATCCATTAATATCTTTATAAAGATTTTCAAAAATTTCTTTCGACATAACTTACCAACAACTATAATTTATCCTTATTTATTACCAATTTTAGTCTTTAGTTGCTTTATAAATTTATCATATCCATTAGTGTTAATTGAACTATTTACATCGCTCCTTTGGCTGCCTATAAAGCTAATACCTTCAGGAATTATATCAGTAATATATAGTTCGCCATTTTTTTCTATAATCCTAAAATCAACATTTATTATTCTATCGTTTATATCCTTAGTCTTTGTACTAACCATATAAACCTTTTCCTTTTGCTTAACTATTTTTTCTATATTTAAATCCTTATTATAGTCCTTCAATTTAGGCATATAGTTTTCCAATAGATATTCCCTATATAAATTTTGGAATTCTTCCCTCTGGGCAGGCGTTAAATCTCTCCAGTGATTGCCTAAAATAAACCTTGCAACCCAATTAGAATCAACTATATTCTCCGTAAATTTTCTATAGTCAAGTTCCTTTTGTTTTTCACTCAATTTTGAATCATTCAAAATTTTTTGGGACTGTGTCCCCATATTTTTTACAAATTTTTCAACATCATTTTCAGTAACAGCAGCATTAGCAAAACTGTTTATCAAAAATGCAACAAAAAATATAGATATGATATATTTTTTCATATTAATTACCTCTTACTTGTTTAATTTTATAAGCCTGTGATTGACCATATGCATCCCTCATCATCACATAAGGATCAAATGAAGCCTTCATCAAATCATAGAAATTCACTACAGCATAGCTTGCATTATCAATCACATATAAACCAGACCTTGTGAATATTATCCAGTTATCCAACAGCGGTCTTTTTCCTCCAATTTTAAATAAATTATAACTAAGTGGATCAACAACAGTTTCAGTAGCCCACGTAAGCGTTCCCCTAACATCATTAGGACCCAAAAAAGGCAGCATCAAATATGGACCAGCCGGCACATGATATTTAGCTAATGTAATCCCCAAATCAGTGGTTGGCGGCGTAACGCCCTGATGTCCAGAAACATCAAAAATCCCAAGAATACCATAGGTGGTATTCAAAGTAAAACTATAGACTGCCTTAGCAGCATTCAAAAAATCAAACTGCAAAACATAGTTCATAAATATTATAGGCATTCTAAAATTCATAACTATATTATGGACAGACTTTCTCATACCTGGCGTCGTTATTTTTACATAAACTTCGTAGTAGAGAGGCTTTGCAAGATAGGTTAAAACAAACTCATTAAAATCATAGATTTTTCTATTCATTTTTTCCCATGGATCCCAAACCTTCACACCATCATTTACAGTACTATTGGGGTCATAGTCCAAATCATATAAATCATCAGCGTCATCATATTCATCAACATATGAACCATTTATCTTCTCAGATTGACTTGGCAATTCAATATCAATTCTCCTAGCTAAAGCTTCGTTATTAAAAATAAAAATACAAAATACCAATACCAATAAAAATAAAATATTTTTACTTATCTGTTTCATCTTTTTTGGTTTCAGTGTCCTCATTTTTATTAAATTTTGCCTTAAAATCCGCAATCATTTTTGCAGTATCGTTTCTCTCTATTTTTCCCAATAATTCTCTTGCTTCCTTATAGTTTGGATCTTTTTTCAAAATTTCATTTAGCAATATTGTAGCGTCAGAATTAAGACCCTGTAAAACTAAGCAATAGGCGTATCTATATTGGGCTTCCAATTTATTAGGCCAAAATCTTTTAATGATTTTAAATCTAAAGGTCGCATCCCATAGATTTCCGTGCTCTAAATGATACATTCCAGTATCATAATTAGTTTGATACAAATTATGAAACTTTCTTTTACTGTCTTCTATAAAAATCTTGACTTTTTCTATTATAGAAGTAACTTGCCCTCTAGCTTTTTTAAAAAATTCTTTAGTGTTTGCAAACATTTTCTATTTACTTTTATAAATATATATATCAAAATATAACTTATAAATATATTTATCAAGTAAATTTTTAATGATTAACGTTTTAGTTGTTGGTTTAGATAAACTATCAAGAAAAATAATTTCTTCACTTAAACTTGCAAAATGTGGCGTTACTGGATTTGATTTTGATGTTGATAGGATTAACCTCTACAATAAACAGGGTTTAATATCAAATTCATCCTCAATATTGTTAAATGATTTACTAAAGAAAGCTGATATAATAATTTTAAATATTAAATACTCAAAATATGAAATTATTTTTAGACTTCTGCCATTTATAAAAAGCGATTGCCTAATAGTAAATACAAACATATATAAGGAAAATATAGACCAGATAAGAAAGCGCCTACAGGGCAGAACCAACAATTTTATTCCATGCAATTTTTTACTATTTCCAAGCGCCGTAATAATGAACTACGACATAGACACAAAAATGAACTTTATACTAAAGGCCTCAAACTTCTTTAGGGATATAAAAATAAAAACTTCCGTATTAAATCCAAGTGAAAATGACAAAATATTTAGCAAACTATATCAAATTCCATACCTGCTAGAAAAAACACTCTTTAAAAACAATGACTATCCGCTAATATTTAAAGAAACAGACTATACGGAATATGGATTCTTTTTTGAGGATATAATACTAAACAGACAGAATATTTTACTAGGGATAGAAAGCTTCATAAATAATCTGCCAAACGTAAAAAATATGGCCTCAACATTAGAATTTTTTGACAATAATAATCTTGAATATATAAAGCCAGTAGAAAATCCAAAGACAGACATAGATGATGAAATAGTACTAAAAATATTAGTTGAAAAGGTCTTTATAAAAACATTTATCTACAGAAATTTAGAATACTATATTGACCTAACATATCTAAATTTTGACTACGTAGACTATGATATGGAAGCTGTAAAGGAATATTATATAGAGAATAAACAGGCCATTGAAATATCAATGGTAATATTTAGGGAAAAAATCATAAATCTAACATCATTTATACAATTTGATGACCTGCCATTAAATAAATTTGTAAAATTTTTAAACAATCTTTAGATATAGGATAGTTATTGAATTAACCAAGGGGCGGCCGCAGCTCTATATTTTTTCATTTTTTTAAATTAACCACCACCCTTAAGACTAACTCAAATCTTAAGAGTTGTCGGTTTTGGCGGACTTAAAAAAATGAAAAAATATAGAGCAAGGCGAAGGCCTTGGGACTTTTTCTACACCAACCCACCAAACTTCCTAGTCCGACAGTCCACCACCGTACTCACCAAACCACTCAGCCATTCCCGCAGAAAAAGTCCTGCGGCCGCCACGTCCCCATCAAAATATCCTTCCTGTTCTTCCATACAAAAATCCACACAAATATTTATAGACTTTTAAATTAAACTTGTTAAAATTCAAATACACCTTTCATCTTGGATGAAAGGTTACCCACTAGAAATAATGGGGCAGTCTGAAAACTGTTTGCTAGAAATAAAGCTTCGGGCGGGATTCTGTAGGATATGTCCAATCCTACTGCAATTTTGCCCTAGGATAAAACCTATGGAGCCGTCTTCTAGCCGGTTTTTTCAGATCCCGCCTATTATTTCAAATAATGGGCTTTTTTAATAAAAATAATGGAATTTAAAATGAAAGAATTTAATGACACTGAAGCTAAAAAATTTTTTATTTTAGAAAAAAAGATCAAGATTTTATCAAGCTTTCTATTATCAATTGTATTGATAATACTGGTTATAACTAGTTTAAGGATTTTAAAACATTTAAAAAATATTGATTTTAATATCTACAACAAAATAGAAAGTAGAAAATAATTATATTTTTATAGCAGTACCAAATTATTAATTTGGTACTGCATATGCAATAGAAACTATTCCTTATCAAAATCTCTAATATATTGTGCTATAGAGCCCATAATAACGTTTATTGATGTATCCCTATTTAAATAGGTGGTGTTTATTGTTATATCAGCTTCCCTATAAATTGGCATTTTTTTATCATATATCTCTCTAAGAATCTCTTCTTTATTTCCCTGTTCTAATAATGGCCTGGTGTTCTTTCTCTTAACTCTTTCAAGTAATGTATCAAACTCAACTTCAAGAAATACGGAAATAGCTTTTTCCTTTATTAAATCCCTGATATCTTTATCATCAAAAGCACTTCCACCAATAGATAAAACTTGTGGCTGATGATTATTTAAAATTTTTGCAATTGTTCTTCTTTCTACTTTTTTAAAATATTCTTCACCTTTTGTATTAAAAATATCAACAACGCTCATACCTTCAGCCTTTTCAATTTCTCTATCGGAATCAATAAACTTAATATTTAGCCTTTGTGCAAGAGTAAAACCCGTTGTTGTTTTTCCAGCTCCCATCATTCCTATTAAAATTATAGTTTTTCTATTTGCAGGGTGTATTCTTTCTTCCATGTCTTTAAATCAATTTTTAATAAAAAAATATAACTTGAATAATTATAAACTATACAATACCTTATATATAATATTGGTATTATAATTTTCAAGTAAATAATGCAAAAAATTTTATCTTTTAATACAATTTTCCTTGGTGTCAATGTAATTTTACAAGACAACAATAAAATATTAACATCAAAAAAATTTGAAAGCAAGAAGCAATCTGAAATTTTGGTTTCGTCATTGGAACAAGTATTATCAAATAACGGATTAACTTACAATGATATTGATATTTTTTCAACAATAGCAGGTCCCGGCAATTTTACCGGCATAAAAACTAGTCTAGCGGTATTGAAAGCCCTGCAAATTGCAACCCATAAAAAAATTATAGCAACAAACGTATTTGAAATTGTTTCACACAATGTAGAAAATTATCAAACAATAGTTTTAGATATGGGAACAGTCAAATATTATATAAAAGATGAAAATGGAGAATACTATACAATTTATAAAAAGGAAATTGAAGAATTTCTAAAAAATAATAAAAGTATAAAAATTCTTACAAATGACTATAGTTTAAAAGGAAATAATATTGAATATTCAGAATATACAAATGAAAAATGGGCGGAATTAGTAGGATTTAAAGCAGAAAATGCTATATTTACAGATGAGATAAAACCATTATATATAGAAGAGGCTACAGTAACTAAAAGAAAAAATTAGTCCGTTTGTAAAAATAACCTTCGGCTATTGGAAAACTAGCGGGGCGGCCGCCCCTCTCGTCACAAAATAACCAAAGGCAATTAAAATTAATTATTAATATCTATAAAGCTGGTTTTTCCTTTTTTAACCTCTATATTTCTTTCAAATATTTTTTTTCCGTTCATGGAAATTTCAACCCTATAGTCCCCATCATCCATCCTTAATCCCCCCATCTGTATATCTGAAGCGAGTGTCGTCCAATATCTGATATCGGCCCTTGAGGACTCATTTATAACCTTGGCAGAAGCAGCGAACATTGCCATTGCACTTAGTTGGGCAAACGTTCCGCCCTGGCTATAGACGGCATAGGCACTGGCTACAGCAGCAATATATTTAGCAGTAATTCTTGAAATTATTGCAGTTTTTATAAACGCGGCCTTATCATCCAATGTTTTTTTAGCTATATCCGACAGCGGTTCCAATAGCGTTAAATCTGTCTCCGCAACCTCATCGCCATTGCTGTTGAAAATGGTAGCCTTGTATTTATTTACAACGCTACGAGGTTTAATTTCCGGAAATTCTATAACAACATACGGCATATTTTCCTTAGTTGACATAACAAGCCTTGCGAATTCATAAAGGTCGGAACCCTGCGGTCCAAAGGATGTTATTGGAAATGGAATCTCAAATGTTTTTACGGACTTAGGTGAAATTAAATCGTCCTTAACGAGAATTACTACATTGTCTTTTTTGTATTTTTCAAGATTTTTCCTATTTCTAGTTACAAACTCCCTCAACTCTTTAGAATATTTAGTCTCGTCAATATAGTTTTTATATAACTCTTGAAATGTAATATTTGGAAGTTTTTTAAAATCCTTGTTAAACTTATCGCTTTTATTATTGAATATCGGATACATATTGTAGCCCCTTAGAAGAAGGTCATCTGCATCCCTATATAATTGCAGAGAAATTTGTCTGTCATTGCTATTGTCAAATTCGCTGTGAATAAAAGCGCCCCAGATCTTAGCCATCATATCATTCTTATATACAGCTTCGCCAAGGGACTCATTCTGCATAGTCTGCAATAGGGAATCCCATTCTATAACAGAACTTCTAGCATAGCTTAAATGGAAATTTCTTTCCGAATCAGTTAAATCTTTTCTTGGAATTACATTGCCTTCGTCGTCCGTATATTCTTCGTAGAAGCCCTGCTGGTATATATCATAGTTTATCAAAGAAATATAAAATCTTATGAGAGACCTTTCATATCTTTCCCCATAGTATTCATCAAGGTTTGCATCCCATCCGCTTGCCAGTTTTTTCTTTATGCTTATCGTATATAATTCGTCACTAATTTTTTTCGCATTTTCAAAATATTTCAAAGCTTGATAATAATTGCCCTTCAGATAATAGACAGTACCGGTTTCTAGATTTTTCAAAAGTTTTGAATTTTCCTGTGGATAAAAATCCTTGTGTTTCACATTTTTCAAAGCTTCGTCATATTTTTTAGACTTTACATTTTCCGCCAATTTTCCACACATTTCCCTATTCTTCATCGTTCCAGCACATGCACTAAACAAAAATAGGACAATAAATATTGATAGATACTTTTTAAACATTAATTGATTATAAAAATTAAAATATTTAAATTAAATCTAAATTGTTTTATATTATTTTCAATAAAAATTAACTATAAATCTCGCCTATTAATTTAAATATATTAATATCAAGTTCTTCGCATAAAACAAAAAATCTCGCTAATAATTTAGAGCCACTCTTGGTTAGGTTTCTTATACCTTTAAATACTGGGACTCTTTTACGGTATTCGTTAATAATTATAGGTTGAACGGTTTAAAAATCAATAGAATTTTTGTTTTTGTTATGGAGAGGGGCGGCCGCAGCGGGATTTTTATTATTTTTTTTTGAAGTTATTCCGCATCCTTGCGCCAAACTCAATTAGCGAGGCTATCGTCTTTTGCGGACTTCAAAAAAAAACAATAAAAATCCCTGCAGAGCGGAGGCT
>CALXSC010000077.1 GCA_944391025.1 uncultured Rickettsiales bacterium
AGGAACCTCTTTATAAATAAGTTTATTTATATCTTCAAGTACACAGGCTTTCATTAATTCTCTCCCATTTTTATAATATTTTCCGCTATTTTTATATCTTCAGGTGTTGTAATTTTTATATTTTTTATATCGCCGGGTATTGTGTATACAGGAATATGCTTCAATACACATATTTGAGCTGTTCCAGTTATTATTTTTTTCTCTTCTTCAGTTAGAGAATTTAAGGCTTTGCATAAAATAGAAATTTTAAAACTATCAGGTGCTTGTCCATGAAAAATGTTTTGTCTTGAAGGAACCTGAGTAACGATATTGTTTTCCACAAAAAGCATTGTATCTATGGCAGGAAGTGTACAAACACAAGCTCCAAATTTTCTTGCTTTATCTATACTATCAATAAAAATCTGTTTTGTTGTAAATGGGCGAACTGCGTCGCAAACTACTACTATATCTTTTTTATGTATGATATTGTCTTTTTCTATACTTTGGATGGAATTATATATTGAATCAAGTCTTTCTTTTCCTCCACATATAATATGCAATTTTTCTTCATATATATTATATTTATTTAGTAATTCTTCTAAATATCCTTTCCATTCAGGGTGTATAGCAACATAAATATCATCAAACATCCCAGCATTAATAATATTTTTTATTGTTAGTATAATTATAGGAATATCCTGTAATTTAATGAATTGTTTAGGTAGTTCCACACCCATTCTTTTACCGATTCCTCCTGCCAAAATTACAGCATAATTTTTCATATTAATCTCCCCCTGTAACTTTTTTAGTTAAAAAATTAATAATGTTATCAGTCACATTTGGAAAATTTATCATAATTTCAGATTTGGCAAATTTTTCTCTAATCTCCTTCATTCCATCCTTTTCTTTAATAACAACTTGATCTATGAAATTAAATAAATCATTTTTTGTATAAATTTTATAATGAACATTTTCACATCTATGACCAAAATCTGTATGAATTTTATCATAATTTGCAGTATTTTTTTTTAGATAAGCACAAGGATGATTGGTAAATAAGTATTCTGCCATAAACGAACCGCAGTCGTGAATAAGTGCATCAGAATTAACAAATAACTCTAAATAATCACCTTCAGTAGAGTAAGTTACATTACTATAAGATAACATTTTATTAAGCCATTTTTGCGTCTTTTCTTCTCCCCATATATTATTTAATTTTTCTTCTAACATAGGGTGGGGTCTATAAACAAAGTCAATATTTTTATATTTCTGTGGTAATATGAGCAAGTCTTCGCAATAATCAAAAAAAGCTCCACAGTTCATTTCCCCTTTTTCAATTAGATGATGTGGGGAGATAATAATTCGCTTTCTTTTTCTTTGTGTAATTTTTATATCTTTTATACTGTCCATCTTGCAATATCCTGTGACAAAAATATTACGTCCTTGAACTGCTTGATATTTTTCAGCTAATTCTTTTACAAAGTTATTCTCCGCAAATATCCATGAAAAATGATTAAATTGTGGGTTTTTTAAATTTGTGACGGTTACAAAGCATCTTCCCATATAAAAATAGCTTATATAAAACATTGGTACTTTACTAGTCCAATATCTAATTTGAAATAATTTATTGGCCATGCCTTCGTATGGATTTGTTGTTGTTGCTAAATCAAATTGATCTGTAAAATCAATGAATTTATCATTTTTGTAATCATAACCATCTAATACTCTATGAATACCATATTTTGCAATTAAGGTTTCTTTAGTGTGTTCATATTGTTTATCAAAATTTTCTTTACTTCTTAAAACATCAGGATTAACAATCCAATATGGATCAAATATTTCAGAATTTAGCATTTTATCGAAAATACCATAGCATTGCAACGATGATGCATACATATGTAAAAAGGCTACTTTTATTCTACCATCTTGTTTATATTTATCTCTTAATTGATTTTGTAAATATTGATTATGGTGTTCAATTTTTTCCCAGTATCCTATATCACTGATAATCCCCTTTTTCTTTAATTTTTTATGCAGATGTTTCCATATTTTATATAGAATTTTGTTATATTTCGATATAGGTTTTATTCCTGAGTAAACTCCAATATTACTCATTTTAAGATCTAATGTTTTCCAAACTTCATATTGAAGTTTATTTTTTAGTAGTTGGGGACGAGGTTTATTAAAAAACGGAATCTGCTTAGCAATTATACTATTAGATATTTTATTAGAATTTGTTATTTTATTTGTGTTTTCTTTATTATTATCTGTACAAATGAATTTTAAGCTTCCTGTCTCTGGAGATTGTAGTCTTATGCCTATAAAATCTTCGATCATTTCTAAAATATTTTCAAATCTATGTTTTTTATCTATAATTTCGTTGCATTGTGCCACAATATCTTTTCTCATATTTTCATTTTTTAATAATTTCTTACAAATTTCATGAGCTTCAATCGCAGACGTATAGGTGGGACATGTAAAACCTAATTCTTTTAAATCTGAAGATGCTTCTGTAACTAAACATGCATTTGAAGCAAGTATATCTGCAACTCTAAAGCCAAATCCTCCTTGAGCTTGAATATGAGTTGTATTAAATCCTATTTTAGCCGAATTATAAAAATCTTGAGTCGTTTTTGTATTATTAACAACATTATTTGAATAACTTAGTAAGAGTTCTGGAAAAGCTTTCAATGGGGTACTATCTGTGCAATTCCAAAGATGTCCTCGAATTTCAAGTCCTAGATCTTCTATTTCTAATAATAATCTCAATCTTTTTAATCCACTTACTCGTGTTGAAAAGATATAAAGATTTTCAAATTCTAGTTCTTTTTTTAGGTTATATCCAAACATTTCTTGATACAAAAGATTACTATCCTTAAAAGGAAATTCTTTAAACCTATTATATATATCTTTTGCTATTTGTCTTTCTTTGTCATTTGGGCCTTTGGATAGGAATTTTTCTACTTGCTTGAAATCGTTCCAAAGCCAATGGCTACCACAAAATGCAATGTTAATATTTTGCTCAACACTATAATCTGCTTGAACTCCTGTAAAAGGTGGCAAATATCTGATATCACTATTTTTACAAAAGATATTGTTCTTTATCAAGTCTATACCATCTTTTGTAATACACATATATTTATAGCGTCCATTATTTTGTAAATTTTCAATGTTGGCATATACATTTGGAGAATCAACATCCAATATAATAATTGGTTGGTCAAAATATTTGCTTATATCCCAAAATTGATTATTCACAAATATAAATAAATCAGGTTTAAACTTTTTTATTTCATTAAGATATGTCTCTGGAATACTCTCTTTTATTTTACGTTCTATTGCACTTTTTTCAAAACATAAAACATTATTTCCATATTTTTTTAATCCTTCAAGAAATGTTTCAAAATAAGGAAATATCCCCCCATCTCTTATTAACGGATTATATATAGCAACAACAATATTAGACATTTTAAAATTTTCCTTGAACTATTATTTTATTTGCAATATCTTTTGTGACAACCGTTCCTGCTCCAACAAGAGCATTCTCGCCAATCGTAACTCCTGGCAGAATAGTAGCATTAGCACCGATACTGGCTCCTTTTTTTATAATTACAGGTTCCAATTTCCAGTTTTTGTTTCTTGACTTTGGATATCGATCATTGCAAAAAGTTGCATTAGGTCCAATAAACACATCATCTTCTATTCTCATTCCGTCCCATATTTGAACTCCACATTTGATGGTTACGTTATTTCCAATAACAACATCATTTTCAATAAAACAATGAGAACAGATATTGCAATTTTTTCCAATTTTTGCACCATTTAGGACAACACAAAACTGCCAAATATTTGTATTTTCTCCAATATTTTCACTTTGGACATCAGATAGTGGATGAATCATGTTACATTCCTCTCTTAAACTCATCATAATTTCTGATATAATCGGATTCATTGTAGGGTTCGGAAGCCAAAACCATTACCACGCAATCTTTGCTAAATTAGTAAATTCACGCCAGATATTGTGTTTGATATATAACCCTTGCGCCGGATTATTCAGGTGAATAGTTTGACGTGATTTGCCGTCATCTAAAATAAAATCACAACTTCCTGAAGTACAAATAATCACTTGTTTGAGCTTACGGTGAGCATGCTTTCCGCGAACAACATCGTGTTGAGTACCCCAGATATAATATACCCTCTTAATATCAAAAGGAAAATCCTCTCCTTTTTCCAAAGCTACCAAATTACCTTCGTAGTTACCGTGAATTTTGAAATTTATCAGTTTATACATCATCTCAAATACCACTCCACGGTTTTAACAATTCCGGTTTCAAAAGTTTCTTCGGCTTTCCAACCAAGTTCTGTTTCAAGTTTGGTTGCATCAATGGCATAGCGTTTATCATGCCCTGCTCGGTCTTTAACAAAGGTAATTAAATCAGCGTACTTTCCTAATTTTCTCGGGCGTTTTTCATCCAAAATTGCACAAATAATATGTACAATCTCAAGATTGTTGCGTTCGTTGCGACCGCCGACATTATAGGTTTCACCGGACTTCCCTGTGTGATAAATCAAATCTATCGCTTTGCAATGATCCAAAACATACAGCCAATCGCGAACATTCTTACCGTCGCCATAAATCGGAATAGGCTTTTCAGCCAAACAATTACTGATAATCTTCGGAATAAGCTTTTCGGGATGCTGTTTCGGGCCATAGTTATTTGAACAATTTGAAGTGGTCACATTCATACCAAAGGTATGGAAATAAG
>CALXSC010000078.1 GCA_944391025.1 uncultured Rickettsiales bacterium
CCGTCATTATCTTCCCTATTAAAAGAACTTTACAACCCGAAGGCCTTCATCATTCACGCGGTATTGCTGGATCAGGCTTTCGCCCATTGTCCAATATTCCCACCTGCTGCCTCCCGTAGGAGTCTGGACCGTGTCGCAGTTCCAGTGTGGCTGATCACCCTCTCAGATCAGCTACGGATCATCGTCTTGGTAGGCCATTACCCCACCAACTAACTAATCCGGCATAGGCTCATCCAATAGCGAACTAATCCGAAGACTAGCCCTTTCCGAAGATATTTCTAAAATCGTATTATGTGGTATTAGACACCATTTCTAGTGCTTATTCCTCTCTACTGGGTAGATTCCTGTGTGTTACTCACCCGTTTGCCACTTTACTCAGGTATTGCTACCCTTTCTCGTTCGACTTGCATGGTTAAAGCATACCGCCAGCGTTCGTTCTGAGCCAGGATCAAACTCTTAATTTTTTTAAAAATTGTAGTTCAATCTTACTCTTAAATAACTTAAATTGACGTTGGTCAATAATAAAATGAGTAAGTTGACTATTCGTCTACCTATCACCTTTATTATTTCCCCATGTGATAACTTATATTTACAATTTAAAAACAACCAGCAAGATTAATTATAAAACATAAAAAACTAAATGTCAAGAAATTTTTTTATTTTTTTTTCAATTTCTTTTAATTGTTTTTTGGAGTTTCCGAATCTCACCTAATCCATTATAGCATGGACAATTTTAATAGTCAAGCAAAAACGTAAAAAAAATTAACTTTTTTTCATTTGCCAATAAGATAAAGAAAAATAATTCCTAAATGGCAAATGCCAAAAAATTATTTTAAAAAATCTTCATTTTTTTTAAAAATATTTTACAAAAAACCAAAATTTGCAAAATAAAGGCGCAATATTTATTAAAGCCTTGATTTAATTGCTTCAAATATTATTGAATGTGAATTAATAGCAAAAAACAGCAAAAATCATAAATCAAATTAATTTGATTTCTATCCCAACAGCCCTTTTTTCTATATTAAATAATTCCGTTAAGCTCTCAAAGCTATCCGATATATATAGATTAGTAACTATAGTATTTTATTTGTATTGTCTTCCTTCTCGCTCAAGAAAGCTATAGTATCCCCTATTTTAATTTCCCTTCTTTGTCTTATAAGATAAATACAATCTATCAGATAAAAAACAATAGAAAAACCTGCTATATAAATATATAGCAGGTCCAAAATTTAAGTAATATAGTGCTATATATGCTTTTCAATTTCAGCAACTATACTATTAACAACTTCGTTCATGATATTTTCATCTGTACTCTCAGCCATAACCCTAATTA
This sequence comes from uncultured Rickettsiales bacterium, assembly GCA_944391025.1. Classification (GTDB taxonomy): domain Bacteria; phylum Pseudomonadota; class Alphaproteobacteria; order Rickettsiales; family UBA1997; genus CALXSC01. The sequence goes on from CALXSC010000078.1 coordinate 1,334, forward strand.
GCGGCTGCGTACCAGACTTTCTTATGAGAAGTCTTCCATTGCCTTTCAGTTTTTCCTCGGACTGTTCTATTATTTTAATAACAGAATCTGCATCTAGAGGATTGCCCTTTTCCTTGTCATACTCAACATTTTTCATAATCTGAGGTACCGATTTATATAGGTCGGCCAGTTCACTCATAGTCTTATTTTTTTCTTTGGCCAATATAGTTAAAACCTGCAGAGCAATCAAAGTGCCATCACCAGTTGTTGAATAGTCGCCCAATATAATATGTCCAGACTGCTCGCCACCTAGGTTATAGCCATTCTTCCTCATTTCTTCTGCAACATACCTGTCGCCAACCTGCGTCCTCACAACATCCAGGCCTAAAGAATTCAAGTAATTTTCAAGCCCAAGATTAGACATTTGGGTTACAACAACTGTATTTCCCATCAATTCTTTAGCAGCCAACATTTTTGTAGCTATAAGTCCTATTATCTTATCCCCATCAACTTCATGTCCATTCTCATCAACAATAATAATTCTATCGGCATCGCCATCTAGAGCTATACCTATATCAGCCCCATTGTCCACAACCAATTTCTGCAATTGTCTTATATCTGTAGATCCGCATTCTTTATTTATATTAGTTCCATTGGGTTTGTTTCCTATAACAAACAGTTCCGCTCCAAGCTCTTCAAGAACCGTAGGCGCTACCTTATATGCAGCACCATTGGCACAATCCAAAGCTATTTTAAAACCATTTAAATCAAGCCCCCTAGGAAATGTATTTTTTAAAAATTGGATGTATCTCTGCTGATACAGCGAGTGTTCAGAAACTGTCCTTCTGCCAAGCTTATCATCCTCAGCCAAAAAACTTTCAAAACAGCTAACCTCTATGCAATTTTCAATTTTTCTTTCAATATCATCAGGGAATTTGATACCCTTAGAGTCAAAAAGCTTAATTCCATTATCATAGTATGGATTATGCGATGCTGAAATCATAATGCCTATATCACAATTCATAGACTTAGCAAGCATAGCAACGCCAGGAGTTGGTATAGGCCCCAGCAATAAAACATCAATTCCAACAGCATTCAAACCAGCCGCCAACGCATCCTCAATCATATATCCGGAAAGCCTTGTATCTTTTCCAATAACTATATTATTTCTATGTCCATCCCTCTTAAGAATAGCGCCAATAGCCATACCGATTCTGCTTATCATATCAACGGTCAACGGAAATTTATTAGCCCTGCCTCTAATTCCGTCAGTTCCAAACAATTTTTTACTCATTTGTTAATTCTCCCAAAATAATAAACAACTGCTTAGGGATTTTATATGATATATTCAAAAAGTAAATAATAAAAATATTACAATATATGACAAAAAATATGGCAATAAATTAATATCGTTATATTAATGTGGTGTTGAATCTCCGAACCCAACACCTAAAGCTATCTCAAGAAATAAAAAAAAATTACTATAATAAAAAAGAATATTTTTTTAAGTTTATAAATATTATAAAATAGAAATTATTTATTTTATTAAAGATCTATTGACATTGGGTATTGGATACGGAGATCCAACGCCACATAAAATCTTGACGGAAAAACTGCCAAGTATTATATATCTTGAATTATTATCATTATAATATTTATTATAAAAAATTTTAGCTATTTCATTGATTTTATTTCTATCTTTTCCCATAAATGGATTAAGTATCTCAAAACCATCAGGAACTTTTAGATCTTGATATTTCAAAACCTCAATAAATTTTAATATATTTTTTGCAATAGTCATTTATAATCAAACTCAACAAAATCTTTTTTAACAACATCTAAAAACTCACTTGATAAATCTTTTATCAAAACAACATCAACATCAATAGGCAAAGAGCTATCTTTAAATTCACTACTTATTTTTATAACATCAGCTATCCCATCTATTGCTAAATCTAAATCTGAATATTTCTTAAAATTTCCAACGCTTCTCGAGCCAAAAACATAAACTTTTTGATCTTTTAAAGATTTTTGTAATATATTTCTTACAATGTCTATATATTTTTGTTCTAATCCAAACATTTTTCCTTTAATTTATTTAGCAAAAATTCAGCTTCATATAAAAATTCGTCAATTATACCAATAACCATCTCTGCTTTTTCAAGATCATAAGTATAACTTATTATATTTCTCATATCTCTATATTTTTGCCAATCTTCTAAATTTCCGCCCAACAATCCTTTTATATTTGATTTTCTAATAATATCATTAAAAGACATCAAATCAACTTCACCTTTACTACTTGCATTTAATTCTAAATATCTTTTTAACATCTTAATACATAATTCATAAGTATATTCAAACCTTTGAATAACTGAATCTCTTACAAACTCATTACTATTATCTTTTTGATATTCAACAAATGCAATATTTAATGAATTTATAGCGTTCTCTAATGGTGTTAATATTAAAGTCATATTTTACAAATTTATTAATTATATAATTTTATTCACTTAAAAACCAAACTGGTTTTATTGACATTAGAGTTTTATCTTCATCTGTCATTTTTGAAAAAAATTCAATCCACAAATCAATAAATCTATTTATATCAATTAATTCAATATGTGTATTTCTTACTTTTGTTTCACTAATGGCATCAGGAGTAAAACCACCTGTTGAAATAAAAATTCCAATATCACTACTTTTTAAAATTCCAGATAATTCCCTTACTTCTTGAGCAGTAGCTTTCATTTCTCTGTGTTTTACTTGAATTTTTATTCTTGGTGTTGAGGCACCCAATGGATCTCTATATGCTATTATATCAATCCCTCCGTCTCTTCCTTTTGGAGCAATAAATGGTGTATAATAGCCCATACTTCTTAATAAAGCACTACATAAATTTTGAAATTCATATGGATTTAATGAATTTATAAAATTTGAAATTGATTCTCTTGATTTTGCTTCGGCATCTTCGAATGCTATTTCTTCATTTTTTGTTGTATTTATTTCTTGTATTTGATTATTTATAAAATCACTATTATCTAATTTATCATTTTTTATATTATTTTTTTCCCACTCCTTATACTTTAAAGTAGCTGTTTCTCTCAATTTTTCTTTTCCTAATTTTAATGCCTCTTCACCATCTTTTGTTAAGTACCATATTCCTTTCTTTTTAACTAAATAACCAGCTTTAACGCAATCTATTGTGAAAAAATGAAATATACTATTCCATCTAGTATAACCACTTTTTTCATATACTTTTTTTGCCCAATCATCTAATTTTGCCCTTTTTTCAATTTCTTCCATTAAAGAATTTATTGGCATTTCATTATTATTTTCTTTTAATATTTGAAATGCCGTATATAATAATTCTTCTGCTAACAATATAGTTTTACTTTTTTCCTTCATAAAATCATATAATATAGTAATTAATATTTTATCTTAATAATATTAATTGTAAAAGCAACAAATATAAATCAATAATTTATAATATTTTCTTTTGATATTTTTGTTATTATGTGTATAGACTTAAAACTACAAAATTATAATTACCTCAATTTTTTAATCATATAATATTTAGTAAACCTATCATCCCCATTTTCTCTAACAAACTCAATTTCAAAACCACATTTTTTATAAAATTCAACTGCTTTTTGAAATTTATTTGTAGTTAAGGTTATATAATCAGTCATATCGTTTGATAATTCTTTTTCAACAATTTCCAATAATTTCTTGCCAATACCTTGTCCCCTGCAACTTTTGTCTATACTTAAATTACTAACATGAATTTCTTTAAACAATCTATACCCTGTAATACCACCTAAAATATTACCATTATCATCTTTAACCGCAAATTTAAAATCTTTATAATTGCTATCTATATTGTGTTCTTTTGCCTGTTCTACAAAAATACTATCTATTTTTTCTTGTAAATTCTCAACTTTTTCTATTTTTAGCATGATAATTAATAATTATTGTTTGATGAAATTGCTTGTATAAAAAGTTAACATTTAGTATAGCAATAATTAGATATTGCTATACTAAAAAATATTTAAATTAAATTTTTTTAGCATCCTTATCATACAGCATTGCAGAAAATTCTGCCTCTATAACCTTTTGTCCATCAACAACACCAATAGCCTCTATAACATATATTGAAAGCTTGCTTTTTACAATTTTAACCTGAAGGTGCAATTGGTCTCCAGGAACAACCGGTTTTCTAAACTTAACGTTATTTATCGTTGTAAATAAAATGCCGGCATTTTTTGGGGCCTTTTCACCCAATGATTTTATAACTAATACGCATGCTGTCTGCGCCAAAGCCTCTATTTGCAAAACACCCGGCATAACTGGATCACCAGGAAAATGCCCCTGGAAGAATTCCTCATTCATTGTTACGTTTTTTATACCAGTGGCACTTTCGCCACTAACAAAATCAATAACTTTATCAACAAGCAAAAATGGATATCTATGTGGTATATAGCCCATTATTTCTTTTATATTAATTATCTCATTAGTCACTTTCCTTCTCCTCTTTTTTATTGTTAATCATTTTCTCCAACAAGATATTAAGTTTATGCCATTTTCTAACAGGTAAAGCTGGAGAACCGCCCCAGGCACTCATAGGTTTATCTATACTCTGTGCTATGCCTGAATTTCCAGCAATTTGCACTCCATCTGCTATTTTTATATGTCCAGCCAGACCTACCTTTCCACCAAGTTGAACAAAATTTCCAACTTCAGTTGAACCAGCAATACCAACACCAGATGCAATAAAAGTGCCCATACCGACCTTTACGCCATGCGCTATTTGAACTAAATTATCTATTTTAGCATTAGCACCTATAATAGTATCCTCAAGGGCCCCTCTATCAATGCAAGTATTAGCTCCTATTTCTACATAATCGCCAATAACAACTTTTCCAATTTGCGGAACTTTAAAGTTAAACATTTTATGGTGAACAAAGCCAAATCCATCCTGGCCGATCATAGCACCGTTATGGATTATGCAATTTTTCCCAATATTTGAATAGCTTATAACAGCATTAGCGCCAATAAATGTATTGTCTCCAATTTTACAATCATGATATATAACAGCATTCGCACAAATCTTACAGTTATCACCTATTTCAACATTCCTGTCTATATATGCACCATCCTGAATTTCAACATTTTTTCCAATCTTAGCACTCCATGCGATATGCGCTTTCCTTGATATGCCACCTCTTCTTTCAAAAACTGGCACATTATACATAGCTTCCAAACAAAGCATATAGGCAAAATGTGGATTTTCATTTATCAAAGCAACCGTGCCATGGGGAACCTTATCTATCATCTTCTTTTCAACAAAAACAGCCCCAGCCCTTGTATTCTTTAAATCATCAACATATTTGGAGTTAGTCAAAAAAGATATATCATTTTCTTTAGCCTTTTTCAATGGTGCAACTGAATATATTTTTTTATCAACGTCATAGTCACCAATAACCTCAGATTTAGTTAAAAAAACTATATCCTCAAGTCTGCCATATTCCATTTTTTTCTCAAAAAACTGGTTATGCTTTTTTCTTTTCCTTGTTTTTAAAAAACCTTTCACTTTGTCAAAAAACATAAAATCATAATTTTAATTGCAAACACTTTAATATTAAAATTAAAATAATAAAATAACAAGTTTTTTAATGAGTTAATTTATAGCAGTTATATATTTAATTAATATATTAATAAATTTCAATTATTAGTAATTTAATTTAAATAATCAAGCAAATTAAAATTAAAACAAGAAAAATCAGCTATAAATTATAGCTGATTTAAATTATATATATTATTTTCCAATCTTAATTTTGACACCATCTTTTTCAGCCTGCTCTAGACCGCCTTCTATAACTTGAACATTTTTATATCCTTCATCTAAAAATTTTTTAGCAACATCCATCGCTCTTTTTCCAGTTCTACAGAGAATGTTTAAAGTCTTATTTTTATCAAGGTGGTGCTTTTTGATAAACTCTCCAACGTCTATAGTTGCAGAATCATGGTGCAAAAATGGTAAAGATAATGACTTTTTCTTAACTTCATCATCCGTTCTAACATCTAAAATTAATGAATCTGGATTTAAATCCTTTGCATTAACCTTCTTTATTTCTAGTGTAACCATTGTTTTTCCTCTTTTATTGATTAAAATATTTTGTCCTCAATATAAATACTATATTTTAAAATAAAAAATACAACTTTTAATAAATATTTATTTTTTAATTATAACTTATTTGACTTTAAAAAAAATAAAGATACTATATTTTTGATGGTAATTAAAATCAGAAAAAAATGATAAAAGAAAAATCCTTAAAAATAATATATAGCTTATTAATTATTTTAACCTTAATAATAGGTCTTATTCCAAAAAGCTCAATCGCATGCTCTAGAGTTTTATATACTGGAGATGACGGACTTCTTGTTATGACAGGGAGGTCAACGGATTGGGAAAGCAATGTTGATACAAATATATGGGCTTTTCCAAGGGGTCTATCTAAAAATGGATCAGTAGGTAAAAATCCTATAAAATGGACTTCAAAATATGGAAGCATAGTATCAACAGCGCATGATATGTTTACTTTGGATGGCATGAATGAAAAGGGGTTAGTTGTTAATTTGCTATATCTGCAAGAAACAGAATATGTAACTCCAAAGAAAAACGATAGAAGAAAACCACTTCTAGTATCTGCATGGGGACAATATTTTCTAGATAATTTTGCGACCGTAAATGAAGCTGTTAAGGCCATGAAAAAAGAACCTTTTTATGTAGTTCCATTCAAATTAGAATCAAATAGCACTAAAACCTCTGGACTTCATTTGTCAATATCAGATTCAACTGGCGACTCAGCAATATTTGAATATATAGATGGGAAACTGCAAATTCATCATGGAAAACAATATAAAGTCTTAACAAATTCGCCAGTTTTTGATGAACAATTAGCAATTAATGAATATTGGCAAAAGATAGGCGGAACAGTATTCCTACCAGGAACCAATAAACCATCTGACAGATTTGTAAGGGGTTCTTTCTATACAAATGTAGTAGAAAAAACATCAAATCCAAAAATTGGTCTAGCTGTCGTATTGTCGGTCGTCAGAAATTTATCAGTTCCAATTGGAATGTCAACACCAGATATACCTAATATTTCAGCAACAAGATGGAGGTCTGTTTCAGACCAAACAAATAAAAGATATTATTTTGAATCGGTTTTTGAAGAAAATGGTTTTTGGGTAGATCTAAAAGAGATGAATTTTGAAAAAGGACAGCCAATTAAAAAATTGACATTAACAGATGGCAGATATTATTTTGGAAATACATCCAAGGACTTTGAACCTGTTGAATTATTTAGTTTTATTCCAGATGCAAAAATATTGAAATAAAATCTATAAACTAATAATTTTGTTGAATTTTAAATTATATCATATATATTTAAAGTTGTATATGATATAATTTTATTTACTATGGCTAAAATACTTTATTGCTTTATTACACTTTTAATATCAATATTTCCAATTATTAATTCCTTTGCCTGCACTAGGGCTGTTTATTTGGGTGAAAATAATATTGTTATAACGGAAAAGGGCAGCCTTTGAAAAAATTGACCCTAACTGATGGTTCGTATTATACTGAAAATGCAGCAAAAGACTTTAAAGATACAAACGAAAGCTTTAACTTTCTTCCGTCTGTTGCAATATCAAATAAATAGAATATAGCCTCCAAAAAATATGGAGGTTATTCAAAGCTAATCCATTTGCAAAGTTTTATCATTAGCTTTAGACGTTCTTTCTTCAAGGTATTTCTTCCACTCCCTTCTGTAGGTTTGAGAAACGGTTTCCCTAGGAGATTCAGCATCTAATGTCGCAGAAGCCTCCTTCCGCTTAACGGCTATTTCAACTTTTTCACATAATCCAGCATCCAATATCTTAGAAATTTCGCCTATAATCCTGTCTTTCTCTTCTTCTATAATTCTTTTCTTTTCCTCTGGCTTGTTTGAACCGCAATTAAAATAGTAAATAGCCCTTTTATATGTAGTTCCAATTCCCTCAACCATAACCTTTTTAAGGTTCAAATTTTTCTCAAACATTTCTAATACTTCCAATTGATTTTCATAGTCAAGCAATGTATGCAGATGCTCATGGACTTTCGGTTCCAATATGACTAAATTCTCTGCAGTATTATTATTTCTATTTAAATCCATATGGTGAACCTCTAAATCCGATAACTCGCTATCGTCAATAGAATAGGCGTCAGATGCAACGCTCCTATATATGCTGGCACTCCTTTTTCTTGGATTTTTAACAAAATCCGAATAGGCATCAGAAACCTTGGATGTTATAGTGCTTTTGCCAACTCTTTTTCTATACATAGGACCGTTAAAATCTACAAATGTTAAATATTTGCTTTTTTGATAAACTATTCTGGAATCATTATCAAACAGAGACTCGCCATATAAATCGTCAAAGTCTATTTCCAAATCAATAATAGCCGCGTCATCAAATTCAATTGAATCGGAACTATCCCAAATGTCATCTTGAAATACTTTACATTCAGAAATATACAATATTTCATTATCTCTAGATTCTGTATTGAAACTAGTTTTTGAAGATAAAAAAAGCCCAGAACTATTATGTTCTGGGCTCATTCTTGATAATTCAACGAATTCTTCATCGCAATATAAATCTTTTATTTGCAATTGTGTAATTTGAATTTTTTCCATTTTTTTATTATTTTGTGTAACCAAATTTTGATTAACATTTTATTTTTTTAAAGTCAATTATTTTTGTATAAACATAATTGACGATAAATATTATCAAAATTAATTGACTTCCAAAATTTTTGTATTATTATAGTATTGTTAATGGTAAATAATTTAATAATAAATAAATTATGAACTCAAACAATAAAAATATATTAATTAGTAATAAAGCATGGTGGTGGCAACTTTAGTTGTTGCAGCTTAGCTATATTATATAGAAATTAATATTTTTTATTTTATGCTTTGTTTGTAATTTAGATTATTAAATTATATCTGAAATACTATAACATATCATAATTTTCTATTATATTTAATCATCATTATTACAAACAAAGATTATTTAATTTTAATAAATAACTTTAAAGGTAATAAAATGACTAAAACTCACTATTTTGATAAAAATAATTATTTATATTCCGTTGATAAAAACGGAATGTTTGGAGAATTTGGAGGACAATTTGTTCCAGAGGCAATCAAAAAAGATCTAGATGAAATATATGTTAAATTTAAGGAACTTCAAAACGATGAAAATTTTTTAAATGAATTATATTCACTGATGATTGATTATGTCGGCAGAAAGTCGCCGCTATACTTCGCAAAAAGACTGACAGACCACTATGGAAAGGCAAAAATATATCTCAAAAGAGAGGATTTAAACCACACAGGGGCCCATAAAATTAATAATACTCTTGGACAAATCTTTCTAGCTAAAAAAATTGGAAAGAAAAAAATTATTGCAGAAACCGGTGCAGGACAACACGGAGTTGCAGTTGCTACAGTGTGTGCATTGCTTGATATGCCATGCGAAATATATATGGGAGCTGTTGATATTGAACGACAAATAAGCAATGTTAAAAAAATGGAATTGCTTGGCGCAAAGGTTGTTAGTGTTGAAAGCGGAACAAAAACTCTTAAGGAAGCAGTTGATGAAGCGCTTGAGGCGTATCAGAACGATACTGAAAATATATATTATTTAATAGGTTCAGCAGTTGGTCCAGCCCCATATCCTGAAATGGTTAGATTTTTCCAATCCGTTATAGGAAATGAAATAAAGGAACAAATTAAAGAAAAGGAAAATAGATTGCCTAATTATGTTATAGCCTGTGTTGGCGGCGGAAGTAATTCTATCGGGACTTTCTATAGTTTTATAGGGGATAAGGACGTAAATCTAATAGCCGCAGAGGCAGCAGGCGAAGGTGTGAACTCAGAAAAAACCGCCTGTACAATCACGAAAGGTGAGAAGGAAGTATTGCATGGGTTTAAAAGCTATGTTCTAAAGGATAAAAATGGCAATATAGCGGAAGCCTATAGTATTTCCGCTGGATTAGACTATCCTGGCATTGGCCCAGAGCTCGCGTATCTTCATAGTATTGGAAGGACAAAAACAATCCCAATAACTGATAAAGAAGCTGTTGAAGCATTCTATTTACTATCTAGACTAGAGGGCATAATACCAGCAATTGAGAGTTCGCATGCTCTAGCAACGCTGCCTAAAATAATAGAAAATACGGAAAAAAATGACATAATAGTCATAACAATTTCAGGACGAGGTGATAAAGATTGCGAAAGACTGCTTAACAAATAAACACAAAAAAAAGAGAAGAAATTAATCTTCTCTTTTTATTTATTTTAAATAAGCCTTTCAGTAATAAATTCACCTGTGCTGCTACGCGATATTACATTTCCACTCTTTAGAATTTTCTGGACTATATCAGTTTTTTCTAGAGTAGAAGCCTCAATTGTTCCAGTCTTTTCAAATACTGCGCCAACACTTTCAGAAGGTTTAGCAAAGATTAAAGACTCCAAAGGCGTATCATTAACCATACCGCAGTGGACGCCAGATAGCTTAAACCCGGCCCTTAATATATTTTTAGCACTAGCTAAATTACTAATATGGCATGCAGCAGTAAATAACATATTTTCACCTTTCTTCAGCTCCTCAACCCTTTTGCAAACACTATCAAATAATGTAGCCTGCAATCCCTGGCCCTGGCAGCATTTAGAAACGATAGACGCACCAACCTCAAAGTGCGTTTTTGGCATGGCAGACATTCCTGTTGCCTCTTCAAAAACAATGTAATCATGGTCCGCACTTACTAGATTAGTACCGCTTTGGGCAACAAGCCTATCGCCAATAAACGCGCCCATCATTACACCTTTAGCAGTTAATTCCTTAAATTCATCCCCGCTTCTAATAGATATGAATTTTTTTTCAGCCTCAGTTAAAGTATCCTGGAGTGCCAGACATCGATGGACGTCAGTAGCTAATAATTGCCTTAAAGATATTACTGATCTAACAAATGATTGCGAGCTGCCTAAAGCTCTTGAAAAAGTTTGTGTTAACATAAAAATCCTATAATTATTATTTAAAAATTTATTAAAATATATTGATTGGTGATAAGCTAAATTTTAAGTGCACACCGACAAAAAGCCGTATTTATTCCCCTATAGGGAATAGTAATAATTATAAGAATAAATTGAAGATATAAAAGCACAAAAATCAATTCTGTTTTTAACAGAATCTTTTTTGGAAAATAATAAATTTGCTCTTATACTCATACTATATTAAAACATTAACATATAATATATTAATACATTTTGCTAAAATAGTCAACAACTTTTTTAATTATAAGCATAATGGAAAATATAGATATGCTTAAAAAATACATAGACTATTCAAATGGCAGAATAACAATTTTGCCTGGCGGCGGAGTAAATATGGATAACTATAAAAATTTAATAGATTTACTCAAAGTAAACGAGGTACACGGCACTAAAATTTTATAGTCTACCTCTTATATTAGACTTTCTAAGCATATAAAACCTTTTCATACATCTATTAATTTCAACCTTTGAAAGGCCAAGCCCATTTTCTCCCAATAAAACAATATGTTCCTCCCTAGCAGATTATATAAAAAAACTCTAGCGGAGAGATGGGCATACTCACGCTAAAATCTATGCGCCATATCTAAGCCTTCATCCTCAATGGCATCCTCAATAACATTTCCAGAAATATCTTGATATCTAATTTAATCTTTTATACCTTGGAGCATTTGGTCGTATTTTATCAAAGAATAAACTACGTTAAATAGTATCGTTTTGATTTATAAATAAAAAATAATAAAACCAAACATTTTAGATTAAATTCAAATTATTTTTTATATTTTCAATAAATTTATCCATATATTCCCAATCTGGTTCATTGTTTTTTGATGGAAGAAAAATTGTAAAATTACTTCGTTCTTCACAAAAAATATTACTATATGAAAATTTATATTTATGTTTTTCTATGATAGTTTTGCAAAATAAAGCAATATTTTTATTTAAATTTTTATTCCTAGCAACCAAAATATGATCAACCGCCAAAAAATCTCTATCTTGCCAAGTTGTGTTCAAAAACATATCAATACACAAACATTTTCCAAAATTCACTTTTTCCTTAGGAAAATCGGATACATATCCTTTTATAGCATTATTTTCTGTTTGTCTAGATATGTGAGGAATGTCATTTTTATCATTTGAATATTTTATTTTTGTTGAATTTATATTTTTTGCATTTTTTATCTCAAAAATCTCATTCAATCTAAATCCTTTCCATTCAACATCTCTTGGTAATTCAGTTTTTGTATTACTTTTAATTCTATTTATAATTAATTTAATTTTTTCCATTTTTCATCTCCTTAATTATAAATCTTTTAATAGTTCTATTGTCAATCTCTTTAATGAGTTTACTAAGCTGCCCCCCCCCCCACAAGATCTTGCTCATACAAAAAATAGTCAAAAATTGTATCCTCAAAATCTTCCATATAAACTGGTTCTATATCTTCTACAAAGTGATGATATATCGGCAATAGATTATCACAATCAAAAATCTTCTCTTTATATGCCGTATTTTTCTCATTTATATCCTTATCATACAATATATATTCTATAATTTCTTTTTCTTTATCTCTCCAGATATTTTTTGTATCTATTCTACCATTATGTGGTATATTTTCAAAACCATCATCGCTTAAATTATAAAATTTTACATATTTGTTATGATTATGCGGAATGCCCTTCGTCCAGCCAAAAATAGCAGTAGCCACAGATCTGTTTTGCTCGCTAAATAGATTATTTGGCATTTTGATATAAAAATCTAGAGTATTACTCTTTAACAGATCCTCTATATTTTTATTTATTTTTTGAAATGTATTTTCTTTGATAATAGTTATCAGCTTTCCACCGATATCTAAAAATTCTAATGCCTGTTTAGTGAAATCAAAACAATTATTCCCTTCATATGGCGGATTTATTATACATTTTGTTGGCTTTAATGATTTTATATAACTAAAAAACCCTTCGCCATTTTTAAAGGTCACATCATCATTTAGAGTATCCTTATCGTACAATTGGCTTCTGCCATCACCATGCAAAAACATATTGCTACAAGCTAATACAAATAACTTTGTATCAATTTCACTTCCTATTAACTGTTGGTTGTGTATAATTTCCTTTTTAGTTTCATTAACGCCATCAAGAGATTCCATTTTTTCCATAGCTTCCATTAAAAAGCCACCAGTCCCCATACAGGTATCCAAGACAACGTCATCCATATTTAAATCGGCTAGCTCAACCATAAGATGTTTTATATGATCTGGCGTTAAAATTATATTCTTGTTATCAACCTTTCCAGCTCTTGATAAGAATATTTTATACGCCTTGCCAAGAATATCCCGTTTTTGTCCTGCTTTAAATGTTTTGTAAATCTTCTCACTTATCAGGTATATAATTTCTTTATATTTATATAGATCTATATTTATATTTCTAATAAACACAAACTGATCTTTCCATTTTTGTTTTGATTCTGTATTTATTTTACTTTTTATCAATTTGTCCACTATATCAATGATTGAATTAGAAATAGCATATATAGCTTCTCTGTTAAATTCTGCACTTTTTACTTTTCTTTCCTCTCTTGGAGTATCTACAAGTCTTTCTTCATAAATTGATATTTGCTTTTCAACCTCATATATTGGTGATTTTTCTCTTATAGCTATCATTATAGCACTAAAAAATAAGCTTCTATCTGTATCTTTAAGTGTTTTTATTTTATGCAATCTCTCATTTAGATTGTTTATAGTTTTTTTAAGCTCATCCTCGCTAATTTCTTCTTTTAATTCTAACTGTTTATTTGATTCAATTTTAGTGATATAATTTTTAATTGTCTGTATATTATTTACCGTCAAATCAAAATGTTTATCCTCATTCGGAATCTGTTCTATTATTTTTCTTTTTATATTTTCATCACTTTTAATTTTGGATGGTGTTAGGTTTTTCCAATCTATATCATTTATCAGATTAATTCTATTCTTAACAATATTTGATTCCATAAAGGATATTTCATTTTCATTAAAAACCCCTATATACTTTTTAAAAGGTATATTGTGTTTTTTATGAGTTGCTATCAACTGCACATACATTTCCAATAGAGAAGTTTTTGGATCATTGTATTTACTTTCAAAAGTTATATTATTCGCAACAAAATCTATTTTGTTTTGTTCTATATCTGCTTTTCCATCAAAAAACACTCTATTAAAATAGTTTTTTAAATTTTGTTCGCTGCCAGCAGTTTTAAAATTTTCCATTACGATAATAAAAGTTTACTATATATAAAATAAGATTAAAATAAATTTTAATCAAGAGAAAAGTTAAAAAGATAATTTCAAAAAAACAACAAAAAAACCGTCCTTAAAAAGCTTGGCAATAACCTAATCTCCCATGGTAGAGACCATAGTACAATCGGCATGGGTTGCGTTTCACTGGCGAGTTCGGAATGTATCGAGTGGTTCCACATCATTATAATTACCAAGCTATTTAAGGACGGTTTGTCTTTAAATTGCTTTATTGTTTAATATTAGTACATTGTTTATTATACCCTTAGTTCAAAAATCTTTATAGATTTAACACTATATATAGTATTACTTTGTTTACTTTTATTTAAAAAAGCCAATCGGGTTATTAGTATTGGTTAGCTAAAGATGTTACCATCCTTACACACCCAACCTATCAACGTGGTAGTCTACCACGACCCTATAGGGAAAATTAATCTCAAGGAAGGCTTCTCACTTAGATGCATTCAGCGATTATCCTAACCGCACGTAGCTACCCAGCAATGCTTCTGGCGAAACAACTGGTACACCATAGGTGCGTCCACTCCGGTCCTCTCGTACTAAGAGCAGCTCCTTTCAATTTTCCAACGCCCGCGGAAGATAGGGACCAAACTGTCTCACGACGTTTTGAACCCAGCTCACGTACCACTTTAATTGGCGAACAGCCAAACCCTTGGGACCTTCTTCAGCCCCAGGATGTGATGAGCCGACAT
>CALXSC010000079.1 GCA_944391025.1 uncultured Rickettsiales bacterium
AGTATCATAAGGATAGAAATTCTTAGTTTCTAAACACGTACCAGTTACACATTTACGATCGGTATTGCTATCTCCACATCCGCTCTCTCCTTTTGAATCCTCACGAGGTGCAGGGGTTTCGGACCAAGTAGCACCACCAGCATGCCTCCAAGGTGTATATCTATTATTTACAACACCTACAACAGCATTATCTGATTTTTTATCCGCTTCACTCATATTAGAATTATTCGGATCGTTTACATAGAACTTATTTTTATCATTTTTATTCTTAGGATCTATCGGATAATTAAATTTACTTGAATCATTAGGATAAAATTTATTATCACTAATTCCACTAATAGCGTATATATTTTCAGTATCAGGAGTTGGCTCTGAAGACTCTATTGACAATAGACCCACATCATTTTCATCGAAACCTCTGCAAAATAATCTTTCACAATATCTTTTACTATAGTCAATCTCCTGACCATATGTATTTTCTTCTGATAGCTTTACACTTGTATCATATTTATTAGGATTTTTTAAGAATCCATTATTATCTATCTCATGAATATCATCATTTGCTAGATTATATAATCCAATTTTATACCTTGTATATATGTCATTAACCCCCATCCATTCACCAATTTGGTTGCAATATCTAACAGGCAAATGATTGCGGGCATTATAACCAATTCTATTTGCAAATTCATTAAAGATTGTACTGTCAAAGTTTGAATCTTTATAACCAATCATCTTCTTAACAATTTCATCTTCTTTAGATAAAACATTATTAATATCAGTAAGGTCATCCTCATTTGTTCTATCTATATAAGGAATATAGTTATCCAATATAAAATTTAAACCAGCAGGCCCATATCCCTGTAAACAATTTTCAGCAACCCTCTCTTCAAGATTGTCACCATAGGCATTTTCTTCCCTATTTTCAGGTTTATTGTACGTTCCCTTCTTATACTCACCCCACGTTGCAAATCCATGGAACAGACCTCTGTTATTTGCCGTTTCGGGACTTATTTCAGTAATGTCTACCCTATCCATTTCACTAGATAATATAGCGGCATTTTTATCAATAGCAGGACATGAATATCTTTCACAACCAGTTTTATCAACCAATTTAAATACACTTAGCCTTTCACCATTTGAAACAATGGTCTCGCATTTAGCTAATGGAATAGTATTTTCCTTATTTTTCCAGAAGCCATTACAAACACCTGGTTGCAAAGGTTCGCACTTACATTTTTTCTCTTCTTCCGTACATGTCACCTCATCACAATTTCCAGGATTTCTGCAAGTTTGTCCAGTTTCAGTATTATAGCACCTATATCTCAACAAACAGAACTCTTCACCAATATTTGTACAATCGGTAGTCTTATCAAACTCAGCATGGCCAAGGTTGCCTAGATAATATTTACCATATATCTTCTGATCAGTTCTCCAAATATTACTTATATATTTGTTTCTATTATAATCGTCAAATACTAAACCTTCACCACCATCACTGTATTTCCTGGTATCGTAATCATAATACTTTACAGCATCACAGAAATCTATGTCTCTTAAATTAACACATAAACCCAATTCTCTAGGTGTTGCCTTTCGGATTTCAAAATTACCTTCAGGCTTTGCACTCTCATCCACATACTTACAAACGCATGAATTTACAACTTTATTATTTGCATCCAAAAGTGTTTTTTCGCTATTAACACCAGGCAAGAAACATTCATTAGGCAAGTTCGTATAGTCGTTGTCCTTAGGATTTTCACAGCTATATGTCTTTATACAATTATCACCAGACGAACAATCGCAATTATTAGTTCCATCCAAACATTCGCATCCATCCTTACCTCTGACTGTACAAAATTCATAGAATTCCTTCCTTCTACAATTAGGGTTAGCTTTACTTTCATCAGTCAAAATACATTTTCCCAGTACATTAGTAGTGGATTGATAGGCTTCTACATACTTTGGATATTTTTCAAATCCCTGCGTAACACAAATCTGATTATATATACCGTCAGCATTATAATTATTTTTAATTTTTAATATATACGCTGTATTTCCTTCAGTTTTTTGAATCATAGCATTTCCACCATCAGCTTTATCACAATAGGTTTCAATCTGCTTTTCGCAATTCTCAACTTTACTTTCTAAAGTATTTATAAGTTCAGTGCTCTTACCAGTAACCTTTTCTAATTCATCCAGTAATTTTTTCTTGTTTGCAACACAATCATAGTGCAAATTACTACAATAGCTATTTTCTAAATATATAGGATATTTTTGCGCATATGCGAAAGAATTGCCAAGTAAATTTTTAAACGATCCTTCATCAGTTTCCTTACTTTTACTAAATGGAATAAAATTTTTCGTATCATTAACATTCAATGAATCACCAACTTTTAGCTTATCAGTTCCAGTCTTGTAAAAAAAGGCATGTATATAAGGATCACTCCTATTTATACCATTAGTACTTGGCTTAATAACAAAATTAGTTAATTTTGGATTAGCCCTAGCCAAACACTTTATTTGCTGTTCAACCTCATCAGTTAATACTTGATTCAGACATACAGTTGCTGACGGTTCAGGATAAAACTGGCTAAGTTTTTCAAGTTTAAATGTTGTCTCTATATTCTCGCCATTAAACTTAGTTGATATTTTATTGCCACCGAGACTTTTTTCCGTAGTCTCGCTCTCTGAAAAATCAAGTCCAATAAGCAACGGTCCAGTATCACCATAGGTTATATACAACTTAGGTTCAAAGAAATTTAAAACCAAATTTTCATCACTAGTATAATTGCCAGTTTTTGTACTATAAATAACAACTTCATCACCATCATAATCTATTATAGAACTTACAGCCAGTAGCGGCAAGAATAAATCAGGTGTATTCTCTATGGTAGCATATTTATAGAATAGGTCAGGAGATGTAGTCAAAGGTATACTCATACCCTGTTGTTCCTTGTGGAAAACACCATTTTTATCATAATACCCTCTGCAATTTCCTATATCGCCAACTTTACAATTTTCATTGCCTATAGATTTTCCGCTAGAATCAACCCTGCCCTGAGGCTGATTGTTTCCAATATATTGCACTATATCCCATGTAACCCAATTAGCTTCTAAATCTTTTATTGGTGGATTTTCTCCATTATTAGCCATAAGTTCGCTGCATTTTGGATTACGAGTATCATCTTCTTTATCGCAATTTAATACCCAATATAAATGTTCGCCAAAAACGTCAGCATCAGATATAACGCCATCCCCATTATGATCAGTCATACTATTATCATCAATAAGGCTGTTTTCATCCATTAAACCCCTAAATGTTCCGCCAAATGAAGAACCATCACCCCCACTTATACTAACACCGGTAAACCTATCCCTATCTATTTTTCCAAGTTCCTTATTATATCCAGTACCTCTTCGCTTATCGCCCATATCACCCATATAATAATTACCAGCTTCAATAGAACATGCATCATCTCTAACATCCAAAAACGCATATAGCTTATTTCCAATTTTGTTCAAACGGAACCTAACTTTTCCAGTAACTTCTTTTACACAACCAGCATTGTTTTTTCCATCTCTAACACCTTGCAAACTACAATCAGTTCCTTCTTGAAAAGTTAAATCAACGCATCTATCAACACCGCACCACTGCGTCTTGCATAAACCAAACGCACAATCAACCCTGCATTCCCTATGTCCGCATACATTTAATTCACCAGTATTTTTTTGTCTTAAACAAACCTTAACACTAGCAGAGTTAATATTAGCCTCAGTTTGACTCCATGAAACCGTAGGATTTCCCCTTATATAATAGCTATCCCATTCAGGAGCATTACAAATATAGCCCCTATTGCCACACATATATTCCCTATTTTTTCCCTTTACACCTAAACTGCTTCTACCACATATAGGAAGAATATGTGGTAGTTTGCCAGCTTTAGTAACACCCCAAAAATCATCATAATAATCACCACTCTTTAGCCATCTATCCCAGCACTTAAAAAACCAAGCATGATAATTTTTCTCAACCAAACCATAGTGCTTAAATTCATCTTCAGATGCACAAACATTGTCCCTATCTGTAGTGCTAAAAGGTCTAAAATAATTTCTAGCTTTAATTTCCTCTCCCCTATTATTATAACTTGTATCAGGCGAATGAGGCCAACAAGATCTCGATTCATTATACTGAGAAGCGTTTATTGCATATTCATCTGGTATACCCCTTAATCTTCTTTTTATAACAGTTTCACCGCCATAGCCAGAAAGGTTCTCGTGAGTTGCAAGTCTATCAAGTTCAAAAGCTTTTTCTCCAGTGTCCAAAGCTTCTGTAGAAGCTGGATTTGGAACTGGTTTATAGAAATATGAAAGCGTTTTATCTTCTCCATAATTAGCATCTGCTTCCACATCGCATGCTTTATTAAATTTTTCTTTTGTTGCAGTATCAATTCCGCTTCCAGTGTAATAGCTCTTTAAACCGCAATCTATAGTTTTATAACAGTTACCAGTGGCGCTTCCTTCCGCTATATTACACGATTGTGTTTCTTTATATCCATTAATAATTTCTGCATAATTAAAACCTTCAGCTGAAAAACTAGCTAAAGAATTATCAACCCCGGAGTATTTATCGCAAGCTGTCGCTTCATTATCCCTAGTACATGAAACTATTTCACTATATTTTACATCGCTACAATCAATCTTTGTACAAAATTGATCTCTCCTTGAGTTTGTATAGGGATCCTCATTAGTATTATTTAAAATACTTACCTCATAGGCTTTTATGTACTCTTTGCTTCTACTATTAAACAAGTAATAGTTTGTTACACATGTCATACTTCCTGAATCATTAACAGGACATTGATGTAATTTGCATTGATAAACATTGCTTATAGTATTTCCATTTTCGTCAAACGCATCACCTTCTTTTATTAAATATGGAATAGCCTCAATATCTTCAAATTGATGGCAGAATATAGTATATTTATTCTCCAAATCTTTATATCCATCGCTTTGGTCCTCAACCTTCTTGGCATTCTCTGACATATATTTAACTGTCTCACCATTAGTACCGGACATTTTAAAAGTATCGTACTTGAAAGGTTTACAGAAGTTTCTAAAATTAACAGTTCCAGAATCACCGCCATCAGACAAATACCTTACATTATATATAGCCTCTAACTCGTCAGCACTTAAATCCAAATAGCTCTTCATATAGCAATTCTCAGCTTTATCAGTATAAAGCTGCGGAGGTCGTGCCGATAACGTAACATTGCCATCTGGACCTTTTACTTCAATACCCTTAAAATACAATGGCTCAGTAATCACTGTATGACATTTTTTATTGTTATTCTTATCGGTTTCTGTTGTATTTGTTATAATTTTATAATCAATATTTCCAGAATAATCAGTCACCTTTGTCCTTGTTTCTCCAGGTTTAGAGCATTCGCCATCAACAGTTTCATCTTTAGTTACCTCGCGTTTAACGCTATCTGTATCATCCCTGTCAAAGTCACCAATATTTAATTTTCTAACCTTTAAATCTGAACAATATCTTTTTTTTAAACATGAAAAACTATTGGAAGTTTTATACGGATAATTAGTCCAATCATCTCCACTAGTGTTACCATCACCACAGTATGGCAAATAACCATTAGTAGCTGCAGCAAAACTGTGTCTCACATCACAAAAGGACACATATGTCAAAAATAAAATAATAGTTAATAAATTCTTATATAACGAAAACAACGCTTTATTTTTATTCATATATGTCCTTTTTTATTTAAATCAGAAAAATTAATTTTCAGATACTGGGATGCTATTCCACGCTATAGGTTTTCCAGATGGATCTGTTATAATATTAGTAGTTTTTACATATTTAGCTGACATGTATTTTCCGTGACCAGCATAGGTACCAACGTACATAATTGGCTCTACTTCTTTTCCATTAAAAAACTTTTTTCCACCAGATAAACCTTTATTTTTAGGATTATTTTTTGTAGCCATTTTATTCCTTAATATTTTTAATCATATACAATACGTTAATATAATATATCTAAAATTTATTTTTTCAAGTAAAATTATGCCTTTTAGCACAAATTATTTTTTTAAATTAGAAAAATAATTATATGTGGAATCTATTTTCCTAAATTCTACATTATTACCTTTTCTAATATAGGGAATTATAAAGTTTTCATAGTATATATCATTACCCTGTATAAACAATATTCCATCTTCATTTGGATTTTCAATTGAATATCCCATAATGCCAGCAACAAATTTTGATATTTCATAATGCGAAACATTTTCTGGTATGTCTTCATCCTTAAAATATTTTTTATATTTATTATTATAATACACCATAAAAGGCACTTCAGATACCCTGGCATCAAGAATATTGTGTCCATACAAATTATCCTCACCAAGCATTTGTCCATGGTCTGCAGTCACAACAAGTATTGCGGACTTATCTTTAATATTATTTATATAACTAATTAATGTATAAATAAAATAATCCTCATATAAAACAGCATTATCATAGGCATTAACCAGCTTCTTTTTTCTATCCCTTTCTTTTGTATTATATATATCAAACTCATCCTCATGTTCCTCATAGTTTATCTCATAGGGACTATGGAGATTTCTTTGAAAAATAGAAATAAATTTGCCCTTATCATCACTATTAAAAAGAGCTTTATTTGCATACTCCAATAGAACATCATCTTTTTTATCAGCAAAGGAAACGACATCATTTTCTTTAGTAATTATCCTATCCAAAAATTCAACGCCAAGGTCGTTTAAAATTTTAGATTCCTGGCTGGTAAAAAAATATGTCCTATAGCCAATATCCCTAGCCAATCCTATAAGATTAGTTTTTTTGTTATTTAACAATTTCAAATTTCCAGGTTCCCTAATTACATTAAATAAGAAAGGTAATGCAGCCGCAGTAGAAACACTACTAGACAACGCTTTTCTATATAAAAAATTATCGCCATCTTTTAATTTATTTAGCTTTGGCGTAGTATCCCTATGGTATCCATACAGTCCAAGATTTTTATAGTTCATACTTTCAACAACTAAAAAAATTATAATATCCGGCTTTTCAAAATTATCAATTTTTTCAATTTTATAATCTTTAAAATCAAATTCAACCTGCCTATTGCTATTCCATATTTCTTTAACAAAAAAAAAAGAAAAAGTATTCAATGTATTATGAATAGAATTTCTAGTTGGTCCAGGCAAAAAATGTTTCAAACTTTTCCTATAGGCCCTTTCAGGTTTAACCAAAAGAACTATTATTAATATAATATATGATATTCTACTTTTAAAACATTTATCAGAATATTTTAAGAAAAAATATATATAGATGCCATAGGAAAGTAGCATGGATGGTAAAACATACCAAACCACAAAAAAATAGCTAAATCCTGACTGTGCCACATCGTTAGTTTCAGTAAATATTTTCTTAATTTCCAATGGCGTTATAGGCTTTCCAAAATACGCCATATAATGCAGTTGGATTGACTCAAAAACAAAAAAAGTAATTATAAAAATCAAAAAAACTTTTTTATTTTTCATCATTGACAACACAAACCCAAAAATAAAAAAAGCTAGATTAAATACCCATTCATTTTGCACATTTGAACTACCGTTCATCTTTAGAATATAGTCCGGTAAGAAAAATGCAAAAACACATAAAAAAGATAATAAAATATTATAAAGAAAACGTTTATATTTTTCTTCCTGTAATGCCAATAAGAATTCAGAAAATAAACGTTTTGACTCTCTAATTAACATTATACCATTTTGCCCCGCTGCTATTATTAATTATACATTTCATTTCAACCGTACGTGCCTTATCATATACACTACCGGTATTAACAATCTCAAAATTAAAATCACTCCAATCCTTGGATGAATATGAAGAAATCGTTGATGGTTTTGAACATTTATCCATCTTTACGCATTCATACACATATCCAGATTCCCACTTGCCATTCCTTCCGCATCTCTTGGCAGCCCTATTATCAATCACAACACCATTACCATCCCTATAGTTTGACATATAATAATAGTTGCTTGATTTTGCTGGATAATTTACACTTCTTGGACATATTTCCTTAGAAAATGAAACCTCGCCAAATTTTGCCTTAGGAAATGTTAAACTTCTGCTACTAGTGCTTCCACCGTCATAGCATATTATAGCTTTGCCATTGCCGGAATTAACTCCATTAGTTCCGCCGCCGCCTGTAACGCCTCCTATATACCCAGATCCACCGCCACCGCCAGCTCCAGCATCTCCATTTCCACCGCCAGAACTACCGCCATAATAACCACCGCCGCCACCAGCATCATTTTTACACGTTGTAGAGCCGCCTGTAGCACCATTGCCCGAACCGCCACAATCACAATTATACACACCTGAATAGCTTAAAGTTCCACCATTACCACCACATCCATAATCATACGAACTTCCCCTTCCGCCATCAAGACCTCCACCACCACCATTGCCACCATAATAACCTCCATAATATGTATTGTATGACCCCCCACCACCACCGCCAGCGACAATAATTCTATCATTTAAAGATATGCCATTAATTCTCATATCAGTAGCACCACCGCCGCCACCTACATAACTACTTGATTTATTTTCACACCACCCATTTCCCCCGCCATTCCAACC
>CALXSC010000080.1 GCA_944391025.1 uncultured Rickettsiales bacterium
TTATTGTTGTTGTTGTTATTGTTGTTGTTGTTATTGTTATTTATCATATTTAAATTTAATTTATTAATATATTACTATATATATTAAATTATTGAATTTAAAAAGCAATGGTTGATTAGCAGGCTCATTTCAAGTGTATTTTTTTCCTTGATTTTTAGTTCGTAATCTATATTAATTTATATGTAGCCAATTTTATTGTAGCAAAATGAAGGAAGAAGTTATAAATTCATATAATAAATTATTATTGTTTTTTGAGATATTTTGGATAGTTATATTTGGTATTGATATTCTTGATAGTGCAGAAATATTACCGTTTAGAGATTTCCTTAAATTTTTTATAATTTCTTCATTCAGCCTATATGCAATTAGTTCTATAGTTACCCCAATTAAAATGTATTTTGACTATAGAAATGAGGATAGGAATGCATTATACTACTCTTCACAGCTGTTTTACTTTTCTATAATAAAACCAATTTTTTATTTTATAATACTTTTTATATATTTAAGATTTTCAAATTGGAACTATTTATTTGGATTTTTGGTTGTGCTATATGTGTTTATTGCGAAATTTTCAGCAAAATATTTTTTTTACAAACTTGATGATAAGTACAGAGACAACCCAATAGCAGAAAAGATGAATGAAAAAGGCGGTAGCCTTTTGGATTTATTTAAAAATGTTTCAAAATATATTATTGTAATTTTAATTGCATTGTTGCTTCCATATTATTTTTCAAGCAGGGAAGGGTTTATTGGAAATAAATACATTTATTTAATATTATTTACACTTATTCCATCTGCTTTTTTAATGTTTTGTAATATAAAAAAATATTCTCCAGCTGTATATTTAAGGGAAAAGTTTAGTGTGTCGGACGTTGATTTTACATATCTTTTTTATACATGTATAATGGCATTTTTCTACTTCAGAGCAATTCCGAGTTTATGTATATTATTTTTAATAGTATATAGAATGGATAAATATATAGGCGAATTAAAATTGGACAGAGAATTTTCTGAAACAATAGCAAAAACGTGCAGAAATGACCTATATATCCTAGAAGCTTTAATTATAATACTTCTTAATCTTTCAATTTTTTCAACAAGCAGGATATTTATATATGGATTTTTAAAGTTTTATCTATTGATGGTGATTGCATTGCCGTTGCTTTTTTACTATAGGTATAAAAAATATGGTTGGCAGTTTAAAAATTCTTTAAATTTATTGCTATACCTATTTATTATGACTTTATTATATCTATCAATCGCACCATTTATGTTCCTATACTCTATAGCCGCTGGTAAAATTTTTGCAATTATCATTGTCTGGCTGGTATTTGTAATAAAGGAATGGAATAAATATATTCTGAATAGAAGTCAGAACCTAAGTGCATAGCTTTTATAGGTTAATATATATAAAAAACAGGTAAAATATTTTACCTGTTTTTCGTTGATTAGCTAAATTTGATATTAAATATCAAAATCAGTTTCACCTTCAAATGCTTTCCAATATAGCTGTTCTAACTCAGAAATCAAAGGATATCTTGGGTTTGCACCTGTACTTTGATCATCAAATGCTTCTTCGGCGAGTCCGTTCTTTAATGATTTTTCCAAATCTTCTTTTTTAACTCCGCCTTCTTTCATTGAAGGAGCAATCTTAATTGCAGCTTTAATTTCTTTTAAAGCATTAATTAAATTGTTAACCTTTTCTTCATCGTTCTTTCCACCTAAGCCTAAAGCATCAGCAATTTGTGCATATCTTTGCTTAGCAAATGGATATTTGTATTGAGGGAAAGGAGCTTGTTTTGTAGGTTTTTCAGAACTATTGTATCTAATGACCTGACAAATTAGATAAGCATTTGCAATACCGTGAGGAATATGCAAGTGTCCGCCAATCTTGTGTGCCATAGAGTGGCAAATACCCAAGAATGCGTTAGCGAAAGCCATACCAGCTAAGCTTGCTGCATAGTGCACTTGTTCCCTATCAAATTCAGTTCCTTCATTTACAGATTTAACTAAATGTTTGAATAACAATCTTAAAGCTTCTAAAGCAACGCCATCAGTGAATGGGCTAGCCATTGTTGATGCGTATGCCTCTAAGCAGTGAACTATTGCATCAAATCCAGAAGCTGCAGCCAAGCCCTTAGGCATAGTCATAACGAAATCTGGATCAATAATAGCCATGCTTGGAGTGAAAGCATAGTCAGCTAATGGATATTTAATGCCTGTTTTATCGTCAGTGATAACTGAGAATGAAGACATTTCCGAACCTGTACCTGATGTTGTAGGTATACAAATTAATTTAGAAATTTCACCTAAATCTTTTAACATGAATATTCTTTTTCTGATATCCATAAATCTCATTGCTACATCTTCAAAAGCGATTTCTGGTTGTTCATACATTAACCATAAAATTTTTGCTGCATCCATTGGAGAACCGCCGCCTAGAGCGATAATTAAATCAGGCTTAAAGTTCCTAACGTCAATTATAGCCTTATTGATTGTTGACAAATCTGGATCTGGTTTAACATCTGAGAATATTGTATAATCAATGCCAACTCTTTCTAATACATCTGTAACTTTTTTAGTTGTACCCATGTCAAATAGAATTTTATCAGTGATTATAAATGCTCTTTTATGGCCTTTTAATTCTTCCAATGCAAATCTTGTTGAACCTTTTTTAAAGTAAATCTTTGGTGGAACTTTAAACCACAACATATTTTCTTCTCTCATAGCAACTGTTTTAATATTGATAAGCTGTTTTACACCAACGTTTTCACTTACAGAGTTCTTACCCCAAGAACCGCAGCCTAATGTCAATGATGGTTCAAGTCTGAAGTTATACAAATCACCAATACCGCCAAATGAAGAAGGAGTATTAATTAAAATTCTTCCTGTATTCATTACTTTAGCGAATGTTTTAATTCTATCTGTAAATTGTTGGTTGGTATAAAGAATTGAAGTGTGTCCTGCACCGCCGTCATTAACCAATTCATGCGCCTTCTTTAGACCATCATCAAAGTCTTTTGCTTTATAGAATCCTAAAACTGGAGATAATTTTTCCTTTGAGAAAACTTCATTTACACTTGTATCAGTTGCTTCTGCAATTAGAACTTTTGTATGTTCAGGAACTTTAATACCCGCCAATTCAGCAATTTTTGTAGCTGGCTGTCCAACAACTGCCGCACTCAATACGCCATTAGGGAAAACCGTATTTCCTAACTTAGTTTTTTCTTCGCCTTTTACGAAGTAGCAGCCTCTTTTTACAAATTCATCCTTAACTGCCTTATACATTGAATCAACAACAACAACTGTTTGTTCTGAAGCGCAAATCATACCATTGTCAAAAGTTTTACTCATGATAATTGATGATACTGCAGTTTCAACATCAGCTGTTTCGTCAATTAGAGCTGGAGCATTACCTGCGCCAACACCAACGGCTGGTTTGCCACAGCTGTATGCAGCCTTAACCATGCCTGGACCACCTGTAGCCAAAATCAAATCTACATCAGGGTGGTTCATTAAAGCGCCGGATAATTCAATACTAGGTTCATCAATCCAACCCAATAAATTATCAGGAGCACCAGCCTGTCTAGCAGCCTCAACAACAACCTTTAGAGCCTCTATAGTACATTTTTTAGCTCTAGGATGCGGTGAGAATACCATAGCATTTCTTGTTTTCAATGCAATCAAGCATTTAAATATTGCTGTAGCAGTTGGATTTGTTGTAGGAACAACGCATGCTATAATTCCGATTGGATCAGCAATTTTCATCATTCCATGAGTTAAATCTTCTTCTATTATACCGCAGGTTTTTGTATCTTTGTATTTGTTGTATATATATTCTGCAGCAAAGTGGTTTTTAATAACCTTATCTTCAACCACTCCCATTCCTGTTTCTTCAACAGCTAGTTTAGCAAGTCTAATTCTCTGTGTGTTTGCAAGCAAAGCGGTTCTTTTAAAGATTTCGTCCACTTGTTCCTGTGAAAAGGTAGCGTAGACTTTTTGAGCCTCTTTGATTTTTTTCATCATAGCGTCTAGACTTTCAATTGAATTAACGATATTCGTCATATTTTCAACTCTCATCTATTTATTAATAACATAAGGATATTATTATAACATAATTTTTAATATTAAAGCTTTTTTTGATAATTTTACTGTATTTTTTTATATATATAAATATTCCACCTAAAGCAAACTTTTATTGTTTCAACTAATTGAAAATTATCCTCTTTTTCAAATGGGATTGGCAGGGAATTGGCAATAATTGTTGTACCTGACGGAAATTTTCTATATATATCCAAAAATAGTTTCTGTTGTTTTGCTAGAATAAATGTTATAACTAAATCAAAATCAAAATTATTAAGATTATTTATGTCATCCTTTATAAGTGTTACATTCTCATATTTATTTCTGAATTTAGAAATTCTATATGCAAAATTTGATATTTCATAGCCAACTAATTCTACTTTTTTGTCATTCGTATTTTTTAATGCTCTGCTTATTTCAAATAGCAATGTTCCGTATCCGCTTCCAATATCTAATATTTTTATATTGTCTTTATTGGTCTGCAATAGATATTTTTTTATATATTTAATTATAAGCCTTATAGACCTTGGGTTTGATGTTACTGTTGGGGATATTCTAAAGCCTCTGCTGTAGATTAGCAGTATGATTAGATATATTGCCAGGACGGCGCAACATAGAAATAGACCTATGACTATTATGGATACTGCCCAAAATATATAATTTACCATTATTTTTTACTTCTTTTGTTTCTATATTCTACAGCTCTTTCTTTTAGTAGAGTCTGTCTTGACCTGGCAATTGCCATATCGTTTTCACCTACGTTCTCAGTTATTATTGAGCCTGCAGCTGTCAAGCAACCGTCACCTAAGGATACTGGCGAAACCATAACTGTATTTGAGCCTATGAAACAGTTATTTCCGATATCTGTATGGAATTTTGAAAATCCGTCATAGTTGCAGGTTATGCAGCCGGCACCAATATTTGTTTTTTCTCCAATTGTTGTATCTCCTATATAGGTTAAATGTCCTATTTTTGTTCCCTCTCCGATAGTTGATTTTTTGATTTCAACGAAATTTCCTATATGTGAGTTTTTCTTTAGAAGGGTTTTAGGTCTAATTCTTGCAAAAGGTCCTACGCTTACGCCTTCCTCTAGTGTGCAATCCTCTAAATATGAAAAAGAGTGGATTACAACGTCTTTAGAAATTTTTACATTCGGTAAAAATACAACGTTTGGCTCAATTACAACATCGTTTTCAATTTTGGTATCATAGCTAAAATAAACTGAGCTTGGGTCAATTAATGTTACGCCCTTTGCCATAAATTCTTTTCTTTTGTTGTTTTGAAAAATAGTTTCTGCAATTGATAGTTCAACCCTTGAGTTTATGCCCATTACTTCGTCTTCTGTGCCGACTATGTATTTGCATATTTTATTTTCTTTTCGTGCAATGCCTATTATATCTGTCAGGTAGTATTCTTTGCTTGCATTGTCATTATTTATTTTGTCCAATAGATTGCCTAATAGCCCGCCCCTTATTGCAACTATTCCGGAATTGCATAGCGTGATTTTTCTTACTGAATCGCTTGCGTCCTTATACTCAACTATTTCCTCAAGCTCGTCGCCCTTTGTTATTAATCTTCCATATTTGTTTTCTATGTTGTTTGTATGGAATGCTAAATCTATTATGGCTGCATCTGATTTTTCTAATAGTTCAACTATTTTTTTATAGGTTTCAATGCTTATTAATGGTACATCTCCGTACATTACAAGTATATTATTGTTCTTATTTTTTAGAGCTTCATAGCCTGTTTTCGTTGCATGGCCCGTACCTAATCTTTCTTTTTGTATTGTTGTGTTTATATTGTCTGATATGTTCTTTTTTATTTCTTCTATATTTTCTTCAGAGCATACAACGCAAACCTCTTCGGCTTCTAATTTTTTTGCAGTGTTAATAACATGGTTTATCATTTCAAGATTTCCAACTTTATGCAGAAGCTTTGAAAGGTTGGATTTCATTCTTGTTCCTTTTCCTGCGCCTATTATGATAACTGAAAGATTTGACATAAAAAATTATTAATTATATTTAGTTAGTAAACTATAAAATTAAAAATAATAATTCAATAAAAAATAATTAATTAAAATATTTTTATAAAAAAGCTTGAATTATAATGATTCTAAAATAATAATATAGGTAAAGTTAATTAAATAAATAAAAATGTTTTTTACGTTTCCATTATTAATATTGACTGTGAGCACACTTTTAGTATATTTTATGTACAAAAATAAGGCTGATAAGAAGATAGAAGATATGACTACCGATCTTTTAAGGGTTAATGAAGAGAAGACTAGCATTGAAGTAAAGTATAATAAGCTGTTAAGCGATATAAAAAAGCAGGATGACCTGAAGAGAAGCAAGAACCTTGACGAAATGCAGCTTTTATTTACTAAAGTTAATATGCTTGATGATAAATTAACATTTTTCAATACTTCATTTAAAAATAAACTTGATGTAATAACTTCTTTGCTTGAGCATAATGTTGCGCAGGCTGAGTCATTGCTTAAAATGCCTAGAGCTGATTTGGATGAACAGAATGCTGATGCTTTTGAGGAATTTGAAGAGAATATAGCTAATAAGGCGCCAGTTAATAGCTCTATAGCAGAAGATACCGTTAATGAAGATATTAAAAATGCAGCTAGTCAAGATTCACTTGATTTAAATAATGCGGATGGAGATATTGATCTAAACGAAGACTCTAATTATGCGGCGATACACGAAGATGCTGTCCAGAATAATCAAATGGAGACTATGGATAATGCTGCATCAAATGATAATATACATAATGATAGCTCCGCACTGGCAGATGATAATGCTGAGGATATTTCTTTAAGTTTAAACCCTAGTGGTAATGGCAATGTTGCTTATGATGTAAGCGTCCCTAATGCAGATACAAATATTCAGCAGGACAACAGTCAACCTAATGTTGATTTTAATGTTGGTAATGATTTGCAATTAGACAATAATATTTCTACAGATGGGGAGATTGCATCTAATAGCAGCGATGATGTTGGAGACTTTAATATTGAAAATTTCCAGGAATTTGAAACTGAAACTGATAAACCGCTAAATTCTGATATTTCAAATACTGTGAATAATGTTGAAACTAATGAACCTATTAACCATCAGAATGTTGAAAATATAGAAACCAGTAAAACATTGGATTCAAATTTAAATGGGTCTGTTGATCTTAGCGGCGTATCTAGTTCTGCGGATGATTTTATTTTGGATGATTTAACGATTCCTGAACTGGATGTACCTAATGATAATTTAGGTATTGGCAATAGAGCTCCTGATATAGCACCTGTAGAAAATAATAATATTGCTGCAAATAGTGGAGTTAATGATATTTCAAATAGAACTGAGAGTGCTGATTCTGTTGTTCAAAATGTTCTGGAAGAACCTGAGAGTTTAGAAAAATATGATGGCATAGACGAAACTGTTATTGAGGATAAAGATCTTAATATTGTCCCTGAACCTGCTAACAGCGCTCCATCTATTTCTGACTTAAATAGTGAACAATCTACATTGAAGAACCAGGTTGAAGCTGCGGATACTATGTATAAAAAGCAGGAACAAATAGATGCTGATATTGCCAATAATACAGTAGATGCAACAAAGAATGTTGCTATGGAAGAACCTAAGGTGGATGTTGTAGATAATACAAGCACGAATGCCACTCTAAATAATATAGATGATCAAGTACAGCCTTTTGATAATGCTGTATCATATGATATTGATGTTTTAAATACAGATTTTAATAGTGATAATGATTTAGTTAATAACGGCGATGCACAGGACGATACTAAGAGTGATGTGCAAACTGATATAATGTCCGATGACGAATTAAATTCTGCATTAAAAGAACTTGACGATATTAATTTAGAATTGTCTGAAGAGGCTGGCGCTGTTGATAATACTATAAAAAATAATCCAACTTTGCCTCCTAAGGAACAAAATAATACTATAGCTGCAACTACAACTGCTGCTAATAATGCAGCCGATTTGGAAGATGATTTGGGCATTGAAGGACTAGATACTGTTTCAAAGGCTGTAAATATGCAGAATGATATTGAAAAATATGAGAAAGATGTGAAAAATAACCTTGAACCAGCTATGGATGGAAGTATAGATAATAATAATTTTGATTCTATTAGCGAAGACTTTTTAAATTCAACGCTTCCTGAAGATACTGCCGGACAACAGGTTAATACTGATTCTGGATTTGATATTAAAGAAAGCATAGAAAAACTTAAAGCCCAATTGGATGACAATAAAGATGAGAATAAATAGTAATGCTGCTGTATGTATCAATAATTCTATGTCTATCAAATTTAGTTTTTGCTTTTGCGTTTTATAAAAAAATTTTGGAAAGCAAAAACTTAAATTTTAGATTGAAAGAAAAGGCTGATATTGAGCTTAAAAATCAAGAATTAATAAGGACTTTGGAATTAAAAAGTCAAACTTTGTCAGCTGAAATTAATAATCTTAAGGTCATTGAGGGTGAAAAAAATTCTTTGAGCAAAATACTGTCTGATAAGGATAGGGAAGTCTTGGAAAAGCAGAGACAAATTGATATTTTAAGAAATGACTATTACCTTGTTGAAAAAAAAGCAGAGCTAACTCTGCAGGAAAAGGAACAGCTTGAGAAAGAAAAATCTGAATGGCAGGATGAGAAGGCAAAATTGCTGAAGGAAATATCCTATAATATAATACAGGAAAATATAAAGCGTAATAATGAGCTGCAGGAAAAGGGAAAAAAGGAAATTGAAGAGATAACTAAAAATCTTTATAGTAATTTTAGCGGCGTTCTGGAGAAAATTTCCTCTTTAAATGATGATACTAAAAAGACTGAAAACGAATTAGACTTGATTAAAAGAGGTTTGCTAAATCCTACTGGAGCTGGTTTAACATCCGAGACTACTCTTGCCAATATACTAAAGGCTTCAAATCTCCAAGAAAAGGCTTCTAAAGATTCCGTTGGAGACTATATATTGCAAACTTCGTTTAATACACAGAACTGTGAGGAAGATATAAAAAGACCGGATGGGATAGTCTATTTGCCTAATAATAATTATATAATAATTGACAGCAAGTCTTCAAAGCATTTTTTGGAGCTGCAAAAGTGTATGGATGAAGGAAATGAAGAAGCTGTAAAAGAAACTAAGAAAAAGATAAAAGATAGAATGAATAAACATTTGGCGGATTTAAAATCAAAGGATTATCAGAAGGCCCAAATTGACTATTTAAATTTAAACAATGAAAGCAATGCGACTATTATGATGGTTATGTTTTTGCAGACTGAAAAAATGCTGGAAGTTATAAGGGAAATTGATCCTGAATTTGAGAATAAATGCTACAACCAAAATATTTTTCCATTAACTCCAGTTGGTTTGATAAATCTCTTAAATAGTGCAAGGTATACAATTCAAAAGGAAAAACAAAATATGAATTTTGATAATCTTAGAGAAGAGCTTAGGAAACTTTTTGATAATGTCGGCAATTTGTTTGTACATTCAAAAAATCTTGGAAAGAGCTTGGAAAAATCTTTAAGCGAATATAATGAGTTTGCAAATATTTTTAATAAAAAGATATTGCTGAGATTTAAGAATATGGAAAAAATTGGAATTGAATCAAGCAAAAGAAGTTTTTCAAACTCAAAATTAGATACGTATCAAATATTAACCCAGAGTATAAACACTATAGATTCTGAGGCTGAGGAAGTCAGCAGCAATCTAATTGAAGGGGATAATATTTAGAAATATAATTTACTAGAAAATTATTTAGTAGCTAATTCATTTGACTTGCATACCACTAAGGAAAATCCTCTGTTAATATGTAAAATTGTTCTAGTAGGAAAGTCTAGCGGTAATTTAGAAATAAGATGTCAATAAATTATATTATAAAATACTGGAAAAAATAAAATTAAATTTTAATATATTGTATGCGAAATAATTATAATTTGGTATGCAAGATAAAACTGATTCAATCACTAACTATGGCAATATTTACTCATCGTGCTATAGCAAAGACAAAATAGTTTGTAATGCAAAGGTTAAGGAACATAGTTTTATTTATGTAAAATCTGGGCTATTGGAGTTGAAGCATAATAATAAAATATATAATTTTGGAAATGATGATTGTGTTTTTGTTAGGAGAAGCCATGATGTTCAATTGACAAAAAAACCACTGAATGACAGCCAACCATTTGCTGGTGTATTTTTTATATTGGATAGAAAATTTTTAGCTTCAAAGTTTAAAAAATATAAAAACCTGGATTATCCTATTGAAAAAGAACCTATAGTTCAAATAGAAAAACATCCTGTATTAACTTCATTTTTTAATACTTTTATTAGCTATAGGGAATCTGGAATTGTGCCTGATCCCGAAGTCGTTGAAGCAAAGAAATATGAGGTTTTAGATACGCTTTTAAAAATCAAACCGTCATTAGTAAAGAGTCTGTTTGATTTTGCGAAGCCATGGAAAATAAACCTGGAAGATTTTATGAATCAAAACTTTGCAAGCGATATGACTTTGGAAGAATTCGCCCATTATACAGGCAGAAGTTTATCAACTTTCAAGAGAGATTTTAAAGAAACGTTTAATGAAAATCCTCATAAATGGTTAAAAAATAGAAAGCTGGAAGAAGCATACAAACTAATAAAAGAAAATAAGCTGAAGGCTTCTGAAATATATATGGATTTGGGTTTTAAGACACTGTCGCATTTTTTCGATTCGTTCAAGGAAAAGTTTGGAATAAGACCTACTGCAATATAGCATATTAAATTAGAAATTGCGGTTGCGTTAAATAGCGGAATAATCATTCCGCTATTATGGTTTGTCCTTATTTCAAATTATCAACGCTATGGTGTTCTGTTAAAAAATCTTTAACTATAAAAGTTGTAGACGGTGCTTTGGAATATTTGTCAAACATTATTCCATGTCCCAAACAGAGACCAACATTGATGTTTAAATCTGTTTCGTTTTCATTTAAATAGGTCGCTTGACTTAGGGGATCGCATGACGAGCCTTTCACTTCATCGCCAAATAAATCAGCGTTTTGCAGTCCGCTGTTTTTACAATTTATAGAAATAACCTCAAATCCATTTTCTCTTAGGATTTCTAAAAGTCTATCGGCATATTTTTGCATAGACAAACAGTTTGCAATTCCAATTTTTTTAAAATTAGAATTTTTTGCAAAATTAATTAGTTCCTGCAGCCTTGATTTATTTAATGAATTTTTGATGGTCAACATCAGTTCTTTATCACTATTGCTATAGTTTCCTTTCTCCATTTTTTTATAGTGGTTTTTTATTAATAATAAAATATGAAATAAATTAAAGTCAACATTATATAAATATTTGAACTTTTTTAATAAGTTTTTTGGACTTTTTTTGTTACCATATTTATAAAGTATGGTTTATTATAAAAATATAAATAATAAAGGTTGTAAATAATGAGGAAAATTGTAATTTATGTTTTGTTGTTCGTTGCGTTAATTTCTGTAAATACGTATGCAAAACAGACTAATAATAAAACAAATCAAGGAGAAAGTACTATGACTAAAGAAAATGAAGGGGCAAAAATTCAAGTAATTAGAAATGGCAAATTGCCTTCCTATAAAGGTCCAAATGAAACATTTACTGGAAATGTAAGGGTTGATCCTATGCTCCCATCGCTGCATGATTCAAATGTTTCACTTGCAACTGTTACTTTTGAACCTGGTGCGCGTACTGCTTGGCATACGCATCCATGGGGGCAAATTTTAGTAATTACCTCTGGTATTGGACAGATTCAACAGTGGGACGGTGAAATAATTGAGGTTAGACCTGGAGATGTAGTATGGTTTCCAGCAGGTGTAAAGCATTGGCACGGCGCTAAGGAAAATAATGCAATGAGCCATATTTCTATTGTTGCTAATAGCGATAGAGGAACTGCAGAGTGGATGGAAAAGGTAAGTGATGAACAGTATAAAAATAAATAAAAAGCATATGAAAAGAAGTTATTTAATTTATGTATTATCTATAATTGCAATTGCTGCAATAGCTATTTCTGGGCTATATTTTAAAGACTGTTATAAAAAATATAAAAATAATAATTTAATAACCAAGGAGAAAAAAATGCAAAATTTAAATATTTTGAATAAAGTGGATTATCCAAAGGATTTGAAAAAATTATCAGTAGAGGAATTAAATTTATTAGCTGATGAAATGAGGGAAATCATAATAAAGAAAGTAAATACAACCGGCGGACATATGGGGCCTAATTTAGGTTTTCTTGAGCCAACTATTGCTTTGCACTATGTTTTTGACGCGCCAAAGGATAAGATTATATTTGATGTCTCCCATCAAAGTTATCCGCATAAAATTCTTACTGGCCGCAAGGATGGCTTTACTGATGAGACAAAATATCATAAATATACGGGCTATACAGCACCGGAAGAGAGTGAATATGATTTATTTAAAATTGGACATACTTCAACTTCTATAAGTTTAGCGACAGGCGTTGCAAAAGCTAGAGATATTAACGGCAAAAATGAAAATGTAATTGCAGTTATTGGCGATGGTTCATTAACAGGTGGCGAAGCTTATGAAGGCTTAAATAATGCTGCAGTTTTAAATAGCAATATGATTATTATTGTTAATGACAACAGTATGTCAATTGCAGAAAATCAAGGCGGTTTAGATAGACATTTAAAGAACTTGAAAAATACTAAGGGCGAAGCTAAAGACAATATTTTTAAAGCATTGGGCTTTGAATATATCTATGTTGACAATGGAAATAATATGGGTGATTTAATTGAAGTTTTTAAAAGTGTTAAAAATATTAATCATCCGGTTGTAGTTCATTTAAATACAGAAAAAGGCCACGGTTTAGCTCAGGCTGTTGCAAATAAAGAAAAATTCCATTGGATAATGCCTCATACACTTGATAATGAAGGTAAAACTCCCGTTAAAATGCCGGAAAGCTATACAAACATAACTACTGACTATATTTTAAATGAAATTAAAAAAGGCAATAATATTGTAGTTGTTTCGCCGGCAACACCTGGAGCAACTGGTTTTAGTCAAGAGTTTAGAAATGCTTTAGGTAAACACTATACTGATACTGGCATTGCCGAACAACATGCGGTTGGTTATATTTCAGGTATTGCAAGCCAAGGCGCAAAACCAATATTGGCTATAATGAGTTCTTTTATTCAAAGGACCTATGACCAACTATCTCAAGATTTGGCTTTAAATAATTCACCAGCTACAATTTTAGTATATGCTGGTACAATTTCAGGCGGCGACGCTACACATCTAGGCGTATTTGATATACCTTTGATTTCAAATATACCGAATATTGTCTATTTAGCGCCAACAAGCAAAGAAGAATATTTAGCAATGCTGGATTGGGCTGTTAATAATAATAAAAAATATTCGGTAGCAATACGCGTACCGGCAACACAATTGAAATCTACAGGTATTGAAGATACTACCGATTATTCAAATTTAAATAAATTTAAAGTAACCGAAGAAGGAAAAGATGTTGCAATTATTGCGCTCGGCAGCTTCTATGATTTAGGCAAAAATGTTAAAGATGAACTTGCAAAAAAGCATAATATCAATGCGACTTTAATTAACCCGCGTTATATTACAGGTCTTGATAAAGAGTTGCTTGAAAATCTAAAAGCAAATCATAAACTTGTAATTACTTTAGAGGATGGCATTATTGATGGTGGATTTGGGCAAAAGGTAGCATCTTTCTATGGCGATTCAAACGTTAAGGTACTAAATTTCGGTGCTGATAAAGAGTTTACCGATAGAGTTCCTTTAAATGAGCTATATGAAAAATATCATTTGACTGAAGAATTGATTGTTGAAGATATTTTAAAAGCTTTAAAATAAATATTTAATTTAGTTTAATTATTAATAACTGGAGATATTGTATATGCAAAAAGTTATATTAAATAATGGCATTGAAATGCCGATATTAGGTGTTGGGGTATTTCAAGTTGATGATTTAAAAGTATGTGAGCAAAATGTTTTAGACGCTTTAGAAATTGGCTATAGATCAATAGATACGGCTGCAGCCTATCAAAATGAAGAAGCTGTTGGAAATGCAATTAAAAAAAGTGGAATTAAGAGGGAAGAAATATTTGTTACAACAAAACTTTGGATACAGGATGCTGGTTATGAAAATGCTAAAAAAGCATTTGAAAAATCGTTAAAGAAATTGCAGCTTGATTATTTGGATTTATATTTAATTCACCAGCCATTTGGGGATGTTTATGGATCATGGAGAGCTATGGAAGAGCTGTATAAAGAAGGAAAAATTAGAGCGATAGGCGTCAGCAATTTTTATGATGATAGGTTAATAGACTTAATAATCCATAATGAAATCGTGCCTGCTGTTAATCAGGTTGAAACCCATGTATTTAATCAGCAGATTGAAAGCCAGAAATTTATGCAGGAAAACAAAGTTCAAATAGAATCCTGGGGACCATTTGCAGAAGGCAAAAACAATATGTTTCAGAATGAGCTATTAAAATCAATTGCCGAAGCCCATAATAAATCAGTTGCACAGGTTATTTTGAGATGGTTAATTCAAAGAAATATTGTTGTAATTCCTAAGTCCATTCATAAAGATAGGCTGCAGCAAAATTTTGATATCTTTGACTTTGAATTGTCTGGAGATGAAATGAATAAGATTGTAACTTTAGATGGCGGAAAAAGTCTATTTTTAGACCACAGGAATCCTGAAATTGTAGAATGGTTAGGGAACGTTAAATATTAATAACTAATAAAATTTATGAAAAAAAATGTTTACTTATTACTACTTGTAGTGGTATTACTAATAATATGGTTTGCAAATTGCAATTATAAAAATATTTCAAAAGGAGAAAAAACTATGGCTAAGAATGAAAACAGACTTCAATTAAGCCTTGAAAAATATAAAGAACTATTCGGTTCATATCCAAATATTGATGCTGAAAGTGATCCGGAATTGATGGAAATTTTGAGAAAATCAATATTTGGCGATGTGTTTCATAGTGGTGTTCTTGATAACAAAACTAGAGAAATGATTACTGTTACATCGCTTGCAACAATGCAAACATTGCCGCAATTGAAATCGCATTCCCGTGCGGCTTTGGATAATGGTGTTTCTCCAATAGAATTAAGAGAAATTATTTATCAACTTGCTCCATTTATTGGTTTTCCTAAGACTCTTAATGCCATTGCTACTGTAAATGAAGTATTTAAGGAAAGAGGCATTAAATTACCGCTTGAAAAACAAGGTACAGTTAATGATGAAGACAGGCATGAAAAAGGTTTTGCAATACAAAATCCAATCTATGGTGATGAAATTAAAGAAAAATTTAAAAATTTGCCAGCTGGATTTAATGAATTTGTTCCTGATTTTTTAACAGATTTTGGCTTTGGCGATTTTTATACAAGAAAAGGGCTTGATATTAAAACCCGCGAGCTTTTAATACTTGTAGCTTTAACAGCTATGGGTGCAGAAGATCAAATTGCTTCACATGTGTCCGGCAATTTAAAGGTTGGAAATACTAAAGAAGTTATAGTTGCAACAATAGTTCAAACAATACCATATATTGGCTTTCCTAATGCTTTGAATGCTTTAAAGATTATTCAAAATGTAAAGTAAAATCAATAAGTAATTGGGTTCAAGAATGAGAAGAACGGGTTCAACTTTCATTTTTGACCAATTAAACAAATATTTTACTGTAAGTGAAATGCCTATAATTTTAGGTTGTTATTGAAATATAGTTTACAGACATACACAGGATGAAGTAAGGTGGGATTTAGAAGGTATGCAAAATATAATAATTTTAGGTAAAAATATGGCGTACTTTTTGAAATGTTAAGAAGCAGAAAAAAAAGCTGGCATATATCATCCAGAGCAAGAGGGAATTGTGTTTAGTAATTTTATAAGATAATAAAATATTAAAATACCGCTGTTTTAACTTAAATATTTGCAACGACGGTATTTTTTTAGATTTAGTGCTAATAGATAAATAATACTATTTATTATAAAATTTTGGAAATTTTCCGCATTCTTCCTCTATTTTACTTTCAAATACTTCTTGCGAATATTCCACGTTGTCTTTTGAAGTTAAGTCATAAAAATAATTAAAAATAGTATCAGTGGCACATTTACAAAATTTTTCACCGTCACTATTATTATTTATTTTAAAATCATGTAAACATTCCTTGTATACTCCATCGCTAAATTCTTCAATTCTTACAAAAAGTTCTTCTTCTGAACTTGGCGGATTTTTGTAATCGATCTTAATAGATGGAACAGTTTTTGAAAATCCCTGTGCTGTTGTGTATCTATAAACATCATCCACAATAGCACATTTATTTGATTGAAGTTTTAAGACCATACCATCATAGTATCTTATGCCTGGTTGCCACTCCAAATATACTAATTGATTAAAAGAAGAACATCCGTCCCAAAAAGTGCATTCATGAGCTAAAGCTCCACCATTATCTAGCGCCTGAAATATTTTAAATGTTCTAGTATTAATACAGCTATTGTTAGTATTGGATGCATTTACACATCCAAACAATAAAATTACTAGAAACAAAAATGTTTTTTTCATATTTTGTGTTTTTTAACAACTACCAGTAATTTTAAGTGAAAATTTTAAAAAATCAATAAATGATATTTAAAAATATATTTTTAAGATATTAATTATACTAGTTGGTTATGATGGCATTTGACTTAGATATAAACAAACCTCGGTAATGTAAAAATTTGAACTTTTTTCACAACTTTTTTGAACTTTTTTTGTTACCACTTTTATAAAAATTATCTTAACATGAAATTATGTTTAATAATTAAAAAATAAATATGTTTATAAAATCCTTAATATATGGCTCGTTGGCATTGGGTATTTTTATGGCAATGCCAGATATGGCTAACGCAAACTCTGTAAATAACAATGCGAAATGGGATAAAATTTTTAAAAAGAGTGATAAGGTTGCTATTAAAAAAGTATCATTTAAAAATCGCTATGGCATAGAGTTGGTTGGCGAATTATATATCCCAAAGGGTGCGAAGGGCAAATTGCCGGCAATAGCTGTATCCGGTCCTTTTGGGGCAGTTAAAGAACAGGTTTCTGGTCTGTATGCTCAAAAAATGGCGGAAAACGGCTATATTGCATTGGCTTTTGATCCATCCTATACAGGTGAAAGCAAGGGAATGCCGCGAAATGTAGCATCCCCTGATATAAATACAGAAGATTTTAGTGCGGCAGTTGAC
Organism: uncultured Rickettsiales bacterium; assembly: GCA_944391025.1. GTDB lineage: Bacteria > Pseudomonadota > Alphaproteobacteria > Rickettsiales > UBA1997 > CALXSC01. The sequence goes on from CALXSC010000080.1 coordinate 17,352, forward strand.
TATTTATCAACATTGCCAAGCGTTAATGCTGATGAAATTGGCATTATTGGCATTTGCGGATTTGGCGGCTTTGGTCTAAACGCAGCAGCAATAGATACAAGAATTAAAGCAACTGCAACTATTACAATGTATGATATGACAAGGGTTACAGCGAAGGGCTATAATGACACTATGGGCAAAAAGGAAAGGTATGAATTGAAAAAATCTCTAAATAAACAGAGAACGGAGGATTTTAAAAATGGAACCTATGCCAGAACCCAAGGATTGCCTGATAAGGCTACGGACGATATGCCGCAATTTCTAAAAGAATATATAGCTTTTTACAAAACAAAAAGAGGCTTCCACCCTAGTTCAATAGGTTCAAACAGCGGTTGGAATACAACTTCTTCTTTGTCCTTAATCAATATGCCTATTTTAGCATATAGCAATGAAATTGAAACGCCTGTTTTGATGGTTCACGGCGAGAAAGCGCATAGCCTCTATTTTAGTAAAGATGCTTTCAAAAAATTAAAGGGAAAGAATAAGGAGCTGTTGATTGTCAAAGGTGCAAACCATACGGATCTTTATGACAATATGGATAAGATACCTTTTGATAAAATTGTTGAGTTTTTTAATAAAAATTTGAAGTAGGTTTTATTTTAAAAATGGTTAATAATGTTGCAGCTTGCACAGCAGCATTATTTTAGCTTGTTTAGCTATTCTATAATGGAATATTTACATAAAAAATTGACTTTTTTTGTAAGTTTTTTGAACTTTTTTGGTTACCTGTTTTATAAAATATGATTTAATCTAAAATTTAGAAATATAATTTGTTATTTAATTATAAATAATTTATTTATATAAATATGAAAAAAATAATGAAATTTTTAGCAATTACTATAATCATATTTTTAAACGTTTCTTGTAATTCGTTATTTGCTAATGATATAAAAAATAATATGAAAATAAAGCTTGTCTTTGACAATAAAGAGGTTGTTATTGCTATGTCTGATAATAGCATTTCTAGACAAGTCTTAAAACTATTGCCGGCAAATTTTGAATTTCATGATTTTGCTAATCAGGAAAAGATTGCGTATTTTAAAAAGCCTTTATTGCTAGATAAGGCTCCTCGTGGTATGGTTGCTAAGGCTGGCAAAATGTTTATATATGCTCCTTGGGGCAATATGGGTATTTTTTATAAGGATGGCGGAAACAAATTGGATAAAAATTTAATATTTTTAGGTGAAGTTGTAAGTGGCTTAGAATATCTTTCTTCAAAAAATGGCAATTTTGTAGCAAAATTAGAGATTGTAGATTATGATGGCAGTAATGAATAGGCGATATATAAATGTGTATGGGGGATTAAATGAATAGGGTTTTAAAAATGTGTATTTTATATTTTGTTTTATTTTTAATTTTTGTTTTGATGCTAATATTTTTTTATGCAAGTACTAATTTTGGAAAAACGCCCTCTAGAAAAGAAAGGGATGGCTATTCTAAATTGTCATACTATAGGGATGGAGAATTTCAAAGTCCTGAGAAAATTGTATATCATTTTGAAAAGTTGCCTACCAGTAAATTTAATATGTTTGTTAAATTTCTTTCAAAATCACCAAACGCACCAAAAGAAGAATTGCCAAAAATTAAACCTGAATTTTCTAAAAGGCCTCAAAATTTTGCTTTGTATTGGCTGGGTCATTCCAGTGCAATTTTTGAGCTTGACGGCAAGCGTTTAATTATAGATCCGGTATTTGATAACGCAGGTCCGCTTTCAATTATTACTCCAAGATATACTGAAGCGCCAATTAAACGCGAAGAGCTGCCGAATCTTGATTATATAATTATAACCCATAACCATTACGACCACCTTGAAAAAAAGACTGTAAAATCAATTAAAAATGGTCATTTTATTGTGCCCTTAGGCGTAGGGGCTGCTTTGCGTGGCTGGGGTGTTGCTCCTGATAGAATAACTGAAATTGGATGGAATGAAACTTTTGAAAGTGGTGAATTTTCAATAACAGCCCTTCCTGCAATACATTATTCTAATCGTGGGATTGGCGATAAAAATAAAACTCTATGGGCTGCGTATGTTATAAAGTCAGGCGATAAAAATATTTTTTGGAGCGGAGATAGCGGCTACGGCAAGCATTTTGCTGAATATGGTGAAAAATATGGACCTTTTGACTTTGCGGCCCTTGAAATTGATGCATGGAATGAGGCTTGGCCCAATATCCATCTATTTCCAAATGAAGTTGCGCAAGCTGCAGTTGATTTAAAAACGAAGCACATATTGCCAATCCATTGGGGCGTATTTGATTTAGCAATGCACCCATGGAATAAATCAATTAATATGGTTATAAATGAGGCTAATAAAAAGAATATTTCAGTTTTGACGCCTAAAATGGGCGAAAAAATTGAAAATATAAAGAAGCCAACTGAATATTGGTGGAAAAATAATTAATTATTAATAATAAAATAGGAAAAAGTCTATGAAAAAAATATTTTTAGCTACATTTACAATATTATTAACATTTATAGGATTATCAATGACAAATTATTCAGAAGCATCCGATTTAAGCGGCAAAAAAGTTTTAGTGGTTTATTATTCGCTAACTGGAAATACAAAGGCAGTTGCTGAAGAAATTCAAAAGGATACTGGAGGTGATATTTTTGAATTGCAAACGGTCCAGTCATATCCAGCTAATTATAAAGCGCAGACTGAACAGGCTAAGAAAGAAATCCAAGATGGTTACAAACCATTACTAAAGAATAAAATAGATAATATTGACCAATATGATATTATTTTTGTTGGATCTCCTTGCTGATGGAGCACATATGCGCCTGCAGTTTCTACTTTCCTAGCTGATTATAATCTAGATGGAAAAACAATAGTTCCATTTATGACCCACGAAGGCAGCGGAATGGGAAGAAGCGTTTCCGATATGAAAAAAGCTGCACCAAAATCAAATGTTTTGAACGGCTTGGCAATTAGAGGCAGTTCTGCTCAAAATTCAGAAAGAGAGGTTAAAAATTTCATTAATGGCCTGAATTTAAAGTAATCAGGACTTAACCGTGGTGTTGAATGCTTAAATTCAACACCATTAAACCAAAATATCTTCTATCTTCTCCGCCAATTTCCTATAAATTGTATTCTCCCTACCCAATCCACTAAAATAATCTTTTAAAAGTCTCAAAGTCTTATTTTGAGGAAATAAAATCGGCAAAATCTCTTTACAAATATCAACATTACTAAACAATTTTCTATATATACTAGTCTTGATATTTTTAATTTCTTCAAAACTATCTTCTGCATTTTCATCAAAATTTATTGATGGCATATCTGGAATTTCTTCTTTCCATTTCTTCAAATACAATAACAGCTCTTCCCAAATTTCGCCATGTCCTATGTCCTCCCAAAATTCCTTTCCATAGCATAATTTGGAATTTACATTATAATCCTCTCCAATTTTTTTAATTTCATCAACATAAAAATTTTTATTTTTTATTAGACTTGGATCTATAAAATAGGTGTATGATTTTATTTGTGTTTCATCATATTTTTTTAATAACAAAATGATTTTATCTTCAAAATTCTGCATTTGTCCTCGTTTTTTTGTAGAATCGTGATCATCTCTAACTTTTTGCTCTACGAAATAAACATATTTTTTATCTGTAAATAATTGGTCTAAATCAAGATATTCTCTTCTATTTTCATTATGATTCTCTATTACTTTATCAAGATTTTGATAACCGAGTTCAGAAAAATATTCTTCGAATAACTTTTCAAGAGCATCGCCAAATCTAATTTCATTTGATTGGAGTAAATTTTGTAATATTTTAGCTCTTGGTTTTGTTGGTCTAAACAATCCAATATATCTATCTGGATTTTGTGATATTTTTTGTATCAAATCAACTTTTGAATTATCAAAAATTTCACTATTTAAAATGTTTTTAAACTTTTCATATTTCATTTTTCGTACCTATACTATTTATTATATATGTTTGTCTTATATCGTCTAATAAAATAGCCTTATTATCTTTTAAAACATACCAAAATTTCCAACCATTGCATGATTGAGATTCCTGTATTATAGAGCCTATTTTGTGAATAGAACCTATATTGCCATCAAAATCTAAACTGCCATTAGATAACACTTTTGCTTTTTTATTATATCTTTTTTTTGTATACAAAAAATCACCAATATTTATATATTTTTCTTTTATTAATTCTTCAAACGGAACCTTAATTTGTTTTTCTTTTTTTTCTTCAACCCATTCACTTTCCGGCAAAAGAACCTTTATATTATCAATTCGTTCTTTTGCAACATCAACATATTTTTTTTCTCTTTCTATTCCTATAAAATTTCTTTTTAATTTTTTAGCTACCGCTCCCGTTGTTCCAGTGCCAAAAAATGGGTCTAACACAATATCACCCTTTTTTGTTGTAGAAAGTATAACTCTTTTTAATAGTTCTTCTGGTTTTTGTGTGGAATGGATTTTTTTACCATCATCTCCCTTTATTCTCTCATTACCAATACAAATTCCAATCTGCCATACGGAAGTCATCTGCGTTCCTCCATTATACCTTTTCATTATTTTATGATTAAAAGTATATTTTTTATATAATTCACCTTTTGAACACCATAAGAGTGTTTCCGTTGCATTTGTAAATCTTGTTCCCAAGAAATTAGGCATTGGATTTGTTTTATACCAAGTTATGTCGTTTAAAATCCAATATCCTAAATTTAACATAATATTACCAACCCTAAAAATATTATGATAGGAACCTATAACCCAAATTGTCCCTGTATCCTTTAAAATTCGTTTGCATTCTTTTAGCCAATCTATACAAAATTTATCATATTCTTCAAAAGAAGCGAATTTATCCCAGTCATCATTCACACCATCAACTTTTGTATTATTTGGTCTATATAAATCATTCTTTAACTGCATATTATATGGCGGATCGGCAAAAATTAAATCAACCGAACAATCAGGAATTTTTTTTAATTCCTCTAAACAATCGCCATTTATAATACTATTCAATAACATTATATAAGATAAAGGTATTTATGGTATTAAAAATTATGCATTTATAAAAATAAAATACAAGAAAAAAATATGTTGGCTGCCAGACATAATATTGTAATAAAAATAATAAAAAAATTTTGATATAAAATATCATTTTTCTCATTAATTCAATTTCCTATAATAATTGCCCCAATTTTCCATCGCTTTAAGTATAGGCTTAAGGCTTTCGCCGGTTTCTGTTAGCGAATATTCAATGCGTGGCGGAACTTCCGGAAAAACCTTTCTGTCTATTATTTTGCATTCCTCCATAAATCTAAGGTTCATTGTGAGAGATCTCTGGGAAATATTTCCTATTGATTTTTTTAGTTCTCCAAATCTTTTTTTGCCTGTTATCAAGTCCCTTAGAATTAATATTCGCCACTTATTTTCTAAAATTGATAATGTCGTTTCAACTGGACAATCAGAATAAATTTTTTTCATGGTTTAATCATTTATTTTCAATAATTGTATAAAAAAGTATACTATATGTAAAAAAGTTGCCTACTTTACAAAATATATTTACAGTATAAATTATATTAATGTGAATGTCAATATTAATAATAATAGGATAAAATATGACAATTAAAAATATAGATGAAAATAAAAATTTTAAAGCCATAGATATTGGCGGGTTGAATAGTGTAAAAGATTTTGTAAATGGCGATATGAAAGGAAAGATATTTCTAAAGGACTTACTTGATGTTACTGGTTGTGAAATTTCAATTACATCATTGCCTGCAAATACAGAACTTCCATTTTTTCATTCCCATAAAGAAAATGAGGAGGTTTATATAATATTGAAAGGCCATGGCAGGTTCCAGGTTGATGACAAAGTATTTCCAATATCTGAGGGCAGCGTTATTAGAATTAGTCCTGAAGGAAAGAGAAGCATGATTAATTTATCAAATGATGATATGGTTTATATTGTAATTCAGGCAAAGCAGAATTCTTTAAAGCAATGGACTTTAGATGATGGTAAGATAGAAAATATTAAAGATAAACTAAAGAAATAATATTTTTTAAGTCATATAATAATTTTAAGCAATTATTATAGGATTTTACTAGAAATAATTAAGTTCGTTTGGTTGTTTTTAAACTTTTTAAATTACTATATTTTATAAAAATATTGTATTATAAATTATGTGTGGTTAATTAATAATAAACGGTATAAATTATAGTTAAGAAAATATTGATAATCTAACACTTTAGCTGATGAATTTATGAAAGGTGCAAAGGAAAGTGGAAATAGTGTTGAGAAAATTTTACTAAGAAAGAAGAAAATAAACTATTGTACCGCTTGTGGGATCTGCAATTCTGAAAGCCGTGTCCGCAAAAAGATGATGTGGCTGAAATCCTTGAAAAAATGGTTAATGCCGATGTTATTGTATTGGCACACCGGTATATTTTTATGCAATATGCAGACAGCTAAAGACTTTAATTGATAGGTGCTTTGCAAGATATACTGAGATGGAAAATAAAGGGTTTTATTTTATAGTAGCTGCTGCAGATACAGAAATGGAATCCATGAATAGAGTTATAGAGGAATTGAGAGGTTTTGCTGTATGTCTTAATAATGCTGAAGAAAAAGGCATTATATATGGCATTGGAGCATGGCAGATTGTAGATATTAAAGAAAATGATAGGATTATGAAAGAAGCCTTTGATATGGGCAAATCAATATAAATAAATTAGACCAAGTAATATTTTATCAGTTAAATGGAGCCATGGGCGGCTCTATTTTTATATAATAGTAAAAACAGAAAAAACATAAAAAATAAACAATGTAAATATATACATTGTAATGAAATAATCAATATTTGAATGGTGCGCGATACTGTGCAATTATCGGACTCAGGATTATGAGGAATTTAAGGAAATTTCACGCAAAATTTTTTCACTTAATGACCTTAGAGACCGTAACTGACAATTAAAGGTTATTTATTGATTTTTATAAACATATAGCTTAAAGTTATAAAAAAATTACTTAAATATTGAGGTTGCTATGAAGAAATTTGGAATATTTTTACTAGGTTTCATTTGTGGTATTGCATTTATATTCATTATTGGTGCATTAGCAAATAATAATAGTGGATTAGTTTTATTTGAGAAAGAAGGAAAATGTTTTCACACCAATA
>CALXSC010000081.1 GCA_944391025.1 uncultured Rickettsiales bacterium
CTATAGTATAGTTTAAGTTTAAAATTAATTTTGTAAAGAAATATATTTAGCTTTAAACAGATTTTTATCTTTTGTTGATTCTAATTTAAAATACCTTTGAATTGTATCTATCATATAAATATTATTCTTTTCAAAAATATAGCCTTTTCTTATTGGGTCAAAATTAAAAAATTTTGTATCTCTATCAATAAAGTCATATTTTTTATTATTTAAATCTATATTTGATATCACTAGAGGATTAAAATATACATAATCTATTCTATAGTTTTTAAAGAAATCATCAATTTTTTTATCAAAATCGTTTGGATATATATTATACGGGAAAAATATTGTATTAATTCCATTTTGGATGCCAAATATCATAGACTCTATAACATGTTCCCTATAGTATACAAACAATACATTTTCCCCACGAGCAATTAAATTTCTATCAATTTTATAGATATCAACTTTATTTTCCTCTTTTTCGTAGAAATTTTTGATATTTAATCTATAACCATAGTCATAGATAATTGAAAGTAGATAGTGCAATATTAATACTGATGTTATAAGATTTATTTTAAATAGATTTTCTTTATCATCAGTATAGAATAATAGTAACAGACTAATAAACCAGTATATTGGTATAAAATATCTGACTTCCCAATAGAATCCGCTAAGCATAAGTCCGCCAAGCAGGGCGCAGAATAAAAAAGATATTGCCAAATAGCTATATAGATAATCTTCTTTCAATTTTTTCCTAAAGTCATTTTTTGAAAATATAAAAAATAGCAGAATAATTAATAGCAGATATCCATTAAGTATAAAAATATATGATATTCTAGGTATTTTTTCCAAAAAAAGTACCTTTATCCATTCCAATGGAGAATCATATATCGTTTTTATTGGTTCTGAAAAATAGAAAAATATAAAATCTAAATCTATAGAAATTGTCGCCCTTGCATTATCGCTGACGAAGAATTGATTAAAAAATATTTTTGAATATATTATCCAGGGTAAATTCATTATTAATAGTGTTCCCAGATATAGCAGTCCCTCCCGCCATGATATTTTTTTATTTTTTATAGATATTATAAAAGGTATTGCAAGCATTGGGATGATTGAATCAAATCTAGTATTTGTACATAGACCAGCAATAATCCCAAGTATAGCTGATAGTTTAAAATCTATTTTTTCATTAAATAGAAATATACAAACTATTGTCTGATATAGAAACAGAGCTAGCGGTATTGACCTTGCGGCCAATATTTCATCAATATAAAGCGACTGTAAAAATAGCAGTATGTTTATTAAAAATCCAGCATAATAATTCCCTGTTATTTTTTTTGATATTTTAAAGTTTAAAAATTGTGTAAATAGTGATATAAGTATATTTATAAATATTCCAGAATAAATGCCTAGATTAATTATTTTATTAAAGCATGCTACAAGAAATGGATAGAATAGGGGGAATGCGCTATTGCGAAATATTTCTAAATCTTGCTGGTAGTTTCTAATTGTAAACACCTTTCCAAAATCTTCCAGTTTGTCTACAAATATACTTCTTGATATGTCATACATATAATATCCATCAGGACTTATAAATACTATATTTAATGCTTTTACAAAAATTTCATATATAAAAAATATGTAGAGAAATCCAATAACGCATAGGAAAATTTCATTAAATCGGTTTTTATTTTTGGATAGATATCCTTTCACCTTCTTCCTTGTCGTATTAATATCTGCCCAGTTTTTAAAGCTAATAGACATTTATTTTTTTCTATTGCCTTTATCATATGGATTTTCTGACTTTCTTAGAAGTATCCTAATTATAGTATTTTTTAAGCCGAAATCATCCCTTAGCCTATTTGCTAGAAATTTAGAATAGGATGTTTTTTCAAGTCTTTCTGGACTATTTGTAAATAATACAAATGTTGGCGGTCGCTTTTTGGCCTGTGTAATGTATTTTAATTTTACGGTTTTACCTCTAAATAATGGAGGTGTATGGTCTTTTTCTACGCTTCTTAACCAATTGTTTAAATCTGAAGTCTTTATATATGTATTCCATTCCTCATAGACCGTTAGACATGCGTCAACAAGTTTGTCTATATTCTTGCTATATAGTGCAGAAATTGGAACTATAGGGCAGCCCTTTACGGTTGGAACTTTTTGCTCTATTGTTGCAATTGCACTATTCATAAATTTATGCTTCTCGTTTTCAGGTATAGTATCCCACTTATTTAGGGCAAATATTATTCCCCTTCCTTCTTGGGCTATCATATTTGCAATTGCCAAATCCTGCACGTCAAAAGGCGATGTTGAGTCTATCATCATAATAACGATTTGTGCGAATCGGACAGCCCTAAAACTATCTTCAACAGCAAATTTTTCTAAATCCGTATCTATATTGTGTTTTTTTCTTATGCCAGCCGTGTCAATTAATTTTATATCCCTTCCCCTGTATTTCCACTTAATAGCTATTGCGTCCCTTGTAATTCCTGCTTCTGGTCCAGTTACAACCCTTTCATCATTAAGCAGAGTATTGATTAGCGTTGATTTTCCAGCGTTTGGTCTTCCTACTACAGCAATAGTTATTTCTCTGTCTTCATTCTCTTCCTTTATTCTATCTTCCTTCGTTCTTCTTTTCTTTTCTGGTTCTTCGGTATCTATATCAACCTTATTTTCAATATTATTGATTTCTTTATATTCTTCCTGATATTTATCATAGAACGGTTCAATTGCATCATATAGCAAATTAAAGCCATTGTTATGCTCTGCAGAAATCGATATTGGTTCTCCAAGTCCGAGCTTATAAAATTCATTGTCAAAAATATAATTGTCGCTTTTTAAAGAATCACATTTATTTGCAACCAATACAGTAGGTATTTCCTTTTCCCTTAACCATTTTGCAAAATATTTGTCTGCTGGCTGTATGCCATTTCTTCCATCAACCAAAAACAGACACAGGTCAGCATTAAATACAGCAATTTCTGTCTGTTTAACCATTCTGCTTTCAAGCTGTTTATCTGTTAGATTATATTCTAATCCTGCTGTATCCACAACATCAAATTCCATAGGTCCAAGACTGCCTTTTTCTATTTTTCTATCTCTAGTAACGCCTGCAAAATCATTAACTATCGCTATTTTTCTTCCAACAAGTTTATTAAACAAACTTGATTTACCTACATTCGGTCTTCCAACTATTGCTATTGTAAATGGCATATTAAATATATAATTTTTAATCAATTATATATTTAATAATAATAAAAAATTAATTCAAGCTAATTATTTGATAATTTACAGGCAATCTTCTGGATTAAAATTTTTATCTTTTTTCAATTCTTCCATTCTCTGCTGTATAAAGAACTTCATAAAATTAATCTCATTATCGCTAATGCTTCTATCCTTGCCTGGTTTCTCATACTCTTCAAGTATTCCCGAAATAACTCTTATAGCTTCACATTTTTCACCTTTATCCGATAGAAGTATTGCTAACATCTGCTTGGTCCATAGCGGTGCCGAATCTGGTGAATACTTTTTTAATTTTTCAGCCATTTTTATTGCTAAATCTTTATCCTTATATACGCTATTGGCTAGATATAAAGCTTGATAATACCACCACCACTTTTTTTCAGGATCCTTATCTGCATGGTCATTTAAAAAGTTTATTATATATATAACATCCTGATGGTTCTGAGTTAAAGAATAGTAATATGCAGCTAGGGACGGTATATAATTTGATTTGCTATCCAAGCTATCCAATAGATAGAACCATTGGGATAATTTATTATAGTCATAGTCCTTTAGCGGGCTAAATCTTCCAAATGTATCACCTGTATTTTGTATTCTAAAGCCCTTATATCTGAAATAAAATTCTTCATCGCCAAATGAAAAAGCTTTAACTGTTGACAGAGTTGGGACTTCTGGAACTATGCCTAGATTTGGTTTTATACTTTCCGTTTTAAACCAAAAGATTATTTGAAAAATAAGGAAAAGGATAACAAATCCAATTTCAAGTCTTAACTCATTCTTCCTTGAAACATTATATCCTATTTTTGAAAAAAAATTATTCATAATACCAACTCCAATTTTATTTTTCTAAAATTGTTTTCTTCTAAAATCATAGAAAGCTATAAATAGCATTAATGAAATATAAATTAAAGATTGAATCAAAACAATCCATACATCCCTATGGTTTTCAACTCCATAGATTAGCCATTCAGTTTTTCCAAACAAATCAAGTCTTGGAAATACTGTTGATATAAACTTAAGCAATGCCTCAGAAAATCCATTCCAATCTTTAACTGCGTTAACATTTTTTGGAATAGAAATGCTGTAAACAAAAAATCCCATCATTCTAGATATAAAATAAAATGAAGTCGTTGCCAAAACTGATACAACAGCACTTCTTAAAATCAATGAAGCAACTATTGCAAATGTTGATACGAGCATTAACTCAAGTATAACGCTTATGCTCCACCACAACAAACCGATTGTATTTGGATTATTGAAGAATAGGGCGGCTAAAATTACTGGCACTATTAATATTAGAGATATTAGATTAAACCCTGTCCAGTATGATAATATAAATGTATTTCTTGATATTGGTTTTGACAAAATAAAATCTATTTCCTTATTTTCAAATTCTTTATTTATATAGAAACATATGAATAAAATCATGCCGCAAACTATTATAATTCTTGAAAGGAAAGCGAAATAAACAAGCTGCATTTGCGCTTCTTCCGATAGGGCGGAAAAACCTATCAGATTAGATAATCCAAATACGCCAGCAAGAATTATTAGAAGACTCAAATATAATTTGTCTCTCAATCCAGTCAATAATATAAATTTAAATAAAGTTTTCATTTTTTACTCCTACATATAGTTATCTTTATTACCAGTAAAATTATAAATTTCTCTATCATAAGGCTTAACATCGCCGTTAGGCTTAACTATTGTTGCCTTAATAAATATTACAGTCTCTGTAACATTTTTCTCCCTGTTGGCAGTTTTAAATAGATTTCCAAGTATTGGTATTCCGCTCAATATTGGTATTCCACTGTCAACAGAAGTTGAATCTTCGGACATTAATCCACCAATAACCAGCACATTTCCAGATTGAACCTTTAGGGAAGTTTGAACAGACTTGCTTTGAACTACAGGAACTATGTTTTTTTCATTAACAGGGTCAACCACTTCTCCAACCTTTACTTTTAATTCTGGAATCACATTTAGTGTGATTTGATTTTTTTGAATATTTATTGATGGGATTATTGTTAATGTAACACCAACATCTTCTTCTTGTTTTGTTGATGTATATGTTATATTAGTAATATTGTTATCATTATCTTCTTCTTCCTCTTTTTCAACACTAAAATAGATTAATTTATTAACAAATTTCAACTCAGCCTTTTGATTATTCATTGCATGAATCCTAGGGCTTGATAGTGTTTTTGTTAAACCAAATTCATCAAGCGCATTAATAGCGGCCGTTAAATTTCCGCCAAATACCGCTGTTGTAATGGTTCCAGTTACGCCGCCGACCAGGTTGGAATTGTCTTCAGCGCTAGGGCTAAATGTTGGACCCTTCTGTATACTGCCTTTACCCTCATTCACAAAATTCCAATCAATACCCATCTTATATTTATCATTTAGTGCAACTTCAACAACCTTTGCCTCTATCAGAACCTGAGCAGCATAGTTGGTTTTTACGTGTTCTATGTATTTTTCAACTGCATTTTGAGTCTTAAAATTTGCATATACAGTTATTATGCCGGCAGGTTTGTTTATTATAATTTTTGGCTGTATTGAATCATCCTGGGCTATTGATAGATTTATTATATCGTTAAGCGCTGATTCTATGGTTGTCCATACTTCGTTTTCAATTAAAAAATCTACATTATAGGTCTTTGTATATGGAGTATCTTTTTCAAATCTCAATATATTGTTTGTATAGGTATATCTTAAATTTCCTAATTCTGCTATTCTTTTAACTATAACATCAAGTGGTTTATTTGAAACTTTTAGTATTATACCACCAGTTATATCAGGATCTACTTCTATATCAACGTCAGCAAGCCTTCCTAACTCAATCAATACATCTTTTATTGGAACTTCTTCGGTAACGGCAAACGATATTAATTCACCATTTCCCATTGGCGGTGGGGGCGGAACGACTAGAAGTTTTGATATGTTAGGGGGTGTATTTTTGTTGTAAAGGGTCATTGTTGTATCAGAGTTTCTTTCACCCATATTTAATACATTTTTTACATCTTCCCTTGTCATACCAGTATCTGGGTCAATCACGCTCTTATCACAAGAGGCTAACAGAAAAATAAAAAATGTTAAACAAAATATCTTTTTAAAAATTGACATAATTTCTCCCTAATATACTATTGAGAATATAATCAAAAACTATTTTATAAGTCAAGAAATAAATATTATATACTTTTAAAAAAAAAACTTTTAAAATAAAGTTAAATAAAAAATTTGCTGAAATGAATATTTTAAATATACCAGGTTGTTTTAATTTTTTAAAAAGCGTCCATGAATTTGTTATTAACAGGACAAATGATAAATTATTTATATCAAATTTTACAATTCTTTTACCAAGCAGGCGAAGCTGTAACGAGCTTAAAAGAATATTTTTAGAAAATTCAAATAATAGCGCTATAATATTGCCTAATATAAGAGCTATTGGCGATATAGACTATGATGACCTAATATTAAAGCAAATCAATAAGGAGGATTTAGAAAATTTTCCAGATTTTTCAAGCAATACTTCAAGAATAAAATATAAAATATTGCTAATAAAAGAGCTCCTTAAATGGGCAAAATCAAGCGATAAGGATTTGTTTAAAAATATTACAATAGAACAGGCAAGCAATCTTGCTCTTGAGCTTGAAAAGTTTCTGAATGAGGTTAATAGGAATGGCTTGGACCTTGATGATTTAGAGAAAATAGTGGATGATGAGTATTCGCAGCACTGGCAGGAAGTTTTAAATTTTTTAGAAATTTTTGGCAAGAAATGGAATAAATTCATTAGGGATAACAATGTAATTTCTATCGTTGATTTCAAAAGCAGAATGATAGAGTTCAATGCTGAATATTTTAAAAAAAATAGACCGCTGAATCCGATAATTATAGCTGGCGTTTCTAGCAGTATAAAAAGCACATGCGAGCTTATAGGAAATTTAATAAAGCATGATAATTGCTATTATATTTTTAAAGATCTAGATAAAAATCTAACTGAAGACGAATGGAAAGAAATTGGAGTTTTTCATCCGCAGTATTCTTTTAAAAATCTGCTGGATAACTGCATTAAGTGCAGTAGGGAAAGTGTTGCGGATTTGAGGTTTGAAAATTGTGCAACAGTTGGCCATGGAATTGAAAAAATATTAAGTTTTTCAATGCTGCCATATAATGAAACCTATAAATGGCAAAACAAATTAGGTATTAAAAAAAGTGATTTTTCCCATATTTCAAAAATTGAATGCAGCAATAATTTTGAAGAATTATCTATAATTTCGCTTATAACCAAGTATGTTCATGAAACATCAAATGACAGTATTGCCATTATTGTTTCGGATGAGATTTTTGCAAATCAACTGGATGTTGAACTAAAAAATTTAAACCTTGATGTAAATAATGCCTTTGGAAACAAAATTTCAAGAACTGAGTTGCTTAAATTCTTATTTTTGATACTTGATGTTATAAAAAACAAATATGAGACTGTGGCGCTTTTATCGTTATTAAAGCATGATTTTACACTATTTGGCTATAGTAAAGAAGAGCTTAATAGGCTGGTGCTCATGCTGGAAGATAGGATATTGAGGGGCTATGGCGACCTTGGCTATGATGGAATAATAAAAAAAGTTAATGAGAATAAAAATATTGAGCTAATGAACTTTATTAAAAGAATTACAGAAACTTTAAATTCTTTTATATGTGAAAAATTGGATTTTCAATCAATAATTAAATCACACATAGAGTTGGCTGAAAATATAGCTTCAAATTCTGAAATTAGTGGTTCTGATATTTTTTGGAATAATTCAAAAAATGGCGATGAACTATTAAATTTTTTTAATGAGGCTATTAAGGAAAGTGAAAGTTACGGAAAAGTTAAGGATTGCGATGAGTACTCATATCTGCTAGATTATTTAATTGCTGAAAATTCATACAGCGACAGGTATTCTATACATCCGATGGTTAATATAATTTCTCCTCAGGAGGCTAAGCTTATAAACTACGATCTAGTTATTTTAACAAATCTTAACGATGGAAAGTTTCCGCCTCATATATCTACTGACCCATGGATGAGCAAGTCTATGAGAAAGGCATTTGGATTGCCAGATAGGGAAGAATTAATAGGAAATTTTGCATATGATTTTACGCAATTTTTATGCAATAGCAAGGTTATTTTAACAAGGTCATTAAAGGAAGATGGAATACTCACCGTTAAATCAAAATACCTGATGAGATTGGAGACTTTCCTGTTATGTCAAAATGGTCTAAAATTGGAAGAAAATAATATATGGAAAGAAGTTTTTAAGAAGCGAAATTCTGTAGAACGAAATATAACGATCAAAAGACCTAAGCCAACACCACCGCTTGATAAAAGGCCTAGGGAGCTATATGCAACGAAGATTGAAAAACTCATGAATAATCCATATGATATATATGCTGAAAAGATTTTAAATTTGAAAAAGAAAGAAGATTTTTACGAAAATAAAGTTTTTGCTTTTTTTGGCAGCGCTGTCCATGAAGCCTTAGAAAAATATATCCAAAATTATAAACCGTCAGATATGGGGAAGCTATATGAGAAATTAATAAAATATGGAAAAGAAAGTTTTGATAAATATTTTACTGATGAAACTAGCAAGGAGTTATTTTTTATAAGGTTTTCAAATATTGCTAGATGGTTTATAGAGCAGGATGAGAGTGTTAGAGCAAATGGATATAGCGTCTATGCTGAAAGAGTTGAAAAATTATATATAAAAGATATTGATTTTACTCTAGCTGCAAAGATTGATAGAATTGAAGAAAGTGAAACGGGATCTATAAATATAATTGATTATAAAACTGGCAATGTACCAAGCGCCAGCGATGTATTAAGCGCTAAAAAGCCGCAGTTAACAATAGAAGCAATAATACTTGAGAATAAAAAAACTGATAAATTAGTCTATTGGTCAATAAAGGGAAAGGGCGACGAAAAAATACAGGAAATAGATTCCAATATCTCCGAGCTTGTTGATCGTGGAAAGGATGGGATAAGGCGTCTAATAGCGCACTTTAATGTATTTGAGAATTCATATATTGCGACAGCTTTTGACTTAAATGACCAAAATCATTATGCGAGCGACTATAAACACCTGAGTAGAGTAGAAGAATGGGGCTATTTGTAGAATTGGCGATTATATGCAATAACCACCAATAATATTTTAAAAAAAATATTGCAAATAAGTTTCTAATTTACTATTTTTAAAGCGAGAATTAGGAAGTTAGAAATGTTTAACAGATCAAAAATTAATTTTTTGTATAGATGGTGGGAATCAATAGATAGAACCGTGTTGTTTCTTACTATTTTGACATTGCTTTTGGGAAATATATTTACTGCAATAGCCAGTCCAGTTGTTGCAAGCAGGATAGGAGCTAATACAAACATTTTTATAATTAAAAATTTAATATTTTCTTTTTTGGGGCTTGGAATAATTATTGCAGTTTCAACATTAAATGAGAAAAAAATTATATCTATTTCATGGATATCGTTTGGTGCATTGATTTTTTTAATGATAGTTGTATTAATATTCGGTTCAACAAATAAGGGCGCTAAGAGGTGGATATATATATTTGGATTCTCTCTGCAGCCATCTGAAATAATCAAGCCATTTTTTATAGTTTTAACCTCATTTATATTGACGAAGTTTAAAAAAATAGAAAATTTGCACATAATTCTAGCTTTAATTTTATATATTGTATTGTCATTTTTATTGGTTTTGCAGCCCGATATAGGCATGCTTATACTCATTTCTATTATTTTCTTCAGCGAACTATTTTTAATAATGGTTCAAATAAAATATTTTGCTGGTCTTGCATCGGGTGTTGCTATCGCCATGGTAATGCTGTATCTTCTGTTTCCACATTTTCACAATAGAATAAATACTTTTTTTGGCAGTCTGTTTTTAGGCGGAGAAAAAAGCTATCAGGTACAAAAGTCCCTTTCGGCTTTTAGCAATGGTGGATTGCTTGGAAAGGGACCGCTTGAAGGCTCTATAAAAAATTATATTCCTGATGCCCATACGGATTTTATATTTTCTGTCATTGGTGAAGAATTTGGAGCGATAGTTTGTATTTTTATAATTTTTATTTTCTTTTATATTGCTATACGAATGATGCTGAAAACTGTGGACGATAGTGATGATTTTAGGTACGTGGCTATAAATTGTTTGAGTTTGCAATTCTTGCTGCAGGCTGTTATTAATATTGGCGTAACACTAAATCTATTGCCAACTAAAGGCATGACTTTGCCGCTAATAAGCTATGGCGGTTCTTCTATGATTGGTACGTCTATTACAATAGGATTTTTATTGGCTCTGTCAAAAAAAACATATGGAAATTTAAATACTAATATAAGATATTTATTGGAGAAATAATGAAAGTAGCTTTATATGAACCGGATATAGCCGGAAATGTTGGGACTATAATTAGAATGTGCGCATGTTTGGGCTTAGATATGGATATTATAGAGCCATGCGGATTTCCATTTAATAGGGAAAAAATTAAAAAATCAGGTTTGGATTATATAGATATGGTAAAGATTATGCGATATCCATCATTTGAAGACTTCCGGCTTGAAAATAAAGGCTCAAGGATAATTCTATTGACAACGAAGTCATCCGTTGAGTATACAAAATTTGAATTTAGGGAAGACGATATTTTAATGGTTGGCAGGGAGAGTGCCGGAGTTCCGGAAACAGTCCACAATGCAGTTGATGGAAGAGTTGTTATTAAAATGAAAGAAGGGACAAGGTGTTTAAATGTTGCTATTAGTCTTGCAATGGTAGTTGGTGAGGCTATAAGACAGATAGACTTATCATAAATAGATGCAAATATACAACAGGTTAATTGATTTAATATTACAATATATCTATTAGATGGTTTAATTTATTCATTTGGTCTTTTTTGTATCCGCCGCTGTCTTTTTGTGTATTTTCTTTCTGCTGATCAGTGCTGCTTTGCTCTGATTGTTTTGGAGACTTTAGTTTGTCTGCTTTGTCAAGCAGGTTGTTTATTTCATCATAGTCATTCTTATATCGTCTTAGCGAGTCAAATTTATCATTTGAATCATTGGTTTTAGAGTCGTTTTCTTCCTTGTCATTTGACTCTGGTATTAAATATTTTTCCTTTATTTGACCTAGAATTGAATCTGCAAATGGTAAAATTATATAGGCACCGAATGATAGCGGCCTATAGGTTTGGGAGTCCTGCAGCCATTTTGGTCCGCTCTTTGAGGATAGGTCGTCTGTGTCGCCAAAAAGATTTAAAATTGTTGCGAATATTAATGAACATATCAAAAATCCCTTAGTAAAACCAAATGCTAATCCGAGTGTTATATTTATTGACGATGGGAATTTTGTATTTATGGCTCTTGCTATATTTGAAGTTAATATTGATAGACCTATTATTGCTATTACAAAGATGATTATACTGCTTACCACATTTGAAGCTACTGAATTTGAAATTTTACTTGATATTAAATCATTAACTATTGGTCTAAGCAAAACAGTCAATAGTCCGCTACCAATCCAATTAGCCAGTGACGATAATTCTCTTATAAATCCCCTTAATAATCCAAGGAACATAAAAAATATCATTATGGCAAAGACCAAATAATCAAAAAGTGTTAGGCTCACAATTAATTTTTCATTTTACTTTGAAAAAAATTTTATCTTATTAATTTTAAAATACAATATATAGTTACGTTTATTTGATAAAATAACCATGGTATTTCAAATAATAATTTAAATAACTAAAATTTTTTTATAAAAAATTATAAAAAAACTTGCAAAATTAAAAGAGGCAATTATATTATAAAAAGCATATTTAAGCAATGGGTTCGTAGCTCAGCTGGTAGAGCAGCAGACTCTTAATCTGTTTGTCGGGGGTTCGATCCCCCCCGGACCCACCAGTTAATTAATCAAATAATAATTTATTTTTAAATATTGAGCGTTTATGCGGTATATAGCTTATTGGTATTGCTAACTTTTGGTTTATATATAATAATCTTTCCCCTCTTTGAGGGAAAATGTCGCGAAGCGACAAAGGGGAGCTTTTAAAAATTAAAATAAAATGGAAATTAAGCGCCCCACCTGTCAGCAAAGCTGACATCCTCCCCGCAAAGCAGGGAGGGATTAAAATATGTAAATTAAAAGTTAGCAATGCCCGCTTATTAATCTTAACTTTATTTTGACTTTTAAAATTTTTTTTATAAACTATTTTTATTGATTATGGTTGATTTGCTAAATTCCTATTGCAAAAATTAATAACCTAATAATTTTTATCTATATGGGCATATTTTGTTTTAATGATCCAAAGGAAAAAATTTTTGACTATTTGTATTCTGATATAGATGGCTATGATGTTTCCAGGCTTGCACGCAGAAAATTGACCAAAGAAGAAAATGACCATTTAATCTATGGCGAATTAGAATTCAAGGGGCTTAAAAAGGTTTATAAAAGTAGGAGACTTGTTGATAAAATTAACGCCTCAAAGGTTTTCTATGACCTTGGCTCTGGTTCAGGAAAGGTAATATTGGCTAGCGATATTCTATTGCCAAATATTGAAAGATTTGTTGGCGTTGAGCTTCTAACGGAATTATATGATACTTCAAACCGGGCTAAGGACTATTATTTTTCAATTGACCAGGAAAAGGCTGAAAAAATTGAGTTTATAAATGAAAATTTCTTTAATGTTGATTATAGCGATGCTGATATCATATTTTTGCACTATCCAATAAAAAATTCTGAAGAATCATATTTGAAGCTGGAAGATAAATTTTCTAAGGAACTCAAAAAGGGAACTATTATAATTTCTGGAATTCGTGAATTGCACAATATAGAAAAATTTCCGCTTGTTGATAAAGTGAAAGCTCTAACTAGCTATGGAAAAACAATATTATTTTGCCATATAAAAATATGAAAAGAGTTGTAGGTATATTTTTATTATTAATATTTTTTGCAAACGCTTCATTTGCGGCTAGAAGTATTTCAATAATAAGAGATACGGAAATAGAAAACTATTTAAGAGAAATATCTGAGCCGATACTTAAGTCTGCTGGATTAAATCCAAATGATATTAAATTTTATATAGTTAATGATAATAGCATAAACGCATTTGTTACTGGCGGTCAAAATATTTTTGTCCATACTGGGACTTTAACTAGTTTTGATACACCGGACGCTGCTCTTGGCATTATAGCCCATGAAACTGGACATATTGCTGCTGGACATCTTGCAAAATTTAATGAACAGATAAAGGGTACTCAAGCTATAAGCATAGGTTCTATTTTGCTTGGCATCGGAGCTTTAATAGCCGGCGTTCCAGAATTGGGCCAGGCTATTATTTTTGGAAGTTTTCAAGCTCAGCAGCAGAGCATATTAAACTATACCAGGAGCCAGGAAGAATCTGCCGATGAACTGGCCACTAAGTATTTGAATGAAAATAAATTATCGTCAGTTGCTCTATTGAGGTCAATGAACAGATTCTATATGAATGAACTTCAATATTCAAATGAAATGGAATACTATTCAACACACCCATTGAGTAGAAATAGGAGACAATTTATAGAGAATAAAATTAAAAAAGAAACTTTCAGTGATGATAACTTTAATAAAAAATATAATGATAGATTTAACTTTATAAAGGCCAAGATTTTAGCATATAATAAAAATCAAGGTAATGATATAAAAATAGATGTAAAAAAAGGCTCAGACTATGAAAGATATGCTAATGCAATAATTAATATGAATGCAAATAGAATTAACGCTGCGCTTGCTGATGCTGATTATTTGATAAATAAATACAAAGATAACCCATATTTTTATGAGCTAAAAGGGGACATATATCTTAAGAATAATGATATAAAAAATGCTTTGGCAAACTATGAAAAAGCCGATAATATGATAAAAGACAATACTTTAATTAAGAAGATGATTTCATTTATTATAATAAAATATAGGCAGAAAGATATGTATGAAAAAGCTATTGATGATTTAAATTATATAGTGCAGAATGATAGCGGTGATAATGGTTCTTTGAGACTATTGGCTGAGGCATACTATAACAATGGAAACCTTGCAATGTCATATCTAACTTTAGCAAAGTATTACGTAAATATAAAGGATATAAAAAAAGCTCAGAATTATATAGATTTAGCAAGGAAAAATACTGAAGAGGCTAGTATTTTGAATAGAATTGAAGACTTAAAACTTACAATGGGCAAATAACAGGTCTAATAAATAAATTTTTGAAATTTATAGCTATAACAGGTAAATTTTTATTGTTGAATATAATATTATTAGCTGTCTGTGTAAAATAATCTTGACAATAATGATTTAATAAACGAAAATATAATTGTTACATTTATTGGGAGTAAAATAGTAAGTATGCAACAGAATCAGGGACCAAATCAACAACAAGACAACCAGGAAGATATTGCTGAAACTGAAGATGAAGGCATAGGCGTTGGCACATCAAAACAAAGCAAGATAATGATTATTATTTTTGTTACTGTTTTTGTATCTGGCGTAATCTATTTTATGTTTCTAAAGGAGCCACCTGAGAATGCTGAAGGTGAGGTTAATACTGATGTCCTTATAACCGAAGGCGTAGGTGAGCCGCCTGTGAGGGAGGACAGACCTTTGGATCAAAATATATTTGACCCTGGAATAGACAACAGCTTCGGAGGACCGCAGACGCAGCTGACAGTTCCTCCAGTTCCGGAAGTACCAGAACTTCCAGCAGATATTAAAGATCAGATTGCTGGAGCAATCGGAAAACAAGAAGAAACATTTACTAAAGATGAAGTTGAAGAAATGATTAGTCAAAGGGTTAAAGAGGCAATGGAAAAACAGATGGAAATGTTTGCAAATCAGCAACAACAGCAGCAGCAACAGGAACAGCCAAAACAACCATCTGGAATTGCTATACCCCTGCCTCAGCAACCACAGCAGCAACCGCAGCAAAATAAGGATGATTTAGATTTAGAAAGCTTGTATAATGCGGATGCTGATAAAAAGCCGCAGGTTATACCTGGTCTTGAGGATTTAACAAACCAGGGTTTAAGCGATGAGGAAATTATAGTTAAACAGCAGCAACAGGAAGCTGAAAATCTTGCTAAAATTCAGAAACAGAGAGCTCTGCAGGAAAGGAGGGCTGCGCCAATATTTAAAATGAGTGGTGGTGATGGTCCTTCCAATAGTTTGCCACAGGATTCTGATGCTATTATTTTATCATATACTGATGCTAAGCTTGATATACAGAGCAAAGCTCCGGATGTCCTGCCTACACAGGTTACGGATCTAACTAGGGTTATTCTACAGGGAAAGGTCATAAGTGCGGTTTTAGAGACTGCTGTTGACACTGACCTTGCATCAACCGTAAGAGCTGTTATTACAAGGGATGTATATGCAGAAGAGGGAAAAAATATTCTAATTCCGAGAGGTTCTAGGGTTATTGGAACATATTCTACGGCTGTTACTTCTGGACAAACCAGGGTTACAATTAATTGGAATAGGATTATAAGGGTTGACGGTATGAGTTTAAATATAGCTTCAATAGGTGCAGACAGGCTCGGTAGGGCTGGTGTGCAGGGTGATTTGGACAATAGATATGTACAGCAGCTGGCAAATTCTTTTCTATCAAGTGTTTTAAGTGTTGGAACCTCATTGGTTGCTGAAAAACTTAGTGGTTCTACAGGCATTACAAGTACAGTTAGTTCATTGACTGGCGAAACTACTACGACAAGTGGAAAGGCTTCCGACTATGCGTTAATTGACGCTACGCAACAATTTATGGATGATGCAAAACAGATAGTAGATGATATTGCTGAACAAAAACCAGTTATTAGAATTCCGCAGGGAGAAAAAATAGTTATAATGGTAACGCAGGATGTAACGCTTCCTATATTTAAAAGAGGTAAATAAAATGCAAAATTTTGAAGCACTAAACGTATATTTAAAGCCGATTACTCTAATTCTTAGCAAAGAAGGAATTGCCGAAATTTCTATTAACTACCCCAATGAAGCTTGGGTGGAAAAGAAAGGTGATATGTTTAAGGTTGATTTGCCTGGTTATAATTTAAAACATCTTAAGTCACTGGCAAGGCTTATTGCGCAGGCAACGGATCAGAAAATCAGTGAGGAACAGCCGTTATTGTCAGCTACACTTCCTGCTGGGCACCGTATTCAGGTGGTTTTTCCGCCAGCATGTGAGAATAATACAGTTATTATGTCAATCAGAAAGCCAAGCGATTTGGCGTGGACACTTGAAGATTATGAAAAAATGGGCGCATTTGATTCCACTTCGGTTGGCGCTATAAAAGACGAATCGGCTATAGTTCTATCAAAACTCCTAAAAGCTGGTATGATTAAACAGTTTTTATATAAGGCTATTTTTAGTAAAAAAAATATAATTATATCCGGCGGTACTTCAACCGGTAAAACTACATTTACTAACGCCTGTTTGAGAGCTATACCCCGTGTTGAGAGATTGATAAGCGTAGAAGATGCTAGAGAAATTGACCTGTCTCTACATCCTAACAGGGTGCATTTGCTTGCATCTAAAGGAGGACAGGGCAGGGCTAACGTTTCAACGCAGGATTTG
>CALXSC010000082.1 GCA_944391025.1 uncultured Rickettsiales bacterium
AATTCCTTTAGAAAAATCATAACAAAACCCAATGAAAAGATGAAGATACACAAAGTAATCTGCATGCTGACATTGTCCACCCTGCTGGTGAGCGGGTGTACGTCTTACAAAAAAGTGCCGTATCTGCAAGATCCGGAAGTAGTAAACAATTACGGCAAGGAAATCCCTTTGTATGATGCTAAAATCATGCCCAAGGATATTCTAAACATCACGGTAAATACGACCGATCCACAGGCCGCCGCTCCTTTCAACCTGACGGTGCAAGATCCATTGAATACAGCGAGCAGTAGTTTTCGTACTACTACCCAACCAAGTTTACAGCAATACTTAGTAAACAACGACGGCGAAATTGACTTTCCTGTATTAGGCCGCCTCAGAATCAGCGGACTCACCAAAAACGAATGCGAAGCTTTAATTCGCCAAAAGTTAATTCCCTATTTGAAAGAAACTCCAGTAGTCACCGTGCGCATGATTAACTACAAAATCTCTGTTTTAGGCGAAGTAAACAAGCCTGGCACCTTTACCGTAACCAATGAAAAGGTAAACGTACTCGAGGCTTTAGCCATGGCGGGCGACATGACCGTATATGGCGTACGCGAAAATGTTAAATTAGTACGTGAAGATGCCAATGGTAAACGTCTCATTCAAACGCTTAACTTAAACGATGCAGACCTTGTGCTTTCCCCATATTTTTACCTCCAGCAGAACGATATTCTCTATGTGACTCCCAACAAGACTAAAGCGCGTAACTCAGATATTGGCAATAGCACAACCATCTGGATTAGTGCCACTTCCATTCTGGTATCAATTGCCAGTTTGTTAGTAACAGTATTCAAATAAAAATTCAATCAAAACTACTTATTCGTTTATTATGAGTGACGAAAGATACGAAAACGGCTTCCAGCCGGAAGATGAAAAGCCCGTAGATTACAAGGCACTGTTTTTTGAATACCTGATGTATTGGCCCTGGATTTTGGGCTGTGTCATCGTGATGGGCATCGCCATGTATGCCTATCTGCGTTATCAGGCCCCCGTGTACAATGTCAATGCCACCGTATTGATTAAACAGGGTGACCAGACCAAAAACCCGTCTGCCTCTCCCATGCAGGCCATGCAGGATTTGGGCATGCTCAGTATGGCCAGCAATTTCGACAATGAAGTAGAGATTCTCCGTTCCCGCACCCTTGTCAAGAAGGTTGTCAATAAACTGAACCTCTATATCAACTACAAAGAAGCACAGACCTTCCGCTATCCGGCCGATTTGTACAAAACCTCTCCGGTGCAGGTATGGACCACCCCCGAAGAAGCCGACCGTCTCTTTGGCCCGGTGACCTTGGAAATGACCTGTACCCCCGACGGAAAAGTGGATGTAGAAGGCAGCTATTACCCGAGTCAGAATGCCGACAAAGTGACCCTTCACAAGCACTTCGATCAACTTCCGGGTGTATTGACCACCCCTGTGGGCGTCTTTACCCTTTCAGCAAACAGTGACTCTACTATGGCTAAGATAGACCAGACACGTACCATCACGGCTACTGTGGTTTCTCCTACCGCTGTAGCTGGAGCCTACGCAAAAAATTTAACCAGTGAACCCACTTCCAAAACGACCACCATCGCCGCCCTTTCATTGGATGAAAGTAACCCCACTCGTGGCGTGGATTTCATCAATATGCTGGTAGCCTTGTATAACGAAGATGCCAATAACGACAAAAATGAAGTAGCTGCCAAAACCGCCCAATTTATTGATGAACGAATCGGTATCATCAACCAGGAACTGGGTACCACGGAAAGCCAGCTGGCCAGTTTCAAGCAACAGGCCGGACTGACCGATTTAAGTTCCGATGCTCAACTGGCATTAAAGGAAAATTCTGCCTACCAGCAAAAGCAGGCTGAAAATGCCACCCAAATTCGACTAATCACCTTCTTGAAAAGCTATATCAATGACCCGAAAAATGAGATGGAAGTAATTCCTGCCAATGTAGGACTGGCAGACCAAGGCCTGAGTGATTTAATTATCAAGTATAATGACCTCTTGATTGAACGTAAGCGTCTGCTCCGCACTTCCAATGAAAGCAACCCAGCCGTTGTCCAATTGGATGCCGGTATTCGGGCCACGCGTGCCAATGTGCAGACTACGGTAGACAATGTAGAAAAAGGGTTGCTTATCACCCAATCCGATTTGGATCGCGAAGGCAAGAAGTATGCCACCCGCATCAGCAACGCGCCTACCCAAGAGAAGGAATTGATGAGCATCACCCGCCAGCAGGAAATCAAGGCCAGCTTGTATTTGCTGTTGCTGCAAAAACGGGAAGAAAATGCCATCACCTTGGCTTCCACCGCTACCAACGGGCGTATCATTGAGGAAGCCATGGCCGGAAGTGTTCCCGTGTCTCCCAACAAAAAGATGTTCTACCTGATTGCATTGGTATTGGGTATCGGCATTCCAGTGGGAGTTATCTATTTGCGCAACCTGCTTCGTTTCAAAATTGAAAGCCGTGCCGATGTCGAAAAGATTACCGATGTACCGGTAGTGGGCGACGTACCCATGGTGGACACCAAAGGAAATCCGATTGTGGTCCATGAGAATCACAACGACTTGATGGAAGAAGTATTCCGCTCCGTACGTACCAACATCCAGTACATGTTACAGGAAGGACAAAAGGTGATTCTCTTCACCTCCACCAGTTCCGGTGAAGGAAAGAGTTTTACCGCCGGCAACCTGGCTTGCAGTTTCGCCTTCATGGGTAAAAAAGTAGTAATTGTGGGTCTTGATATCCGCAAACCGGGACTGAATAAGGTCTTCCAGATTTCACACAAAGAAAAAGGTATTACCCAATATCTGGCCAATCCGGAACATACCGATTTACTTTCTTTGTGCCAGCCTTCTGCTATATCATCTAATTTATATATCCTTCCGGGAGGTACAGTACCTCCCAACCCTACGGAGTTAGTTGCACGAAAAACACTCGATCAGGCCATCGAGATTTTGAAAGCAAACTTCGACTATGTGGTTCTGGATACAGCCCCCATTGGGATGGTAACCGATACTCAGTTGATTGCCCGTGTAGCCGACCTGAGTGTGTATATCTGTCGTGCCGGCTATACCCACAAGAGCCATTATGAACTCATTAACGAACTGAAGAAAGACCATAAACTCCCGAATCTCTGTACACTGATTAACTGCATCGACATGAATCAGCGTAAAAACGGCTATTACTACGGTTACGGCAAATATGGGAAATATGGGAAGTATGGATATGGGAAAAAATATGGATATGGATATGGATATAATATTAAACCATAAACACAGATTCTTCTAATAAAAATAAAGGACAGTGAACGCATAGAAATATATGTTCATTGTCCACTTAAAGTTCCATAAACAATTAATTCACCGCATAAAATTTTTTATCAAGCCCTATTTGATATACAATATCTATCATCTAGAATCAATCAATCCGAAAAAATCAAAGATGATATCCGACAATAAAAATATAAGATTATTGAAGAAAAAGAAAAGACTTCAAAAAGTAAATCCATTGCATTTCATGACATTTTTAAAGTGCTTCTCACTTATAGAATGTTTTTGGCTTATCAACCAACCAACTCCACGTCATGGACTAGAATACATATGGTTATTACCTGCTGTCTATTTTATGGCTTTGTTAAAATGGGGAGAAATCTTTTCTTTTCGAAAAGGGCTAGGACTAAATATTTATTTATTTATTAGCATTATCAGATACTTAATACAACCATTATTAATAACAATAAGCAATGGTGAATTAAATAATAGAATGCCCAATGCAGAAGCTTCATCCTATGAAATAGCTATTATTATCTATATTTTAGAATGCATAATTGCTTTCAAAACAATACATTATTATTATGGTATAGAATTTCAAAAATATCAATTACAACAAAATAAACAAAGAAGAAGCTCAAAAATAAATTTCGCAGCATGGACATTAGTTATAATTTATATCGCTATTTTGGCTATTCGTATGAACGTTTGGTTATCCGGACTAAATATACTTGGAATTAAATACGGAGAAGAAAAAAGCTTAGTTCTAGATGCATCGTTCTTTAATGTCATAAAATGTTTCATTTTCGTCTTTTTACTTATTAAAGCCAAAATTACCCATAGTAAATATTACTTTATATTAGCTATTTTTGCAGGCATCTTTAATTTCACATCGTATTTCGGAAGTAATAGATCTTTCATTTTCGAGACAGCACTAAGTACTATTTCTATTTTAATAGCAGCATATCCACAATATAAAGGTAGAATAATCTCATTTACAGCTCCTTTCGCCATAGTAATAATACTAGTTATGTATATAACAAAACAATTTAATGTAGAGAATGTTAACGATTATACAATAACAAATGACTCAAACACTCTCAATCAATATTCCAATATAATTGAAGAATATGTTAACGGATTATGGACTGTTGCAAGAACGTATCAAGCTTCTTTTAATTTATCTATACAAGATTCTATTTTTGCAGCTTTGAAGGACATAATGGACGGACTAAGTTCATTAAGAGACTTGCCTTTTTTAAAAACAGAAATTTATCCTCTAGCAGATTCCTTACTATCTTCAAGTGATATATTTAAAAAATCACTACATACACCTCTGGGATATGCGCAAATGATGTCATTTTCAGGTGGAATGTTTATTATTTTTGGCTCATATCTTGGATGGCCCTTTATGATTTTTGCAAATATCCTAATTATTCGTTTCCTAGTCAGAATGGAAATTCGTTCTCTTAATTCTAACAATTTTTATTATAAATACATGTATACATGGATGGCATGTTTATTGGCATTAACTCATTGTTATTGTTTACAAACAATCATATATTGTTGGAGTAAATTTATTCTATTCTATTGGCTAATATTATTTATTAACAAAAAAAGCTATAAATCAAATTATATCCAATCCAGAAAAACTCAATTTTAACATCAAAAGTTATTATGAAAAAACTTTTAATAATTATTAGTTCTGCGTACCCCTATAGAAAATCAGAAGATTATCTATCAAATGAAACGGCCTATATTTCTAATTTTGACGAGGTGATTTGCTTCCCAACAACTGTTTACGGAGAAAAGGGGCAAAAAGACATCATTAATTATCCCATACCGCCTCAATATATAAAAATTTACAATTCCAAACATTCTTACAAACAAAATTTAATTTCATGTTTATATTTTATTCTGACACACAAGTTTTTCTTTAATGAACTACTTACAATTATACATAACCCCCAAAAATTATTAGCTAAATCCAAAGCTTTATTAAGAATGACTTTACAAGCTGTGCATTCTTATCTTGATATAAAAAAAATCATTGTACAAAATAATTTAGAAAAAAAGTATGATATCTATTTATATTCATATTGGATGGCAAATACAGCCGTTACTGCTGTTCTTTTAAATAGAAACTCCAAGATAAAATATAAAAAGGTATTTACTAGATGCCATCGATTTGACATATATGAGGAAGCAACTGAAACAAATTATATACCTTATAGGAATTACATACTAAAAAATATAGAAAGGATATATGCAATCTCAATTGATGCAAAAATCTATCTAGAAAAAAAATACCCTCTACTAACACAAAACAAAATTAGAGTATCACGTTTAGGAACCTTTAACTATGGAATCAATATTTCTGAAAAAGAAGAAAATATACTTAGAATCGTATCTTGCTCATGGTTAAGGCCTGTTAAACGAGTGCATTTAATATTCGATGCTCTAAACAATTTAAATATACCCATCGAATGGACACACTTCGGAGATGGTGAAGAAATGTCAAAATTGCAACAAAAACAACAGAACCTAAAAAATAAGCAATTATCAATAAAATTTCAGGGACATGTTACAAATCAAGAAATTCTAGATTCATATTTAAAAGAAAAATATAATATTTTCATCAATGTTAGTGAAAGCGAAGGTGTTCCAGTATCAATTATGGAGGCCATGTCTTTTGGAAAGGTAATTATTGCGACAAATGTAGGGGGCACATCTGAAATTGTAATCAATGATAAAAACGGATATTTATTAGATAAAAATTTTAAATTAAACGAACTTGAAGATGCAATTATGACCATATACAGAATGGATAATTCTGAATATAAAGAAATGTGTAATGCTTCACGCCTTATTTGGGAAAAACGTTGTGATGCAATCCAAAATTATAAATCATTCTATCAAGATATTTTTGAAAAATGAAGATAAATATAAACCTCCAACCCGTTAATAATGAAGGCTCGGGAATCGCAAAATTTGCAAATGAATTAATAAATTATCTTTCCTATATAAGGGATTATGATATACAAGGAGTTTTCAACTATGTAAGACGAGTAAAGCCAAAAGATTTATCTAGATTTAACTTTCCTATTCACTACTCATATATTCCCTATAAACTTATCTATTCAAATTATATAAAAAAAACACTTCCCATTAATTATTCATGCATAGCAGGAAGAGGAGCTAATATAAATCTATTCTTCACCTATAAAATACCAAGAGTTCATTATTCTGGTATTACAATAAGTACTATACATGATATTATACCGTTAAAAACAGAGGTTGAATCAGAAATGATAAGACAAACCTACCTAAATGATATTAAATATACAGCACAAAAATCAGATTATCTCATCACAGTTTCTGAAAGTTCCAAAAATGATATCATAGAAACCCTTGATTTTGATCCAAATAGAATTATAATAATTCCCAACGGAGTAAATTATTCAGAATTCAATAAACCTATCACACAAAATCAAATAGAACTAATTAAAATTAAATACAAATTACCCCATAAATTTATTCTATATATGGGTGGAATGAGAAAACATAAAAATATCGATAACCTAATAAAAGCTTATTCACTCCTAGAAGAACAAATAAAAGAAGGCTATCATCTAGTAATAACCCAAGGAACACCTGAACTATATCATTTAGTGACAAATTTAAAACAAGAAAAATTCATACATTTTACCCCTTATGTTGATGAAGAAGATAAAATAGGGATTTATCAAGCAGCAAGTTTATTTACTTTTATATCATCTTATGAAGGTTTTGGAATTCCCGTGATAGAAGCTCAAGCAGCTGGAACTCCTGTACTCACATCAGCAACATCATCACTATTAGAAATAGGTTATGGAAGTACCCTACAAGTGATTCCTAGTGATATAGACGCTATAACGGACAAACTAAAACTCATACTTACCAATAAGACATTACAAGAAGATTTAATAAAAAAGGGAATGCTAAATGCACAAAAATATAGTTGGGAAGCAGCAGGAGAAAAACTTAAAAATTTTCTAAACAAGGTTTAATTATAAATATATGATACACAAAGTAATACATTTACTAATAAGCCTACCCATAACAATATGGGTTAACTTCAAGGCCCTACCAATAAAACAAGCTATACGATTACCCATGTTAATAGATTATCGAACAAGAGTAAAAGGAATAAAAAAAGGAAGTATTATTTTACCTAATTACATATCTTTTGCAATAATAAAATATGGATGGGGAAATGGAAGTGAAGGGAATCATTGCAACAATAAAAATTATATATATATTAACGGAAACGGTAAATTTATATTTACGGGTAAAGCTCAATTTGCATTAGGTGCAACCATACGAACTGACCATGAAGGAATTATAAGTTTTGGAAATAATTTCAAAGCTAATCAAAATTTTACATGTTTTAGCAATACGAAAATTCTATTGGGCAATAATATATTAATCGGATGGAATGTCAATATAAGAGATAGCGACGGACACAATATATTGAACATAAATAATAACGAGATTTTAAATCCTAACAAAAGTATAGAAATAGGTAACCATGTCTGGATTGGCAGCCATGTTGATATTTTAAAAGGAGCCTCTATTAATGATAATAGCATTATAGGCTTTAAATCCTTAGTAACTAAAAAATATACAGAAAAAAACGTTATCATTGCAGGAAATCCTGCTAAAATTATAAAAACAAATATAAATTGGGAAGAATAATGGATAATAATAATAGGACATCTAAATCAATAAGAAATTCCATATATGCATTGTTAGGACAGATAATTACAATAATATTAAATTTTGTCTCTAGAACTGTTTTTATACATACATTAGGCTCTAT
This sequence comes from uncultured Rickettsiales bacterium, assembly GCA_944391025.1. Taxonomy (GTDB): domain Bacteria; phylum Pseudomonadota; class Alphaproteobacteria; order Rickettsiales; family UBA1997; genus CALXSC01. Next base: position 8,163 of record CALXSC010000082.1, read on the forward strand.
TTATTTAGGATTAAATGGCCTGTTTACCAATTTATTATCTGTATTATCATTTGCGGAACTAGGATTCAGTACTGCAATTATTTATGAAATGTATTCCCCACTAGCCTTAAACGACAAGCCCCAAATAGCTAGTCTTATGAACTTATATGCTAAAATATACAAATATATAGGTACAGGCATTTTTCTCGTTGGCTTACTATTGATTCCATTTTTACATAACTTTATAAAAGATCCCTCTATTATTCCAACAAATTCTTCACCTCTATGGTTAATATATCTATTGTTTTTAACCAATACTTCTTTAAGTTATTTCTTTAACTATAAAAGATCTATAATTGTAGCAAGTCAAAATGGTTATATAGATACTATTAATCAGATTAAATTCAACTTAATAAAAAATATTTTACAAATAGCCATATTATATCTATATGGGAGTTTTATCTTATTCCTCATTATCCAATTACTATGTACATTAATGGGTAATATTTCTATTTCAAAGAAAGCAGACAAATTATTTCCGTACTTAAAAGAATTAAAAGGAGAAAGAGTCTCTTCAAAAACAATAAAATCCATTCGAAAAAATGTTTTTGCCATGGCTTTTAATAAACTTGGCGGTGTTGTTGTAGGTGGAGTCGATAACCTTTTTATTTCTAAATATATTGGTGTAATTGCAGTCGGTTATTACTCTAATTATTTATTAATAATATCTACAGTGCGAATGATTTTTATACAAATTTTTTCTCCAATAACGGCAAGTGTCGGAAATTTTGTAGTAAATAAATCAAAGGAGGAAGCATATATATTCTTCAAAAAATTATTTTTCATAAATACATATTTTGCAACAATAAGCTCAATTTGCCTTGCTACATTAATTAATCCCTTTATTGATATTTTTTGGGGAAAAGAATATACACTTTCATTAACTTTAACCTTGGCAATAGTTTTAAATTTCTACATAGATAGAATAAGACAAACTTCACAAATTTATATCGATGTAAAAGGATTATTTTGGCAAATAAAATGGCGTTCATTAACTGAAGCTATTGTAAATATTATATTAGTTTTATTTCTTCTGAAAAAAGGAATGGAGTTACAAGGAGTAGTGGGAGGAATACTTATTACTAATATTATAATAAATTTTTGGTGGGAACCATATGTCGTTTTTAAATACTATTTTCAACGAAACTTTTGGACATATATTGGATGGAATCTTAAGTACTTTTTAACAGCATTATTTTCATATCTAATAATTAATTTCATAATATCTACATTAAATGTAACACCAACTCAATATTTCATCATTACATTATTACTATCCTTAATAATCCCTAACATTATTATTACTATACTATACCACAGAACACAAGAGTTTCAATATCTGTTAAATATTGTCAGAAATAATATAATAAAAAAAATAGCCATAAAATGAAAAACAATAATCCACTTATATCAGTTATACTTCCAGTCTATAATGTAGAGAAATATATTTTGCAATGTCTAGAATCCATAAGTAATCAAACTTATACTAAGCTGGAAGTAATAATCGTAGTTGATGGTGCAACTGATAAATCTTATAAAATCGCGAAAGATTATCTAGAAAAAGATAATAGGTTTCACCTCATATATCAAGAAAATGCTGGTTCAGGACCAGCACGAAACAATGGATTAAACCATGCAAATGGAGAATTTGTGATATTTATTGATCCAGATGATTGGATTAAAAATGACTATATCGAAACACTTTACAAAATATATCTTGCAAATAATGTAGATTTGGTCATAACAAGCGGCACAGATATTTTTTTTGACAATCAAGATAATATCATAAAAAAAATACACAAAGACATTCCCGAAATCAAACTAAACACAAAGGAAGAAGCTAGAGATAATTATATTAAATTATACTCGCTTAATATGTTAAGTGGCCCTGCACAAAAACTCTATAGAATGGAAATCATAAGAAAATATAATATTGAATTTCCAGCTCTTCGTCGCTCACAAGACATTGTATTCAATTATAGATATTACAATCATATTAACAGCCTAAAATCAATAAATTATCAAGGTTATCAATATAGAATAAACAAAAGTTCATACGCCTCAAAATTGCCAGAAAATTATTATTGCATAATCGGACAAATTTATTCTGAGATAAAATCATTACATGATTCTTGGAATATAACATTAGAGGATACAACTTTATCTAATATTTGTTTTTCATCTATTATTAATTATATAGAATCAATGATAATAAGAAAACATAAATATAGCCAAAACCTAAATAATCCAATTATCAAACATATAATTGAGACAGCAGATCCACATAATATATACAAAAAAATCATACATCTTTTATTAAAGAAAAAATTATATTTCATCGTCAATCTCATAATAAAAAGCAAAATACTAGCAAAAAGAATTTATTATTAATACAATATTATCAATATGATTAAAGTTAGTGTTATAATACCTATTTTCAATTCTGAAAAATACATTGAACGTTGTGCTAAGAGTTTATTTGAACAAACCTTAAATGACATAGAATACATATTTATTGATGATGGTAGCACAGATAACTCTATTAAAATACTAAAAAATACTATAAATAAATATCCTAATAGAATTAAAGACACACAGATTATACAATTAAAGACAAATCACGGCATAGGTTATATACGAAAAATAGGAGCATCAATATCAAAAGGTGAATATATTATATATTGCGATAGTGATGATTGGTTGGAATTAAATGCATACCAGATTCTATATGAACAAGCAATTGATAAAAATGATGACATAGTTTTTTATAATTGGAAAACAACTGATGGAACAAAAATTCTACAAGAAATACATAGGAATGTTTATGATGATAAAATTAGATTTATTAAAGAAATCCTAAATGGTAATGAAATGGGTAGTGTCTGTTTTGCCTTATGCAAAAGATATTTATATGAGAATGACATTATATATCCAGAACATAGCATGATTGAAGATTCTGTCTTAATGATTCAACTGATATACTATGCCAAATCTTATAGACTGATAAATAAATCATTGTATTTTTACTTTATAAATCCAAACTCAGCTTCCCGAAAAAAAGGTGAAAAAGAATGTATAAAAAGATACAATGAAATCATAGAAAATATAAAAAAAATATTATTATTCATAGATAATATAGGTTATACAAATACCTTATTTAATGAAATAATTATTTTAAAATATTGGGCTAGATTACAGTTAGGTCCTATAACACACATAAAACAGTACTATAATTTATGGAAAAATACATATCCAGAAATAGATCATGGATTCCTATTCAATCGGTATATACCATTACGTTTTAAATTAAACTATTTACTAGTAAAGACTCACTTTTATAAATATATAAAGAAAATAATATGAGAACAAAAAAAATATGTTTTATTGCACAATTTCCCCCCCCCATACATGGTCTATCTAAAGCTATTGATACGTTATACAACTCAACATTATCCACAAAATATTGCTTTTCTAAAGTAAATATTACTAACAATAAGTATTTACTGAGAAATATCTATAAAATAATTTTTTCTCATCCAGACTTATTCTACTTTACAATTTCACAAACTAAATTGGGAAATTGGCGTGACTTACTTATACTACAAATTCTAAAATGGAAAAAGGACAAATGTTTAATTCATCTCCATGGAGGTTATTATAGGCAATTAATAGACAAGGATTGTGGATACATACAAAGAACAATTAATTATTCAATTATAAAAAATTTATGCGGATGTATTGTTTTAAGCAATTCTTTACATAGTATTTTTGAAGGGATGATTGATAAAAATAAAATATATACAGTCTCAAATGGAGTGGATAATCAATATCTATTGCCATCCAATTTATTGAACGAAAAACAAAACGACATACTAAAAACTAAGCAACTAAACATACTATATCTAAGCAACTTCATTGAAACAAAGGGCTTTAAGGATGTACTTCAATTAGCATTATTAGCAAAAAAAAATATGGAAAATAGATTACATTTCCACTTTGCTGGCCGCTTTTTTAGGGAAGAAGATGAACTTTATACAAGAACATTTATTGATAATAATAACCTCCAAGACTATATAACTTTTCATGGCATAGTTTCAGGAGAGAAAAAAAAACAAATCCTTAAAGAATGCCATATTTTTATTTTACCAACTCGATATCCAAATGAAGGACAACCTATCTCTATACTAGAAGCTATGGGAAATGCTTTAGCTATTATAACAACCAATCATGCAGGTATTCCAGACATTGTCAGAAATAATATTAATGGCTTAATTATAAACAAAAACAACATCAACATTCAAGACATTTATCAATATATTTTATACCTATTAAAAGATAGAAATACATTAAAAAAAATAGGAACCACCAATTATCAAATAATTACTACGCAATATACAGAATTGCAATACATATCCAACATGGATAAAGTCTTTCAAAGCGTGTTAAAATTATGAAAAAAACAAAATTATCATCATTTTCGGCAGATACTTTTGATAAAGAGGCAGGAATAATTAAACTTACACTATGGTTTTTTTGTAATGCTCTCCTTGTACGTGCCTCATGGAACCCATTTATGAAAATAAAAATAATACTTTTAAGAATATTTGGTGCTAAAATAGGAAAAAATGTTATTATCAAAAATAATGTTTGTATTAAATTTCCATGGAAAATTACTATTGGAGATAATGTATGGTTAGGAGAATATGTTTGGATTGATAATATAGATAAAGTAGAAATAGAAAATGATGTATGCATATCACAAGGGGCTTTATTACTAACAGGGAATCATGACTATACAAAACCAACCTTTAATTATAGAAACGCCCCTATTTACATTGAAGAAGGTGCATGGATAGGAGCAAAAACGGTAGTTTGTCCTGGAGTAAAAGTACATTCGCATGCTATACTGACCGTTGGTTCAATAGCCACAAAAGATTTAGAAACATATAGCATTTATCAAGGAAATCCAGCCGTAAAGATTAGAAATAGAATTATTAACTGAAATTCTCCTATAATACTACTTGATATAGTAAAGTCTAGTTCTGATTAAAAATAAAAATTGCATAGAATTACAAATATCAAACTATAAATAATATGAAAAACTATACTATCGCAGTAGCTGGTACAGGCTACGTAGGTTTGTCCATAGCTACATTGCTATCTCAGCATCATCAAGTAACCGCAGTGGATGTCATCCCTGAAAAGGTAGAGAAAATCAACAAACGCATCAGTCCAATTCAAGATGAATACATCGAAAAATATTTGGCGGAAAAGGAACTGAATCTGACAGCCACACTGGACGGGGCTTCTGCTTATAAAAATGCAGATTTCGTAGTCATCGCAGCTCCCACCAACTATGACCCGGTGAAGAATTACTTCGACACGAGTCACGTAGAAGAAGTGATTGATTTGGTACTGGAAGTAAACCCGGACGCGGTAATGGTAATCAAAAGTACCATTCCAGTAGGGTATTGCCGCAGTCTGTATGTGAAGTATGCGGAAAAATTCCGCACCACTCCTGCTCTTTCCGGAAAGAAATTCAATTTGCTGTTCTCACCGGAATTCCTGCGCGAGAGCAAGGCGCTCTATGATAACCTTTACCCTAGCCGTATCATTGTGGGCTTCCCCAAAGTTATTGATGGACGGGATGCAGAAAATGAAGCCATCCGTGCCATTGCTGGAGAGAATCTGGAAGAAAAGGCACACGAATTTGCGGCACTCTTGCAGGAAGGTGCTATCAAGGAAAACATTGATACGTTATTCATGGGCATGAAAGAGGCAGAGGCGGTAAAACTGTTTGCCAATACCTATTTGGCCCTGCGTGTGTCTTACTTCAACGAGCTGGATACCTACGCCGAAGTAAAAGGACTGGATACACAGGCTATTATTCAAGGTATTTGTCTCGATCCGCGTATCGGCACGCATTACAACAATCCGTCATTTGGTTACGGAGGCTACTGCTTACCGAAAGATACAAAACAGCTGCTGGCCAACTACCAGGATGTACCGGAAAATCTGATTCAAGCGATTGTAGAGAGCAACCGTACACGTAAGGATTTCATTGCAGACCAAGTGCTGAAGAAAGCGGGTTACTATGATTATTTCAACCACGGAGACTTCAATCCGTCAGAAGAGAAACAATGTACCATTGGTGTATACCGTCTGACGATGAAGTCCAACAGCGACAATTTCCGTCAGAGCAGTATTCAGGGAGTCATGAAGCGTATCAAGGCGAAAGGAGCTACAGTCATTATCTATGAACCGACACTGGAAGACGGAAGCACCTTCTTTGGTTCCAAGGTAGTAAACAACCTGGAAGAGTTCAAGAAACAGAGCCAGGCCATCCTTGCCAACCGCTACGACAGCTGTTTGGATGACGTGAAAGACAAAGTATATACACGAGATATCTTCAGAAGAGACTAAAATAAATTCAAAAACACAATACAATGCAAAATCACGTCGTTATTATGGCAGGTGGAATCGGAAGCCGGTTCTGGCCCATGAGTGTTCCGGAATATCCCAAACAGTTCATCGATG
>CALXSC010000083.1 GCA_944391025.1 uncultured Rickettsiales bacterium
AAGTTAGAGCCGTTTTTTGATGAATTGGTCGTCAATTACGGATACGATCGGAGGGAAATCAAGCTCATTGAGGCATTGTTATTTTTTTTTTTTTTTCCCCTGAATAGTGATGATGTCCAGCGTCAAAAAGCATTTTACTTAACATCAATAAAGAAATTTAATGAGGTGTTATATGATGACTGGCGCTAAAAAAATGCGTATTTGCATAGATTTGGATGGAACTATTTGTGAAATAAGAAAAGATCCGCAGACTTATGCTGATGTGAAAGTTAAAGAAGGGGCAAGAGAAATGATACACGCTTTGCATGCGGCAGGCCATACAATCATCATCAATACGGCTCGTAATATGGGCTCCACCGGACACAATGTCGGCAAAGCATTAAAAAATGTCGGGCAAATAACTTTTGAATGGCTTGAAAAAAACGGCATTGAATATGATGAAATATTCTTTGGTAAACCGAACGCAGATATCACAATAGATGACCGAGTTGTCCGTTTTGATGACAATTGGTCAGATATGACTGAAGATAATTTGAGCAAAGCATCTAAAGCAAAATAGGAGAAAGCATGTTAAACATTGTTATCCCCATGGCTGGAGCCGGAAGTCGTTTTAAGGCGCAAGGCTATACTTTACCTAAACCGTTTATTGATGTGAACGGAAAAATGATGATTGAAAGAGTTTTAGATGGTGTTTATTATCCAAATGCGCATTATACGCTGATAATTCAAAAACAGTTTGAAACAGAAAACAAAGCTCAGTTAGAGAAGTTATCATCAAAATATCATATAGCGTTTATCAGTGTGGAAAAATTAACGCAAGGAGCCGCTTGCACGGCTTTGGCTGCTCATGAAGTAATCAATAATAATTTACCTGTTATTTTTGCCGATTCTGATAACATTTTTGACAATCTGGCTTTTCAAAACTTTGTCAATGATTGTCTTGACCGCAAATTAGATGGTAGTTTGCTTACATTTAATACAGATAAAGAATGTTTTTCATTTGCTGCAACCGATGACAAAGGTTTTGTAATGGAAACAAAAGAAAAGGAGGTCATATCCACCCACGCCATTTGTGGGGTGTATATGTTTGCAAGAGGAGCCGACTTTGTGAAAAACACCATAGAAATGATGATTTATGGCGATAGAGCCAAAAACGAATATTATATGAGTAATGTTTATAACTATGCTGTAAAAAATAGTGCAAAAATAGGTGTCTTTGACATTCAAAGACAAGATTGGAACTGCGTCGGCACCCCGGAACAATTAAAGAGTTATTTTAAAGATTGGAGGAAAGATGTATAAAAAAATATGTTTATTAGGGGACAAAAACCAATTTTTACCATTTAATTATCGTCAACCTTCTCAAAAAGCCCTAGAAATGATGGGGTTTAATAGTGGAAATAATGTTTTTGGTTTTGCATTACAAAAAATGACTTTAACAGAAAATAGGTGCGTTGATATGCTTCCGCTTTCTTATTTTTTTAATCATATTGAAGAGATTAACGAAAAATATGAAGCTATACTATACTCTCCAGCCAATATTTTAGCCCCTTGGTGTAAAAATACGGGGTTAAAATACTGGACAGATGCATTAAAAGTAATTAAGCTTCCTACTTATTTTGTTGGCATTGGAACACAAGCGACAGATTATAATAATTTTGATTTTATTAAGGAATTTAAAGAAGAAGGCTATAATTTTATAAAATTATTATTGGAAACGGGTGGGCAAATAGCTATTCGAGGATATTTTACAGGTGAAGTTATTAAAAAACTTGGTTTTTCGGAGCACGACTTTAGTGTTATTGGATGCCCATCTTTATTTATGAATGGAGCTAATTTAAGGATTGAGAAGAAAAATCTTCAAAATAAAGAGATAAAACCTATTTTTAACGGTAATCACTTTTGGTTCACTGATAAATTTCATAAGATTTTTGGGCAGTATAGTAATTCAATATTTATATGTCAGGATTTGCTATATAGATTATTATATTCACCATCTGAACTTAACGATGATGATGCTGATTACCTACGTTCAGATTTATTTGAATGGTTATTTAAATCACATCGCGTGCGTCTTTATTGTGATTATCTGTCATGGCAAAAAGATATTATCAATGAAAAATTTAACTTTAGTATTGGCTCGCGCATACATGGTAATATTGTTTCTATTCTTGCAGGAATTCCTTCATATATTGATACTTGTGATGCAAGAGTGCGTGAAATGGCAGAATTTTTTGATATTCCACATGGAAATATATCTTCAGAAAATATAGATTTATACAAAATATATCAAGATATAAGTTTTTATAAATTTAATGCTACATTTTCTGAAAAATTTAATAATTTTAAAAAATTTATGAATAGAAATGGGATTCCATGTTTTGAAAATCAACAGTACATTGATGATTATATATCTCAATTACATTTCAAATCTCCCACCTATATCTCATCAGATAAAGAGATTCATGAATTTACTAATAAACATTGGGATAAATATTATCCTGGATGTAAACGTTAATAATCTAAAAACGAACGAATAGGAGTTTCATATGAAAGTAGCGATACAATTGTTTGGTCATCTTAGGACTTATGATAAATGCTATCAAAGATTGTTTATGTGTCTTGCTGATAATTATGACTGTGATGTCTTTGTGCATACATGGGATACGTTAGATCATAATACTCAAACATGGCATAATTATAGAATAGATAAAAAAGTATCTATCGAGAATATAAAACAAATCGTAGAAGAATGTTATCAGCCTAAATTATATAAAATTGATACTCAAAAATATATAGAGGAAGGAAATATTATAGCAAATAATAAAGCCATAAGTCTTTTTGGAATGCATATGATGCTATATTCCATGGCTGAAAGCAATAAATTAAGACAACAATATGAAAAGACTTCTAACATCAAATATGATTATATTGTTTTTATACGACCAGATGTCGAATTATGGACACCTCTTAATTTAGAAAGTTTTATAGATTCAACAAAACCAAATGAATTAAATAATAGTTTTTATTTTGGCGGTTTCTTTAAGTACAAAAATATATTGAATGATTGGCGAGCTATAGGTGGAAGTGATGTTCTGTTTTTTGGAACAAGCGATGTAATAAATAAAATGTTTGAACATGTAGAAGATATTTTTTCATCGATAAAAAAACAAGAATTGTCTGTTTATGGTCCTGAATATTCTTTTTTATATGCTATAGACAAGATGGGGATAAAGTTACAAATGATTAATTATTTATGGGGAGAGAATTATACAATTATTAGGAGTGGATTGCTTCCTGAAAAAAATCCTCCTAAAATAAAAAAGGATCAATGGTATAAAAAAATAATTAGATTCAAAATTTCAGATAAAATGTTAAAATTAAGATTCTTAACTATTATTCCTTATAATATATGTGAATTTGAAATAAATATATATCATAAATATTTAATAAATATTTGTTTGGGGACACCTCTATGTTGGAGATTAAAAAATGATTAAAATTAGTGTGATTGTTCCAGTTTATAATGTTGAAAAATATATAGATGAATGTTTATCAAGCATTTGCTCTTCTACACTAAAAGAGATTGAAATTTTACTTATTGATGATGGTAGTACAGATCATTCAGGGAATATATGTGAAGAATGGAAAAAAAAAGATAATCGTATTAAAGTCTACCATAAATCTAATGGAGGTTTATCAGATGCGAGAAACTTTGGCATAAAAATGGCGAAAGGTGAGTATATAAGTTTTGTTGATTCAGATGATAAAATCTCTGAACATATGTTAGAAATCTTATATAAGGCTTGTATTAAAGAGAAGACCCTGGTTGCCATATGCGGTATATATCTTTGGAATCCAGAGCTTAAAAAAACAAAAAATGTAAGAGATCTTCCTTTATCAGGAAAAGTATCTCTAAATTATCTAAAACTATCTGAAATGTACCACAATACTGCGTGGAGAAAACTTTATCACAAATCTTTATTTAACGACGAACATAGCAGTTTTCCATTAGGACGTATTCATGAGGATATTGGTTTTTGGTGGATTATTATGTCTAAAGTAGATAATATATCTATAGTTAATATACCTCTATATTATTATCGACAAAATAATTTAACATCAATATGCGCCGAGAAGAATGTCCAAAAACATTGCAATGATACATTATTTTCATATATATATGGACTTAATAATGGATTACCGCAAATAGCTGATAAATATAAAATAGAATACCTGCAATCATGGAGTATTCAATATTTAAAAAATACTACGCTGGACAATATTTCTTCAGATATTTTTGAATTAGACGATCAAGCAATGAATAATATAAAAAATGTAGTGAAACGGCTTCCTGAAGAAATTAAACAACTGTATTATGCTCGTAGGCAAAAAAAACAGGCAGCTTTTTTACACATTAGTTTTTTTTCTGATATAAAAAGTATAATAAATGTTAAAATTAGATTTTTTGATAAGGATATTATTCATTTAGGAATTGGTAATGTATGATCCACAAGACATAACATTCATAGTTCAAGGTTCTGTATATCCGGAAATTACGAATAATACAATATTAAGTGTTAGGCAGTTTTTTCCGGAAGCGAAAATAATATATTCAACATGTAATTCGGAAAATACGGGTATTCTGAAGAATTATGATAAGCTAATCATCTCCGATGACCCGGGGAGTTTTACATATGCAGATAGGCCGGGAGAAAAGGAAAATAATATAAATAGGCAAATCATTAGTACTCTGGCAGGATTAAAAGCGTGCAAAACAAAATACGCAATGAAATTGCGTTCGGATTTCATCCTAACCGGAAATGGTTTTTGGGAATTTTGGGATAAATTTCCGGATTTTGACAGTAAATATAAAATCTTTGAGCATAAACTTTTAGCTTGCACTTATTTTAGCCGTAATCCGGATTCCGATATGCCTTTTCCTTTTCATCCGTCAGATTTAGCTTTCATGGGTTACACAAAAGACTTAATTAATCTTTTTGATATTGGCTTAATGACAAAGAAACAAGCCTATTGGAATATGAAAGATCGCCATCAATATCGCTATGTTCCAGAACAATATTTATTTATCAATTGTTTGAGAAAAAATGGTGTTAAAATTAGTTGTGATTGTTATAACGATTGCACGCCGGAAAATATTGAACAAACGGAACGCTTTTTTGCTTCAAATTTTATTTTTTTAACCTTTGAACAGTTTAATTTGAAGCCCGGTAAACAAACATTTAATATGAAAGTCCATCCAAACGCCTTTAAAAGTTGCTACACACATATTGAATGGCAAAAATTATATAGCAAATACGTTGATAATACTTATGCTGTTCCCCAAAAAGACCCCGAACGCGCAAAGATTGGAAAATTATATGGTAATTATAAAAAATATCGTTTTCTAAGCAACTTATGCGCTCCCCCTTTTAGAAATAAGGCTAAAAGAAGAGAAATTAGAAATAAGATTTTAGAATTTTTTCTTAATAAATAATACTGTCAATCCAAAGTTAAAATGTTACAAAAATTGCCAAAGTTAAAATGTTACAAAAGGTCGTATAAGCAATTTTTATGAAATCCTAAAAAATGGAATAAAAATTGCTTATACGGTAATATATGATAATTCAGAATTTTTAAATAGAAGAACAAGTTTGCCGCTGAAGGTTTCCTTAACGAAGACGGTTGATTTTGCGGGACAGAAATTTTTACGCAAGATTTGATAAGTTTTGGCCTTATACTTTATCGTCCAATCATTATGGACCTTCCGCAATGATATTTCGTAAGAAAAGTCATCAAGTTTAGCATTGTCAGAAAGTTTTCGATGTGCATTTTCAATTATAGGGACGGCAAATTTTTTATTATGATTAGGAAGATACTAATGTTTAA
>CALXSC010000084.1 GCA_944391025.1 uncultured Rickettsiales bacterium
CAATACATTAAAAAGCTAGAAGAAAAGCACAATGATATTTCAGAACGATCATTAAATGAGTTAAAAAATATGCTAGACTTTATTAATGGTAAAATAGCTATAAATCTTATACAATTCCTAAAAGAAAAAGATGTATTAATAAAGAATATTTTTATTGATGTATTAGATTTTGATATAGATTTAGAAAATGTTTCCTTATCTCGCAAATATCGTTTTTGTATAAAAGATAAAGATACTGAAAATATAGGCTGGAATATTGCCGAAATCAAAATAAACAAGGAGTAGAAAATAATATGACGACATTTGATTTTTTGATTGGGATAGTGGGAATTATAATTTTAGCAATAATAATGAATAATGATTAGGAGTAAGCCATGTATCAACAAATCATAAACAAAGCCGACCTTTGCAAAGTGTTAAACATACATCCAAAGGTTGCCCAAAGGGAACTATCAAAGGCCCTGCACGTTGAGAACAGCGGGGTTTTTAAATTTGGAAAATCCTACCGGATATTTTTAGACAAATATTTATTATATTTAGAAACAAAAGATAAAACAAAGAATAAAGGAGGTAATCCACAATGTCAAGAACTAAAGACCCGTCAGGGATTTACAAAAGAGGCAATATCTGGTGGTTTTCTTATACAAGAGAAGGAAAGCAATATTGCCAATCAACTCATAAGCAGAATCGGACAGAAGCGATAATATATAGAAAAGAGTTTTTAAATACTCTAGAAAAGACAACGCAAGAGCAAAAAGAAGGACATCTTTTTGCTTTTGTTGTTAATGAGCTATTACAAGAATTAGACCATAAACTGGCGAATGATAAAATCAGACAAAGAACTTATGAAGAATACGACTATTATATCATGAAAAAAGACGGTATATTGGATTATTTTAAAGATAGAATAATAAATAATATAAATATTCAGGATATAAAGAATTTTGAAAGATTTATATTGAATAAAGGCAAGTCTGATGGTTATTTAATTAAACATTTAAAAAAATTAAAAAGTATATTTAATTTTGCTTTTCAAAGAGAATACATAGACAGAAATCTATTTGATAGATATAACTTCCTTGAATTATATAATAACTATCAAAAAAGAGAAGAAATCTATACAACAGATGAAATAAAAAAAATAATTGAAAACAGTAATTATACATTAGCTAGACTAATTATATTTCTATTAAATGCCTGTTCTAGAATCGGTGAGACACTAGACCTCTTAAAAACTGACATTGTAATAGATAAAAATAACATAATGTGGATAGTTTTTAGAGCAGAAAATACGAAGTCTAAAAAAGAAAGAAGAATACCGCTAAACAAGTATGCAAGGCTTGCAGTAGAAGCGCAATGCAGAGACTTTCCAGATTCTCTATATATCTTTACAGATATAAAAGGAAATTATTATAAGACCACGCCAAAAACAGCTTTAAATTCAGCCTGTAAAAGAGCTGGCATTAAATCAAAGAGTTTTCATATATTCAGACATAGAGGAGCTACTTTGCTATACAATGGCAAAAACTATCTTGGTGAAGATATAGGTTTTAAAAGCAAAGAAACTATAAGTGAACTATTAGGGCATAGTGATTTAAAAATTACAGATGTCTACATCAATGATAATCAAGAACTACTTAAAACTCTTTTAGACTAAACCCCATACAAAAAGTATGGGGCTATTTTTTTATAAAATATTTATAAAATGTGAAATATTTATAAAATAAAAATCATTAAAAAATTTATTACTACAATTTTTACTACAAGACCAACTGACTGTTTTACTACATATGTGCTTTGTGAGTTGAAAAATATGGCACACCCAGAGGGACTTGAACCCCCAACCGACTGTTCCGAAGACAGTTGCTCTATCCATTAAGCTATGGGTGCACACACTAAAAAAATATTATATTTTTTAGATAAGTCAATAAATATCTTTAAAAAGATTAATATTATATACTCTATAACCATTCTATCGTTTTTTTATTCCAATTAAAATCAATAGACCAATAGAAGTTCTTTTGAAATAGCAGGCTTTATAGTCACAGCGTCATACCATATAATGAGCCATATGGTCGCCATGCCAGTTCAAGAATGTATGATGATTATTTAAATATTTTTAAAAAAAATGCTTGCAATTTAAAAAGTAGAAATTAATATTGTAATGTAAGCGGGCGTAGCTCAGTGGTAGAGCACAACCTTGCCAAGGTTGGGGTCGCGAGTTCAAGCCTCGTCACCCGCTCCATCTTTTCAATGTTTCAACAATATTTATAGATTGCAATAAAATACCTTTTATATTAAAAGTCTAATTGTTGTAGCAAATATACTATAAAAATAACTTTAAATTATTTATTCAGCATAATTTTACTAGAATTTTTTCATAAAGAAGAATTTAATGAATTTCAACAAAATATTTTATTTTTTATGATTAAATATTAATAAATTATTTTTAATTTTTAACTCTAAATACACTACAGACCTATATTTTAATACATCATTCAAGAATATGTAAATTAATAAATACTACTTTATTTGTAAAATTATTGTTGCATTTTTAAATGCTGTTATATTATAATATATAGAGTTCGGTTTTGTTGAAAATAACTTGTGTCTCCATAAAATATAACAAAGCCGAACCCTATTGGCATAATCAATATAATTTCTTATTTTATCAAAAAATTGCTTTAAATTATTAGGAATCGTGCATAAACAATTTATTATTTATCAATACCCAATAAAAAACTTTATATGTGATTTTTTAAAAAATTACAAATTAATAAAAACAAAACATGAGTGATGACTACTTGAGCCATCACTACGATCTAATCGTGTTTTGGTAATCGTTCGCTTCATTCCTCTGCTTTGCTGCGGTAAATACCAGTGAGCTGCAGGTTGCTATTGCAAATAAGCTTGCGTATCTTCTGCCTTGTTTTCCTTACATTTGCTTCGCGAACGGCAAGCTTTAGATGGACGTAAATTCGTAATTTGAAGCAAAATTTAATCCCGTAATCCTCGCTTTACTCTGCACTTCGCTTGAGTTGAAACTTCGGCATGGCAAAGTGTCCGCGATTGCCTGTAAATACGAAGCCCAACCAAAACAAGCTTGCTTGATTTCGGTAGCTTTCGTTGGGCGAAGTGCCGAAGTGAAAACAAGGTCTAGGGCATGGGAGCTTGCTCACAATGATCAGTGAGTGAAACGAACGGTAGACCGCAGTTTGCTGAAACGAAGTGTAAGAAAACAAGGCCGAGCCGTTGGGAGTTTACTCACCAACGGCAGCTTGTCGTTCAGCCGAAGTTTCCGGCAGAATGGAACGTAGCATGAAGAAAACAAGCCCTGTGCGATGACTGCTTGCAGGCAATCGCAAGCCTGTCGTCAGGGCGAAGTTTGCTGAAACGAAGTGCAGAGTAAAACAAGGTGGGCGGGACATGTGCTTGCACAATGTCACGAGCTTGTCGTCCCACTGCAGTTTGCCCGACTGCAAGGAGGTGAAAACAAGGTCTAGGGCATGGGAGCTTGCTCACAATGACCAGTGAGTGAAACGAACGGTAGACCGCAGTTTGCTGAAACGAAG
>CALXSC010000085.1 GCA_944391025.1 uncultured Rickettsiales bacterium
ATTTTATTCCATTCTTATTTATATGGCTGGAATTACAATATGGACATTTCATAGTAATTATTTATTTTTGTTATTACATTAATATTATTTTAGTATTGGTTATTTTAAAAGTTAAGAAATGGTGGACGGTATCTACTGCCTTATTTTTTTATTAAAAAAATATTCAGGTATATGTATAATATACAAAAATAATATTAAATTTTAGCATGGAAGTCCTAACAAAAGCAGAATTGGATGGAAAAATAACATTAATTACAGGTCCAATGTTTGCTGGCAAGAGCAATGAAATAATAGCATTGGCAGAACAGTTTGAAAGCGTTGAAGCTTTTAAACCTGCAATACATACTAGAGACGGCGAAACAATACGCTCAAGGACCGGCAGAGAAATACCATGCCATTTAGTCAGCGACATTGCAGAAATAAAAAACAGCCGGGCGCAGGCAGTAATAATTGATGAATTCCAATTTATTGATGTAGAGCAATTAAAAGACATATTAGAATATTTCAAAAAAGAGAGAAGAACTCTAATAATAGCTGGACTAAGAAAAAAAGATAGACTTGAATATTGGCCAAACTATAAATTACTAAAAGAAAAAAGCGATATACTAATAAAGCTAAAAGCTAGGTGTGAAGTCTGCGGAAAACCAGCAAAATATACCTATACTAATCAGGAAGGTACGCCAAGGGCAATAGCTAGAAGAGCAAATTTTGGAACGGCCAGAGAGCCAAGATGCGGACAATGCTATGATTTAACATTATAGTGATTTAATAGAATAGTTATTAAATTAACGAGGGGCGGCCACAGCTATATTTTTCATTTTTTTGCAGTTGACCGTCGCCTTTTAGCCAGGAAAAAATTTTATGATTGTCGGTTTTGGCGGACTGCAAAAAAATGAAAAATATAGCAAGGCAAAGCCTTGGGACTTTTTTCCGCTCTGCCATTCGCAAAACCCCCTAGCCTAACTAACCATCACCGCCAGCTCCAACAACCTCTTCCATAAAGAGAAAAAAGTCCTGCGGCCGCCCCGCCCAACCACAAAAACCATAGAAAATTTAATTTTCAAAAAAAAACTTTATTTTATTTCTGATTTCCGTTAAATCCTTAAGTTTGTTTATTTCATTCCTGAATTCGCTTGAACCGCTAAGCCCTGCGCTATACCAGGCTATATGTTTTCTAGCAACTGGCATGCCAACGCTTTCGCCATAATGCCCAATTATTTTATCAAAATGTTCCAATAAAATTTTTCCCTTTTCCTGCCTGCTTGGCTCATGAAAAACCCTGCCCTGCAGCTCTTCACTAATCTGTTTAAAAAGCCATGGTTTGCCGTAGCTACCCCTGCCAATCATTACACCATCCGCACAGCTTTCCTCCAATGCTTTAACAACGTCCTTGCTTGTTTTTATATCCCCATTGGCAATAACCGAAATCTTAACAGCCTCCTTAACTCTAGAAATAAATTTCCAATCAGCCCTGCCTTCATACATTTGGTTCCTGGTTCTACCATGTACCGTAACCAATTTTACACCCTCATCCTCAGCAATTTTTGCAATTGTCGGTGCATTTAGATTGTCAAAATCCCATCCCATACGCATTTTTACAGTAACCGGCACTCTAACCGCACTTACAACTGCGTGTATAATTTCCCTAGCCAGTTTTTCATCCCTCATAACTGCAGAGCCAGCAAAACCCTTAACCACCTTCTTAACAGGACAGCCAAAATTTATATCAATCAAATCCGCACCCAAATCTTCATTCATTTTTGCCGCTTCTGCAGTATAATAGGTATCATTTCCCGAAATTTGAACCGCATTTATTTCAAAATTATTCTTCACCTTTTTCAAATAATCCCTATGGTGAATTGAACGTGAAGGAATCATTTCCGTATACATCATTCCGACGCCGCCAAAGCCTTGAATCATATCGCGAAAAGGCGCATCAGTTATTCCGCAGAGCGGACATAAAAAAAGATTATTTTTAGCGGTAATATTGCCTATTTTAATCTCTTTAAGCATTTTTTTAATTATTTAAATGACTTAATGATTATATAAATTAAAATATAAAAATCAATATTATCTTGATAAATCAATTTTCATTTCATTATTTACTTTTTCAATACAAGTATTTGCAATATTAGGTGCGATTGTTTTAGCATTTTCTTGTTGATTTTGTAATCTTTCTAAAAGCTCTTGTTTAGTTTCATACTCTTCATTTATATTTAAAGAATTTAAATATTCTCTTTCTTTTTCATTTAAATCATTTTCATTTTTTGATAAAACATTAATTATTTTTTGTCTAGTTTCTATTAATTTTTTTGAATCCACTACTTCATCTTGTTTTATTTTAACAATAGCTTTATCATTTAAAATTATTTCATTTAAAGCAGAAGGAATTTCTTTTACTTCTGTTGCTCTTACTTCTTTTGTTGAACAAAATTCATCCTTACTTTTTGCATACCCAACACCAAAATTTTTCTTTTCATCACCAGACACATAATGCATATATCCACCAATATCATGATCTATTATTAAATTTTCAAGTGAATGTCCTGCAAAATGGACTATTTTTTTATTACTTCCTTTTTCAGCAGGTCTTATTCTTTTACATAAAAAATTATTATTCATTGCGAAACATAGAGAAAAAGATTCATCAGCAGAAAAATAAACTAATGGTTTTAAATCCCCAGCAGAATTCTTTCTTACTTCAAATTTATCAATTTTACTTCTTGAACCATGATATAAAACATCAGCTTTATCAAATTCTCTTTTTTTGTTTTCAAGAAATCTAATTTTTTCTTTTTTATATTCTTCTAAAATATCTTTAATCAATTCTTCATTTATTTCTTTACCTTCAACTTTTTTAACAATATCATCTATAAAATGAGTCCTATTACCCAACCATAAAAATTTATACTTTTCATCATTATTTTGATTTTGAAGCTCTTGATGGTTTTGTTCTTTATTCTTTTTTTCAAACAAAGCTTTGCATAAATATTCATATTCTAAATCTAAATAACTAGATTCAACTCTTTCTTCACCACATCCTTGTAATTTTTTATCTATTTCTTTTGCAATTTCTTCAAGTCCAGATTTTAATAATTTTTTATATTCATCAAGATTAGTTGAATTAACACCTTGTCTAGTTATTTGATCCATTATATTAAATAAAGTTATTAATCTAATAAAATCTTAAATTATTTTTTTAAATAAGTCAATGTATTTAAAATTTAATGCTAGATAAATCAATATTTAGCATTATAATCAATAAAATAAATAATTTATAACCAATTTTTATATTTTTTAATGTAAATTATTTTTACAACTTGCACTAATAAAATATATAAAACTAGTAAAGCAAATAACCAACCATAATATATTGCAGGCAAGCCTGTTAAATCTAAATAATTTCCAACTTTCAAATATGGTAATATCATAG
>CALXSC010000086.1 GCA_944391025.1 uncultured Rickettsiales bacterium
AAAAAAAACAATAAAAATCCCTGCAGAGCGGAGGCTCTGGGACTTTTTTCCTAACCAATACTAACCAAATCCACCAGCCCAACCATTAGCCGCCGACAACTCCTACAGCCTCTCCCCTTGACAGAAAAAAGTCCTGCGGCCGGCCCCTCTCATCACAAAATAACAATACTCTATTATACCTACAAAACACTTGTAATTTACAAATTTGCATATAGCATTAATTGCATTAATAATAAATATAATTTTCTATGAAAACGTTTTACATGTTTGGTTTCTATGCTCTGCTTATAGTACTTATTTGCTGCGGAATTTTATTTACAAAAATCAATCCAATGAAAATAAATGGCCAGATTTCTTGGGCTGATTTATATTCAAATAATGCAGCAGCGACTACAGATTTTTTAAATAAAACAATGGGAATTGAGTCACAAAAAATTGAAAACAATGATGGAATTGACTATACACTTATAAAAGGCAAAAAAGCACTTTTCCCTTCGGCTGGCATTATGCAGATCACCGATGAATGGAGAAAAGAGGGTCTAGTTCCACATGCAACACTATATTTTACAGTAAGCAACTACGACGAGACAGAGCAAAAAATGCTTGAAAATGGCGCCAAGACATTAGTTCCAGCAATGGTAAAAAATAGCATGAAATTCGGTGTATATATGATACCGGGAGATGTTGATATAGCAATAGTTCAATATCAGGTAAAATAATTACAATGCAAAATGGAGCTTTAAAAACTCCATTTTTCTATTAGTCCAACTTCTTGTTTGCAAAAATAATTAATGTATATATAAGACCGAATATAGCTATTGGCATAATCATGCTATTAAATCTTTCCATAAAAAAGCCGCTAATTATTCCAGCAAAAATCATTGAAATACTTCCAACAATAGCCAATGTTGAATTTGCAGATACTAATTCTTCCTTTTTATAATTTTCGTTTAAAATTATTAGACAACCTAAATGTATAAAACCTGTTGATATTCCTAAAAGAAAATAAATTGTAAATAAAAAATATGGATTGCCAATAACAATAGGTATCATAAATATTAATCCAATAGCAACCAATGTACCCTTTATTAAAAGGCTTTCCCTATCCCTAGCTCTATTATATAAATAACCAGTGGCATAGCTAAATATTAGACCGCTTAGACAGTATAAAGAAAGAAGCAAACCAGCATTTTCATATGAATACCCATTGCTATTTGCATATATTACTGTGAATACAAATAGTGTGGCGCCTAAAAATTCTAGAAATATTTTAGATAAAAAAACATAGGGCAGCTCTTTAACAAATCTTGCCAGCTGTAAATTCTTTATGAAACTAATATCCCTATATTCAGTTTTTAACTTTGAATAGCTGACTAGATTTATTATGTTTAAAACTCCGCATAGCGCAAAGACAAAATAACTTGCGGCACTGGTAAATTTTAAAACTACCGGTGCTACAGCAATTCCTAGAAGCACAATAACATTTATAAGTCCATTTACTTTTGATCTGTTTTCATTATTAACCATAACATTTAGAACCGAATCAATAAAGGTCATAAAAGCCATCATGCCAGCGCCAAAAAGAACTATATAGAATATCCACAGATAATAGTTAGCAAAAAATGGCATTAATAATAGGGTTATAGTGTATAGAAGTATTGATAGCATGGAAATTTTATATAGTCCAAATTTATTGACTAGAAATGGCACAAACAACATAAAAACAATACCGCTAAGTCTTCTTACTGAATCAGAAAAACCTATAAGAAAATCATTTATATTATTTTCCTTCAACACTATAGAAAATACCGAAAGCGCCAATCCAACAACTATATAGTAGCTGAAAGTAACTATTGACAATAAAAACAAATTCTTTTTCATGGACCTCCTGATTTAACTAAACAAATTGATTATTAATGCTTCTATAGGCAAGCAAAGCATTTTGATGTTCTATGGGTGTATGGACCCTTAATATATCAACCTCATTGGATAGTCCTAGAGATATGGCAAGAGTTTCCGCATCTGGTGTCTTAACATCATTATTAAATATCTTCATGAAGCCCTTTCTAGAGTGTCCTACCAATATTTTAATACCATATTTTTGAAAATCTTTTACATTTTGCATAAGTTTGAGAACCTGGGAGGGATTTTTGCCAAATCCAAAGCCTAGATCAAAAATTATCTGGTTTTTATCTATATTTTTTTTCTCCAGCAGTTCAATTTTATCTTCAAGCCATATTTTTACATCGCCAATATCATTTATAATCAAATCTTTTCTAGGTGGCACTGATAGGGAATGCATAAGAACATAGCTTAGATTTCTATTATCCTTGATTAAATCAATCATCCTTTCATCCCTAAGAGCATTAACATCGTTAATTATGTCAAATCCATTTTCAATAGCTTTTTTAGCCGTATCATAGTGATATGTATCAATACTAAGTTTTGGCTTAAAGTATGAAAATTCCCTATTCTTTAAATATTCAAAAATCGGATTTAGTCTTTCCAACTCCTCTTCGGAAGTCAAAGGCTCCGCACCTGGTCTAGTTGATTCTGCGCCTATATCAACAATACCAACGAATTCTTTTTCCCAAAGCTCAAAGGTATCTTTAAATTTTTCCGCATTATTGTGTATTCCGTCATCAGAAAATGAATCCGGCGTAACATTTAAAATGCCCATAAAAATCGGCTGGTGCTCCCCTCCATAGTAATTTTTACCAGCCAGGCTTTCAGGATATATAAAAGACAATTCGTCCTTAAGGAAATACCTATTAAATGTTGCAACATGCGGTATTACTAAATCCTTCGCACTATAGTCATTGCCAAAATCTTCATTTAATTTTAGCTCAAACACATCATATTTTTTAGACGGGCGCGGAGGGGAAATATCAACCGTAAAATTCCTATAGAAGAGTATATCAATATCAATAGTTCTCGGCGCCCATTTCTGCGAAAGATCCCTGCCCATTTCCATTTCAACTTTTTTACAAATTCTTAAAAGATTTTTTGGCGGCAATTCGGTATCAACCTTTATTATACAGTTTAAAAAAGGCCTATTCCAATCATCTGGCGAGCCCTTCAAAAGTAAAGCCGGCGTTCTATATACAGGAGAACTTTCCAAAAATTTTACCCCATTTTCTTCTAATTTCCTAACCGCTATTTCTAAATTATTCCTCCTATCCCCCAAATTTGTGCCTAATGCCAAATAAATAAAATCTTTATTCATATTTTGATTATTAAAATGTTAACGACCCAACATTAATATTTTATAACAAAATATCAAGATAATTTTAAACATTAAATAATGCAGTCAATTCAACAGGGATAATTTATGAACCGAGGGGCGGCCGCAGGACTTTTTTCTTTAGGGGAGAGATCGCAGAACTGACGGTGGTGGTTAGTTGGGCTGGGGAGTTTGGAAAAGGCAGAGCGGAAAAAAGTCCTAAGGCCTTCGCCTTGCTCTATATTTTTTCATTTTTTTAAAGTCCGCCAAAACCGACAACCTCACCATCCGAACCAACCTGTAGAACAGCGGACCAACTTTAAAAAAATGAAAAAATAGAGCTGCGGCCGCCCCGCCCCCGACAAAAAGCCGCGCCAAACATTTAAACTAGCCCTGAACTCCAAAATAGAACCATTCCTCGCCAACCTTAGCATTTTTATTTGGAAATATTATCAAATACTCATCATCAGCAACAATTTTTTCCCCATCATCATAAACTGCTACCACATCACCTTTATTAATTTTGTCCAACTCAACATAGTTTTTAGAAAATTTTCCTTCCGACTTTTTAAAATAAACCTTCTTCATATCTATAAAAACTTGCTTTGAAGGCATTGCTTCAGCATAGTCAATAATATCCAAATATGCCAAAGCCCTAAGAATACATTTTTCAGCAACTTCAACAGCCTTAGGATCCGTATGCGAACCGCATTCAACAGTACAATTAATTCTGCCAACACTATGGGCATAGCTCTGGGTTGAATAATCCTTTACAGTTTCGCTATCCCTATAGACATTTGGCCATCCCACAAAAATATAATCTAGCCCCAGTATTTTTGCAAATTCAGCCTCTTCCGGATTATCTTGAAAAACAAATGGTTTTCCATTTTCATGCATTGAATGAAGATCCAATTGATAGTCATTAGATTTTATATAGTCTGTTAAAATATTTGCAATTTTTTCCTCATACAGCTTAGGATTTTCCATCTTCTTAATAACCCTATTTAGATTAACTTCAAAAAATCTTTCATTAATCCTATTCGCCTCTGGATTTGATACTGGTATAAACGTTACCGAACCTTTTTTCAATTTTAATTCTCCAGACTCTATCCTTGAAATTATCTTTCTCGAGGCTATAGCTCCACACACTTCATTTCCATGGACAGCTCCAGTAATCAAAATACTTTTGCCAGGATTTACAGTTTTAAATTCAAATACTTCCAACATTATTTTTATCAATTTAATTCCATAATAATAAAAATTATCTTGTCCACTTTTAAAAACAAGATAATTTTAAATAATAGCTATTATAACATATCTGCAGATAAGCCCGCTCCTTCTCTTTTCATAGACATCAAAGACATATCCCTAACATGGAACGTCTTATTTGCATCCCTAAATATGCAATGCCTTTCATCCAAAGCATCTAAATCTTGAATCCTTTTAGATGAAGGGAACTTGGAACCACTCTCGCCAATATCAATAGCATGTTCCAAAGACAGAGGTTTATACAATAAATAATCCGTATCACCATCCTCCTTAGAAACGAATTTTGATATCATACTATATCCACACGACATAAATGACAAATAGCTGCCTGGATTTTCCGTACTAGAAATAGCAGAAACACAAACCTTTTTTGGATATCGTGATGCCATCAAACTTTTTTCCGCCTCAGATATTAATCTCTGCGCCAAACCCTTTCCCCTATGCTCAGGATGAACAATCATTCCCCCTATTGAAAAGCGTTCAACTCCACCGGCAATTCCCAGCAATGTTTTTTTACCCAAAGAAATATGGTAATCCTTACCAGCCTCTTCTTCTTCAGCATCCAATTTTTTCACAACCAATTGTCCAACCAAATGACCATCTTCAAAATAACCAACCACAAAAGAATCCCTATCAGTCAACAAGGCTTCATATTCTTCCCTACTTTTCCTATACAAAAACTTCTCCGTTCCCTCCTCCTTAAGCTTCGCAAAAGTAATCTCCTGCAGAGCCATAATCTGATCCAATCTATCAGGAGTCAACCTAATAAAAGTTTCATGTGGAACCTTAGGCTCAGAAACTTCATTTTCCAAAACATCACCTTCCAAAACTTCCATTGGCCCAGTGCCAACCAAAGATACTTTAGTTTCCCTTCTCATTTGATCCAATATCAATGAAGAAGGTGCAAATTTTACAGGAGTTCTTGACGGTTCCAACATACTAATGTCTCCAAAGGCATTATTAAACATTTTACCAGTTTTATTTTCATCCAAATCAATTAAACCTGGATTTACAAAAATTCTCGTTCCAATCCTAAAAAGGGACGGCGGCACATATTCTCTTAACATTTTCTATAATACAACAAATATTATTACTAAAAATTATAAATTATAAATTTTGCCGAATTTGGCAGATACAAATATACATAAATGTGTGTGTTTAAATTTTACTCCCCTTTGGGAGCTTTTTACTACTGAAAGATTTCTTGAATGTGAACAGAGTTTTAACATAAAAACAGAATATACTATTACTTAATAGTTTTGAATAACCGCAATAATTAACAGAACCATATTCCATTTTCAAATTAATAATTTTTCCGTGGACGATTATACCAATTTTTTTATATTTGTCAATAATTAATTTAACAAAATAACCATACCTTTTTGGGCACCGGCGGGGCGGCCGCAGGACTTTTTCTCTTTAGGGGAGAGGTCGCAGAACTGACGGTGGTGATTAGTTGGGCTGGGGTGTTTGGAGAAGGGCAGAGAGTGAAAAAGTCCCAATGCTTTGCATTGCTCTATATTTTTTCATTTTTTTTAAAGTTAGTTCGCTTCTCTTTAGGCTGGGTCAGATGGCGAGGTTGTCGGTTTTGGCGGACTTTAAAAAAATGAAAAAATATAGCTGCGGCCGCCCCTCCCGTCTCCCTCACCATTCCTTCTTTCC
Source organism: uncultured Rickettsiales bacterium (assembly GCA_944391025.1). Classification (GTDB taxonomy): domain Bacteria; phylum Pseudomonadota; class Alphaproteobacteria; order Rickettsiales; family UBA1997; genus CALXSC01. Next base: position 6,155 of record CALXSC010000086.1, read on the forward strand.
CCCATATACTATAGCCAATACAACTAATATTCACAGCCCTAAACTTAACTTTTACTTCAATCCACTTTGTTATCTTAGAATTTTATTATATCACTGTATTAAGTTGTAATCAAAATTCTTTTAGTTGATTGGACTATAATCGCCAGAAACACCGTCAAAAACCATTAACTTTTACAACAAATCCATATTTTTATAAACAGTTATTTTATGCGGGAGCTTATAAGAGATAAGCCCTCACTTTCGTAGGGAGGGGAAACTTATAAGGAACATTAATGGTTCTGTGAACTCCCGCACCTTTAGTTTATCTAATCATACAAATTTTTTAAACTACTTACTACACTTCAAGTTGTATTACACCGCCCCATCACAACCAAAAACCCACTCCCACCAACCCATGCCAAGTATTTCAAAAACCATTGCCTACCAATCCCGCCAATTTCATTGCAACCCGCCGCCTCTCAATCCACAACCATCACTAGCATCCATTACACCAATAGATTAATAAAACAATATCACAAAAATTCCGCCACACAATTACCCATACCACCACCATCCAATCCCTTTTTTCAGAATATCCACACCGTACACGCACTGCACACCATACTAACACATTAATAAATGTATAATATCCTCACCACAATAGTCAACATATCCTATATTCCTCAAAAAACCATTGACTTTTACAACCAAAGCTATATTATCAAATTGGTTAATTTTTTAAATTAATCAAGCTGTAGATGGAATAAAGCGGCATGATAACCGTAAAAGTTTTATTATTCATTTTGTAAGCAACCACTTAGCGGGAGCCTGCAGAATATGTCCAGGTCTCATTGCAGATTAAAATTTGCAAGGGTCGTGTTGTAGCAATTTATAATCTCCCGCACTTATTCTATAAAAATAAGTGCAAGGGTTTTTATATATTTTTTCATTTTTTTTCTTGACAATTAACTTTTAAGTTGTAAAAATAAATTTAGTCGTAAGGGCAAAATAGGTGTAGCAGCCTACTTGATATATGATTGATATAGTATTGCAAAATATTATACTCTGTTGTATAATTAAACCTTATGAGCTTCCATGAAAGCGGGAACTTATAAGACATAAGCCCTCGTTTTCATGTGATGGGGAAACTTATAAGGAACATCAAGTGTTCTGCTAACTCCCGCACCTTTCTTTTTGAAAAGTGCGAATTTTTATATAATTGATGTTTTACTCTACTTGTAGTTGTGATATGAATGATATTGGATAAAATTACAATTATTGATTTATGGTGTTTTATATAATTAGAACTTGAATTCAATCTACTTTAGATTGTATGAATTATTAAATCTGATTATATATTTTGTGATGTTTTATTAATTTAATTAATTAGTTTGATTAACTTTTTTAAACCTTTGTAAAACTCTATCTGTGATTGTGAAATGATGAAAAGGCTTGTAGCGTAACTGTGGATAGAGTTGAAAGGGATGTATGGGTGTTTGTGTTGTTTGATATTGTTTTTAATTTATATATATGTATATATGGCAGAGAGATTGATGTTTTATTAATAAATAATGATTAACTTTTTTTATATTTTTATGTGGAATTTGATAGGGTTATTCTTGCTGCCTTTGTGTTGGGGGTTTTTGGAAGGTTTGGTTGGTTCTGAGTGAATTTGAATATTGTGATTTATAATTTGTAAAAAATAATAGCATTTTAATATTTAGCTTTTATAATGAAGTTAGATTAAATTTTTTGCGAAACTATGGCTAAAAAGGAATTGAAGGACTATATTATTGACCAGCTTGAAAATTTGAAAATTGATGATATTATTGTTGTTGATACGAGTAAGACTAGTTCAATAGCGGATTGGGTTATTATAGGCAGCGGCAGGTCTGGCAAGCATGTGGAGTCCTCTATGGAGGCTTTGAAGTCTAATATGAAAAATGATGGTTTGTATGAGGGTGGTATGATTAGTGGCAATGCAAATGATGGCTGGATTATCTATGACCTTGGAAATATAATAGTTCATCTTTTTGTGCCGGCTGTTAGGGATATATATAAGCTGGAGGAGTTGTTTAGTCCAAAGTCAAGGATAATGGTTTCTAGTGAGAAAAAAACTGTGGCAAAACCTGCAGTAAAGAAGGTTGCGGGGGATAAAAAGGATAAAAAAACTACTGTTAAAAAATCTGCGGCTAAGCCGACTGCAAAAACAACGGTGAAGAAGGGTGCGGCTTCAATAAAAAAACAAACAGCCAAAAAACCTGTGGTTAAAAAGAAATAAATAAAAAGGAGATTGATATGAGATGTCCATTTTGTGGCAATGAAGAAACAGCAGTAAAGGATAGTAGAATTTGTGAAGATGGGGAGGCTATTAAGAGAAGGAGATTGTGTCCAAACTGTGATGCTAGGTTTACAACTATTGAAAAAATATTGAGAAAGGAAATATTTGTAATTAAGAAGGATGGCAAGAAGACTTTGTTTGATAAGGATAAACTTAGTAGGTCAATTAATTCAAGCGCTGGAAAGAGATTGGAAGCTAAAAAAATTGAGGAAATAGTTTCGGATATTTCAAAGAGGATTGAAAGCAGCGGAACTACTGAGATTAAAAGTTCTGCAATTGGTGAAATGGTTATGGATTATCTTGAAAGAATTGATAAGGTTGCTTTTATTAGGTTTGCGTCTGTGTATATGAGGTTTGAAAGCCCTGAGGATTTTAATAATTTTATTAAGAAGATTAATAGCTAATATTTTAATTGTTTTATAAATTAAAAACTGTATAAATATGGTCAATAAAGAGGATATATTGAGAGAGAGTAAGAATATCTTAAAAACCAAAAACTCCAATCTCCACAAAGCAAAAAAGAATAAAAATGATGAGTTTTACACTCAATTAGTTGATATAGAAAAAGAATTAAAACACTATAAAGACTATTTTAAAGGCAAAACAGTTTTATGTAATTGCGACGATCCAAGAGTCAGCAATTTTTTTCACTATTTTTCCTACAATTTTGAATTTTTAGAACTAAAAAAACTAATTACAACTTGTTATAAAAATCAAAACCCGGACTTATTTAGTCAAAACAATAGTGAAAAAGCCGTATACTTAATCTATGAGGGTAACAAACAAAATGGCAGAGTTCCAGACATTAAAGACATAGGCATTAAAGAGTTAAAGGGTGATGGTGATTTCCGCAGCCAAGAATGTATAGAACTGTTAAAACAGGCAGACATAGTTGTCACAAACCCGCCATTTAGCTTATTTAGGGAATATGTAGCACAACTAGTAGAATATGATAAGAAGTTTATTATTATAGGGAATATGAATGCAATTACCTATAAAGAAATATTTAAACTTATAAGAGACAATAAATTGTGGATGGGGTGTAGCATACACAGCGGTGATAGGGAATTTCAAGTTCCAGAAAGCTACCCGCTTCAAGCGAGCGGTTTCAGAGTTGATGAAAGCGGCAATAAATATATAAGAGTAAAGGGTGTCAGATGGTTTACAAACATTGATTATGCGCAGAGGCACGAAAATTTAATTCTATACAAAAAATATTACAATAATGAAGAAGACAAAAATAATCCAAACTATACCAATCCAGAATTTCCAAAATATGATAATTACGATGCAATAAATGTAGACAAAACAGCTGATATACCTTGTGATTACGATGGTGTGATTGGTGTTCCAATAACTTTCTTGGATAAGTATAATCCAGAGCAGTTTGAGATTGTAAAATTTAGAAAAGGTAATGATGGAAAAGATTTATGTGTTAATGGCAAATGTCCATATTTTAGAATTTTGATAAGGAGGAAGAAATGAATTTGATTAAATTAAAAATAAATAACACATTATTAAAGATATTTCTAAATAAAAATTTTATATCTGCGATTTTAAATATATTTATCTCTTTTGTGTTTGCTAAATACTTTATAGGGTATAAGGATAACTTTATATCATTTTTTTCTAGTGAATACGGCATTTGGTTTAATGTTATATTAACATATATTTTGATAAACAATATACAAACTCCATATTTTCAACCGCCAAAGGATATATTTTTAAATTCTCTTACTCTAATTACTATAATGGTGCCAATAATATCATATACAGAAAACTTTAATTTAAATTATATTTTTAGTAAAATTTATTTTTATTATATTTTAATTTTTATATTTTTAATTATAACCGGATAATACGAATCTAAAATAGATTTGTTCCCGTATAGAATTTTT
>CALXSC010000087.1 GCA_944391025.1 uncultured Rickettsiales bacterium
ATTTTATTCCATTCTTATTTATATGGCTGGAATTACAATATGGACATTTCATAGTAATTATTTATTTTTGTTATTACATTAATATTATTTTAGTATTGGTTATTTTAAAAGTTAAGAAATGGTGGACAGTATCAAAATTTTATTAAACAATTAATGACTAATTGACTGATGGATTAATTGTTGGTCTCTATATTACGCTTTGGATAAATAGCGGCAATATAATCTTTACAATATTTTTAATAAACTATAAATGTATTATTCTTCAAATTTTAAAAGGTCTTTAAAATTTATTTCTTTTCTTATTTGTATAATTTTGCCATTTTCAATTAATAATTCTCCTGCTAGGCTATGTAGATTATAGCTGTTTGACATGCTTCTTCCATAGGCTCCGGCGCTTAGAAAAACGATGTAGTTATCCTTTTTGATTTTATTGAGTTGTATATTTTTTGCGAATACATCTGAACTTTCGCATATTGGCCCTACTAAATCGTAGGTTTCTTTTTCCTGTGATTCTATATTTACCAATAGCGGATGGTGGTATGCGCCGTACATTGCTGGCCTGATTAGATTGTTCATTCCTCCGTCAACAATGACAAATTTTTTTGTTTCTGTTTCTTTCACGTATATAACCTTTGTTAGTAAAATGCCAGCATCGCCCATGATTGATCTTCCGGGTTCAACTATAATTTTTATATCTAGGTTTCCAAAATATTTTTTTATTAGTTTTACAAAATCACTGTAGGCTGGGGTTTTGTCATCTGTTGTATATTGTATTCCAAGTCCTCCGCCAAGGTCTATTGTTTTAAACTCTGGATATTTTTTGTATATGTCTGATAAATATTTAAATGTTAGATCAAATTTATTCACATCTAGTATTTGTGAACCGATATGTACCGATAGACCTTTGAAATTCATTAGGCTGTCTTTTTTAGATTCTTCTATAATTTTTTCTGCTATTTCTAGGCTAATTCCAAATTTATTTTCTTTTTTTCCTGTGGTAATTTTTTCATGGGTGCCGGCGTCAATATTTGGATTTATTCTAATTGAAATGTTGGCTGTTTTATTTAATTTTTTTGCTATTTTTTGAATATTATGAAATTCTTCCCTGGATTCTATATTTATTTGTCCGATTTCCTGTTCTATTGCGTATTCTATTTCCTCATCGCTTTTTCCAACTCCTGAATATACTATTTTTTTGCTTCTATACCTGCCAATATTGCTTTTTCTATTTCTCCTGCGGATACTGTATCAGCGCCGCTTCCCAGCCCAGCCAATATTTTGAGTATTGATAGATTTTCATTAGCCTTTACTGCATAGCAGATTAAATAGTCTTTAATGTTGAGATTTTTAAAATTGCCGCTATATAGATTATAATTTTCCGCTATTTTATCCTTTGAATATACATATATTGGTGTTTTAAAATTTTTAGCTATATCGTTTAAATTAATATTGTCAAAAAATAGCTGGTTATTCTGGTATTTTAATTTTTCTAGCATAATATTCAAAGTTTTCTATATAAATAGCAGTATAGATTATTAAAAATAAAAATCTATAAAAATATATATTTTTTAAATGGATGATTGTGATTGCGGCAGGAGCGGGGCGGCCGCAGGACTTTTTTCTATGCGATGTTTGTTTGGCTTGTGAATTTGGCTGTGGATAGTTTGCCTGGTGAATTTGGCGAATTGACTTGAAGAAAAAAGTCCTAAGGCTTTGCCTTGCTCTATTTTTTCATTTTTTTAAGTTAATCCGCTGCTCTACAGGCTAGTCCAGATGTAAAGGCTGTCGTTTAGTGCGGACTTAAAAAAAATGAAAAAATAGGGCTGCGGCCGCCCCTGGTTTATACAATCACAATATCCCATTGAATATATATTTGCTAATCTTTATTTAACTTTCTCCTTGACTTTATCCGATAAATTATTAAAAATTTATTTAATTGTAAACTATAGACCATATATTTAAATGAAAAACATCTTGATAACCGGCGGCGCTGGATTTATTGGCTCAAATTTTGTTCCATACTTTTGTGAAAAATATAAAAATAAATATAATATAATAAACCTTGATAAATTGACATATGCGGGAAATTTGGATAATTTATCTGAATGTAAAAATATGGAAAACTATAGGTTTATCCAGGGTGATATATGTGATAAAGAACTTGTTGAAAAAATATTTTCTGACTACAATATAGATGGCGTTATTCATTTTGCTGCTGAAAGCCATGTTGATAATTCAATAAGCGGTCCTGCAGCTTTTATGGAAACTAATATATTTGGTACCTTTACTCTGCTTGATGTGGCAAGAAAGTTCTGGACTGATGGTCCGCATATGTTGAAAGAAAACTTTAAGGATTCTAGATTTCACCATATATCAACAGATGAAGTCTACGGAACGCTTGGCGAAACTGGATATTTTACTGAAACTACGCCATACGCACCAAACAGTCCATATTCAGCTTCAAAGGCTAGTTCTGATATGATAGTAAGATCCTATAACCATACATACGGACTAAATACAATCATATCAAACTGTTCAAATAACTATGGTCCAAAACAACATAGGGAAAAACTTATACCAAAGATTATAGGAAATGCTATTGCTGGACAGCCAATACCTATATATGGTGATGGTAAAAATATAAGGGATTGGTTATATGTATTAGACCATTGCAAAGCTATTGATTTAATATTCCATGAGGGCAAAATTGGAGAAACCTATAATGTTGGCGGAAGAAATGAGAGAAATAATTTGCAGATTGTTGATACAATACTAACCTATATGGACAAAAGAATTCCTAGCAAGGATGGAAAAAGCTATAGGGAATTAATTACATTTGTTAAGGATAGGGCAGGTCATGACAGAAGATATGCGATTGATGCTACAAAATTAGAAACCCAACTTGGATGGAAAGCTGATGAAAATTTTGATAGCGGTATTGTTAAAACCATTGAATGGTATTTGAAATAATTTAAAATAAATGGAGAAAAATATGACTGAAATGATTGATGTATATGACGCAGACTTTAAACCAATGGGAAAGGAGGAAAGGAATGAAGCACATAGAAAAGGTTTATGGCATCAGTCTTTTTTATGCTGGATAGTCAGACCAAATGGCAAGCTTTTAGTCCAATTGAGGAGCAAAAATAAGCCAACTAATCCAAATATGCTTGATGTTTCATGCGGCGGACATATAGTCAGCGGCGAAACTATGGAAGATGGAGTAAGGGAGCTAAAGGAAGAATTAGGGTTGGATGTTGATTTTAAAGACCTATCGTATTTTGGATATTTTAAATGGGCTACAGATAAGGGCAGCAAAACTATAATACCATATCATAATAGGGAATTTTGCCATACCTTCTTTTATAAGTGCGATCAACCATTAAGTAAATATGTATTGCAAGCTGAAGAATTGGATGGAATATTTGAATTGGATTTAGCTAGTGGTAGAAAATTATTTTCCAAAGAAGTTAATGAAATTAAAATAAAAGGCTATTTAAGAAAAAATGATAATACGCTTGAAAAGACTGAAAGAACAGTTAGCACAAAAGATTTTACAAAATATAGAAATTTTTGGTTAAGAACTTTTAATCTTGCGGAAGATTTTTTGAACGGAAGAAAATATTTAGCTATATAGGATAGACAAATGGAAAAAATATCTGTAATAATACCTGTCTGGAATGCAGAAAAATTTTTGGAAAATACGATAAATTCTGTATTAAATCAGACCTATAAAAATATTGAAATTATCTGTATAAATGATGGTTCAACTGATAGTTCACTTGAAATTTTGAAAAATATTCAAAAGAATCATGGGGGAAAAGTAGTTATTATAGACCAAGAGAATCAAGGCGGTTCTATTGCTAGAAACGTTGGTTTGGAAAAAGCTACTGGTGATTATATAGCTTTTTTGGATAATGATGATATATACCACCCACAATATTTGGAAATATTGTACAGTTTTTTGAAAAAATATAATGCTGATGTTGCTGTTTGTAAATATCTAGAATTTACTTCGCCAACCTATAGCTTTTCTAATACATTTGAAATTGAAAAAATAAAGCCAAAGTCAGTTTTAAATAATCCATTTTTTGACAAATTTGTGCTGAAGAAAAAAGTTGAAATGTTCATGTGGTTAAAATTAGCAAAAAGAGATGTATATTCAAATATTAGATTTAATTTAAAACTTCCAGTTATGAATGATACGCTATTTTTGTGGGAAGTTTTATATAAAAGCAAAAAGTGTGTAAATTTAAATGAAAAATTGATAGCCTATAGGGTTAGGGGCGATTCATTATCACATCAGCCTAAGTTTACAATTGGAAGATTTAAGGAATATTGCAATTCCATTGTTGAGTATAATGAATTTATGAAGAATAATAGGCTTAATTTTTTAGAAAAAATTGCCGTAAAAAGAACTATAGCAAAAAATGTATATTATATTTATTATGTTTTAACTAAAAATAGCGAAATATATAGGGAAAATGGAACTGAAGTTGCAAATAATTTGATAAAACTTTGGAAAGATGGGCTTTGCCATTTTGCATATCTTGGAATTTTTAAATTTTTTAAAATACGTAATGATTTTAAAAAGTTATTGAATAATTTAGAGTAGTATAATATGGAAAAAATATCTGTAATAATACCTGTCTGGAATGCTGAAAAGTTTTTGGAGCAAACAATAAATTCTGTACTGAATCAAACGTATAAAAATATAGAAATTGTTTGTGTTAATGATGGTTCAACTGATAAATCACTTGAGATTTTGCAAAGGATGCAGAAAAACTGCAGTATGGAATTTGTTATTATAAATCAAGAAAACCAAGGTGGTTCTGCTGCAAGAAATGCTGGCTTAGATATAGCTACTGGTGATTACATAGCCTTTTTGGACAATGATGATATATATCATCCGCAGTATCTGGAGATACTCTACTATAAATTAAAGGAGACTAATTGCGATCTATCAATTTGCAAAGGTACATCATTCTGTGATGGTGATGATTTTAGCTTTAACAAATTATATGATGTAAAAAATATAAAAACTAAAAGAATTTACAATTATCCATTTTTTCAAAAGTTTGTCATGAAGGATGATATACCTATGCTGATGTGGTTAAAACTTGCTAAAAGAGAAATCTATAGCAATATTAGATTTAGTTTGAAATTACCTGCGATTAACGATATTTTGCTTAATATGGAGGTTTTATATAATAGCAAAAGGTGTGTTACGATAGATGAAGAATTGATTGCATGGAGGTATAGGCCAACATCCCAAACAAATATTAGGCTTTCCGCTAAAAAACTTGATGAGTTCTATAATTTAATTGAAGAATTGAATAATTTTTTCAATACCCATAGAATGAATTTTATTGAGAGAATTTTTATAAAAAGACTTATTTCTAAAAAGGTTTATCAGGTTTTTGTTGCAGAGAGACTGAAGGATGGAACATTTGCTGAATATAGGGATTTGATTAGGAATAAGGTTTTGAATTTGATTAGCTTGGGTTTTTTTAAATTTAGATATTTAAATCCATACAAAGCATTAAAAATGAGAAGGCTTTTAAAGATATAGATAATAAAAATAAAGTTTCTTAATTGTAAACAAATTATTGATTTTAATTTTTTGTTGTATATTATTTTTTTTAGTTTGTGTAAAAATAGGCAAAAATGAAAAAATTTGTAGACGAAAATAGATTAAAAAAGCTTTGCAAACTAGCAAAAATAGAAATTAAATCTGATGAGGTTGAAAATTATCTAAAGATAATTAATGGTGATTTAGAAAAGCTTGAGGCATTGGATGATATTGATACTGAAGGCTTGGAGGAATTAACAAATCCATATGATATGGCATTAAGGCAATATCCAGATGTTGTGAGTGATGGTGACAGGGTTGATGAATTGATGAAATGTGCTCCAAAGGAATTATATAATTACTTTGTGGTGCCAAAGGTTATGGAAAAATAAAATAGGGGATTTGAAATGGAACTAACAAAATTAACTTTGTTGCAGGCGAAGGAAGGACTTGAAAAAAAGAAATTTAGCAGCCATGAATTAACTGAAGAATTTATAAAAGCTATTGAAAAGAATAGAAATTTAAACGCATTTGTTACGGAAACATTTGATTTGGCTAGAAAGAGAGCTGAAGTGTCAGATGAAAAGATTGCAAAGGGGGTAGGGGGAAAGTTAGAAGGCTTGCCTTTTGCAGTTAAGGATTTGTTCTGTACGGATGGTATAAGGACAACATCATCATCAAGAATGTTGGAAAATTTCGTCCCTCCATATGAATCAACTGTTACAAGTATATTGAAGAGAGAGGGATACGTGATGCTTGGTAAAACAAATATGGATGAATTTGCATGCGGTTCAACTACTAAAACTAGTTATTTTGGACCAACTATAAGTCCGTTTAAGGCTAATAACGATGACAGGGATTTAGTTCCTGGCGGATCTTCTGGCGGTTCTGCTGTAGCAGTAGCTGCAAACATGGCTTTAGCGGCAACCGGTAGTGATACAGGCGGTTCAGTTAGGCAGCCTGCAAGTTTTTGCGGATTGGTTGGTGTAAAACCAACCTATGGAAGAATTTCTAGATATGGTATGATTTCATACGCCAGCTCATTGGACCAGGCTGGATTTTTTACAAAGGACGTTAGGGATTCCGCATTTTTAACTGAGCTAACAAGCGGTCTCGATGACAAGGATTCAACTACTGTTGCAAAAGAAGTTCCTCACTATCTAGAAAATTTAAATTCCAACATAAAAGGCAAAAAGGTTGGTGTAATTAGGGAATTTTTAAACCTTGGTGATAAATTGGAAGAAGACAATAGGATTGCCTTTAATAACGCTGTTGAATTATTAAAGAAAGGCGGCGCTGAAGTAATTGAAATTTCAATACCAAGTATTGAAACCACTGCACTTTTATACATGGTTTTATCATATACTGAACTAGGCTCAAACCTTGCAAGATTTGATGGCGTTAGATTTGGTAGACGAACAGAGCAGGAAGTTAGAAGCCTTGACGAATTATATTATAAATCTAGAAGCGAAGGATTTAATGAGAATATTAAAAAGAGAATTCTTTTGGGATACTTTCTATCATCTTCTGAAAATTATGAAAAATACTTTATTAAGTCTCAAAAGATTAGAAGAAAATTATCTAATGAATTTGTAGAGGCTTTTAAAAAGGTTGATGTAATACTAACTCCATCAACTGTTGGTGTTGCTTTTCCAATAAAACAGACAGCTGAAGAAATAGCTAAAGATAAGGATAGCAATGCTTTGAATGATTTCTTTGTATGTCCTGCAAATATGGCCGGATTGCCTGCTATTAGTGTTCCATTTGCAACATCAAAAACGGGTCTGCCAATTGGAATGCACATAATTGGAAATTATTTTGATGAACAGAGTATATTTAATTTTGGATTATTCTTTGAAGAACATAAATAGTGCATATTTTTAGGCTGCTACGCTAAATAGGAAGTTTTACCTTCCTATTTTTCGTTTTTATAAAATTATATATTATAGACCAAGTGTATTGTTTAATTTTAAAATATCAATAATTTTTAAAATAGACAATATTTCATCAAAAACTTTTTTTGCAGTTATATATGTTGTTGGATATAATAAATTTGTGCATTCAAATGTATTTCTATTCACATTTACTGATATTAATATTTTATTATTATAGAATGAACATCCAATTTTTTTTGTTGAAAAGATTTTTATTAATTTTTTAAACCTATCTATAAAGGCGGTTGTTAAAATATATCTGGCTTCTATTTGATCCGTTGTAAGTACTTCAAATAGTTTTTTAAATTCTACATCCTCAAGGCTGACCTTTTCAAAGCCATATTTTGAGAAAGGATTAAATTCAAGGTTTTTAAAAAATCTTTTTCTCCTTATAATAGTTTGTCCTGAAAACTTTTTATTCATATTCATAAGTACAAAAAATCCTTCAAATATTTTTCTTTTTTCAATTCTATTATCGGCGTTTCTTTTTTTTAATATTAATGTTTTTTCTGAAATTGTTAAATTTACATTTTTATAGGAACCGTATATTTCATCGTCGGTATGCGATACATTGTAGTCTTCAACTAATTTGGAATTTATTATATCTCTATCATTAATTGTATAGTATTTGTCTGATACTATATCGGTATATTCTGGAACTGCTGTAAAACCTTCAAAATATTTCAATATCTGGTCAAGCAATATATTCTTCCCATTAAGTTTATTTTTTAAATATATATAAATATAATAGGTTGTTGTGAAGAAAAACAATATTGCTGCTATTGATATAAATATATTCATATAGGCTTTTTTTACAGCAAAATATAGGGTAATACTTAAAAATATTAATATATAGCCTATTAGTATGGCTAGATATTTTTTCCTTAGTTTGTTTATATATAAAACTCCCGATACTAGATTATTATCATAATAGTCTCTAAATCCATTTTCAAGTTCTATGGTTGGCTTATTTAACATTATCCTATTTTAAATAATCGTTTGCATTTATTGTATTTTTTTCCAAATCCTTTGCTTCAAAAAATTTATCATTCACATGGATATTAAAAATATTTGCAAAAATATTGCCTGGGAAAATTTCTGATTGTTTTTTAAAATCATTTAGTGCTGAATTGTAAAATCTTCTTGCTGCGGATATATATTCCTCAATTTCATTATATGTTTCAATTGCCTGTCCCATCAATATATTTGATTTTAAATCTGGATAATTTTCCATTGAGAATAAAAGTTTTTGCATATCTTCCGTTAGCTTTTCATTATATTTCATTGTTTCTTCATAGCTGTTTGATTTTATGGCTTCTGCCCTCAGTGATGTAATTTCTGTAAGCAAATCCTTTTCATGCTCCATGTATTTTTTTGCTATTGAAAGTATATTCGGTATTAGGTCATATCTTTTTTTAAGCTGCACATCAACGCCAGACTTTGCTTCTTCAAAATTTATTTGGCTAACCTTTAGTGTTTTATACTTATAATATATATAAATTAATGCTACAATTATTAGAGAAATTATAAATATATCAAGTGTACCTAGAGAGTTAATTTTCTCAAATAGATTGTCTGGAGTATTGTCGTTCATTGTGATGCCGTTTATAATTATACATAGATATAATTAATTAAAAACGTAATTTTGTCAATAAAAATTAATCTAATTTTATAAAAAACCAAGCGCAATTTTTATTGTTTTGAATTGCATTATCGTAGCTATTTAAACCTTTATTTTTATTACTACCCTCACAATAACCTCTTACTTTTCCGGAATTAAATATTCCATCATCAAGTTTTTGATCTAAGTTCTTAAGCAGTTTTGGATCGATTATAAATTTGTCTCCTGGATTAAAGGTTAACGCATTTCCTACTAACCCTTGGTTATATGAACCGCTTGTAGTATTTGTATTGTTTTGATATTGGTAATATATCATTATGTATTTTTCATATTTTGATTTTGGAATTGCCCCATTGTTTGCTAATGCTATATGTGCATATTTGTGTCCTGATGTATTGTTTGTATTTTTTGGTTCAAAATCTAAAATGCCCTCTAAATACAATTCAACAAATGGTCCAACTGACGAAAGTGTTGGGGTTCCATATACTGTATTACTTCCGTCATATGGAGCTTTGAAATCCCCTTTTGCATATGTATAGCCAGCATGTAGCCCGATTTTGTCTGTATTTGTTAAATCACCAGGCAGCTTATCCTTTGCGGCTCTGAAAGTATAGACAGCCTGATTATATTCCCTTGCCTCATTAATAAATGCTCTTATTTTCGCGCTTTTTATTAGACTTGCACCCCCGTCACACCCGAACAAGCAATCCCATTATATTTAGTTTTTCTAGAGAAAAAGCTAAATTTTTGATTTCTTTTCTGACATATAGCCTATTATTCACTAACATATTAAAATTTTGTATGGACTAACCAAATTTTATTCCTATTTTTTGTCAAGCCAATCAAAATTTTAGATATATAGGGCCTTTAATATGCTTAAAATAGAAATCACTGCTGTTTCCGCCCTAAGTATTGTATTTCCAAGCGTTATTGACACTACATTGCCGTAGGATTTTATAAGTTTCTTTTCCGATTCAGAAAATCCGCCTTCTGGTCCAACTAGTGCATATATTTTTTTATTATCCACATTTGTATTTCTATAGACTTCCATAGGTGAGTTTTTACCGCTCCTTTCTTCACAGAAAAAAATTATTGAATTTTCCCTTGATATTCTATCAAGCGTATTTTTTAGAGTATCAATTTTATCAACTTTCGGCAAATCAAGTCTTTCTGATTGTTCAACGGCTTCTATTATATTGCCGTCTATCCTGTTTATTTTTATACTGCTTTTATTTGTAAAATTAGTATTTACTGGGAAAAAGTTAGTTACACCAAGTTCCGTTGCGCCCTTTAGAAGCAAGTCTATTTTCTGAATAGGAGAAAAAATAAGCCCCATAAAAGGCTGCCTTAAAAAATCTTTTATTTTTTCTATAATTTTTAAGACTAGATATTTATTGTTTATAAATACTATTTTTGATAAAAATTCACCATCTTTTCCATTTATCAGAATAATTTCGCTATCCAATTTACATTTCATAACATTAGCTATATAGTGAAAAGTTTTATCGGTTATTTTTATTTCTCTATCCAAAGATAATTCATCATTTATAAAAATTCTAGGTGTAAAGCTCATTCTATTTATTTAAAGGTTTTTCATCACTTTGTAGGCTATATTCAACGTAATCAGGATTTAACTTATTATTATTGTTTATAAGTTTCATACCTTTTTTCTTATCCTCCATGCTTGAGTTAAAAGAAAAACTTTGTTTATCAGCAGATTTTATTCTGTAAACTTTTTTATTTTTATCATTTGACAGTTTTATATTTTTTGAACCTTCCATAGGTTTTTCTATTACTTTTTGGGAATTTGAATTAAATTTATAGTTATTTTTATTATTCACTTCTTGAATTTTTACTTCCCTATTATTTAATGTATTTTCATTATTCTTTAATTTAAATTTTATATTTTTTTTACTATCAACAATCTCTGATTTTGGTTTTATATCTTCCTCTATAACTGGTTTTGACAGGGTTGGATCCAGTCTATATTTTCCAGTGCTTTCATTTTCTTCAACTATAACATTTTTTTCTATTTTATTTTTAACCGGAGTCTCATTTTGCTTTATAGATTCTTTTTCCAATTTAATTTCGTCAATAGATTTTTCTTCGCCCTTAAATGTAAATGCTGGCTTTATTTCTTTTTTGTCTTCTACAACCTCTATTATTTTATTGATTTCCTTAGCCTTTTCTATTTTATTAATCCTGGTATTTTCTTTTTTTTCAACAATCTTCTCTTCCTCTATAACTGGTTTTGAAAGAGTTGGAACTAATTTATATCTGCTATTATTTTTTGGCTCTTCTTTTTCAGTATTTTCTGTTCTAAGCTCTTGCTTTGATTTTTTATCCTCTTCTCTTATCGTATTGACATCTGCCTTTGGCTTTGCAGGCTCAGAGCTACCCTCAGAATCAAGGTCTAAAATAATTGGCTTATTGCTAATTTCTTTTTTGTTTTTGTTCTTTTTCTGCTCCTTCATTGAAGTGTCATAGGCACTTTTTCCGATCTCCTGCATCTTTTCTTTAGAAATTGTCTTTCCTGTAAATATATAGACTAGCTGTGTAATGTTTCCAGCATCCATTTCATCAATGGTATCGTTTTTATTCATTGCTTTATTTACATTGTCATATGCGCTATCACCTATAGTTAATGGCTGTAATGAATTGTTTTCTATATTGCTATTTAATAGCGCTATAAATGGTTCGTTATATCTTTTATTAACTATCTGTAAAGATTGTTTTATTTGATTGTTGATAAGGGAACTATCTGACCTCTGCCTATCTGTATTTTCTAGTATTAGCTTTCCGCACTCATGGCAGTCTGCCATTGCTGTATGCATTAACGGAGTTTCACCATAGTTATTCTGTGACCATATTTCCGCACCATGCTCTATCAATAGCTTCATTACTTTTTGATTTCCAGCCAAGCTAGCCCTCATTAATGGAGTCCATCCTTCAAAGTCCCTTTCATTTACTCTGGCTCCATTTTCTATAAGTACCTGTGCTGTTTCAAATGAGTTGTTTCTAGCGGCTAAATGCAGCGCTGTGGCTCCTGCTATATTTTTTTGTCTTACGTCGGCACCGGATGCTATAAAAATCTTGGCAGCTTTAGCATCATTAGCTATTGCGCTATTCATTAATGATGTTATTTTAAATTCTTTATTCATGTTTGAGAAACCTAGATATTCGGAGCCATTTTGTATATCAAAATATCCTTTTTCCTCTGCAAAAGTGTTATCAAAACAAATAAATATAATGATAAATAATATTACTATCCTACCAAACACTTTTTTCGTAAAATTACTCTGTATTTTATATTATAATAAGATTATTAAAAATAAAGTCTTTTTTGTTAAAATTTGCCCATATTGTCTATTTTTAATAAAATGTATTGATAATTAAAAAAGACGGTAATATAAAAATGTAATAAATTAAAGTGCTTTATAACAATTAATTTTTATAATGGTATCAAGAATTAAAACATTTGTATTCTCTGGTGTGAAGGCTATTGATGTCAATGTTGAAGTTAGTATAAATAGTGGAATTCCAGCATTTAATATAGTTGGACTTCCGGATAAGGCGGTTAACGAATCCAAGGAAAGGATAAGAAGCGCAATACATTCAATGAACCTATCATTTCCTGCAAAAAGAATAACTGTAAATTTAACTCCAGCCGATATTGAAAAGGAGGGTACTTTTCTTGATTTGCCAATAGCGATTGGCATATTGTCTGAGATGAAGATTATCCGGCATGATTCTACCAATGGCTATATAGCAATGGGTGAATTGTCGCTTGATGGACATATCAACTATGTAAATGGAATACTTCCTGCCGCCATGGAACTTTCAAGCAAAGGTCTCGGTATAATTTGTCCAGAAGAAAATGGTCCTGAGGCATTGTGGGCTGGAGATAATATTCCAATTATTGCCGCGCCAAATCTCCTTTCGTTAATTTCACATCTTAATGGTGAGCAGGGTATAACGAGACCAAAATTTAAAAAAGAATTGCCAAAACCAAAATATTTAGATTTAAAAGACGTTGTTGGACAGGAACAGGCAAAACGCGCCTTAGAAATAGCTGCTGCTGGCGGACATAATTTGCTAATGATAGGCTCTCCTGGAACAGGAAAATCTATGCTTGCTAAAAGATTGCCCAGCATACTTCCAGATTTAACAGGTGAAGAAATATTGGAAATAAATATGGTAAATAGTGTTGCTGGAAAAATTAAAAATGGAGAACTTATAACTGCAAGACCATTTATGGATCCCCATCATTCCTGCTCTATGGCAGCTATGGTTGGCGGCGGTGCCAAACCAAAACCAGGCCAGATATCGCTTGCCCACAGGGGAGTATTGTTTTTAGACGAGCTTCCAGAATTTTCAAGGCAGGTATTAGATTCTTTAAGACAACCTTTGGAAAATGGCGAAGTTTCAATTGCAAGAGCTAACTCAAGTATAACATTTCCTGCAAGCTTTCAATTAGTTGCTGCAATGAATCCATGTAGATGCGGTCATCTGATGGACAAGGAGAAAAAATGTGCAAGAGCTCCAATTTGTGCAAAGGAATACCAATCTAAAATATCCGGCCCACTTTTAGACAGGATAGATATTTGTATAGAAGTTCCCAGGATTGATATATTCCAAGAATCCAAAAGAAAAAATATTACAAATGAAAGTAGTGAGGACGTTAAAAATAGGGTTGTTAAAGCTAGGGAAATACAGGCAAAAAGATATAAAAATACTTCAAATAAATCAATGCTAAATGCCCATGCCACAAATGATATGTTGGGTGAATTTATGAAATTATCACCAGATACTGAAGAATTGGTGCAAAAAGCAGTAAATTCCTATGGATTATCAATGAGGGGCTATACTAAAATATTAAAAATAGCCAGAACAATAGCTGATCTGGAGTGCAAGGAAAATATAAGCAAAGGAAATATTCTTGAGGCTCTTAGGTATAGGAGAGCCGAAAGCATGGCGTAATTGCTATAATATACAGGACGCCATTATCGCAACTATTGATAATACTATTGTATACGGCAGTGCCATTTTTAGCATTCTTCCATATGACAGATTTATTAAAGGCGCTATTGATGATGTTAAAAGAAATAGAAATGCCGCCTGTCCGTTTGGCGTAGCTATTGATGATATGTTTGTGCCAGCATTTATTGTTATTGCTAATTTTTCAAACTGTTCATGGCTTATAATATTATTTTTGAAGGCTTGATTTACCTCGTTTATATATATGCCCGCTACAAAAACATTATCGCTAACCATTGATAGAATTGAGTTTGCAATATAGAATGCCAATAATTGTATCCTATTGCTGAATGTAAATGCCCAATGTATTATTGGCTCAAATAGCTGCAGTGAATCCACCATGCTAATTATGGCAAAAAATAATATTATTAGCGTAGCAAATGGCAGCGATTCGCTAAAGGCTTCGCCAATCTTCTTTTCTTCTATTATGCCTGTAAATGAGGTTATTATGCCTATTATTGCTATTGAAATAACTCCAATTTCAGCAAATCCATAGGCTATTAAGGTTATGAATAGGATTATTGAAATACCCTGTGAAAAAAATGATATTTTTTCAAAAAGCTTCATATTTTCTTCTATTTCCTTTTCCCTATCTCTAATTACTTTTTGCACTTCCCTGTTTAGATTAAATCCATATCCGAATATTTTAAGTTTATTTATAACTATACAAATAATTATTGATGAAATAAAGCATGAAATTGATACAAACCTCATTCTATATGCAAATGTTAAAAAATCCCAGTTAACTATTTTGCCTATAATATAATTTTGGGGTTCGCCAATTATTGTGGAAACACCGCCAATGGCAGTTCCAATAGCACTAGTCATTAATATGTCCCTTAAGAATTTCCTAAGACTTTTAATATTGGATGAATTATTGTTGTCTTTTTCATTTTGTTTAATATATTTTGTATAGGTGCTGAACAAACCATTTGCAATACTTACCATAATAACTACTACGGTTAACGCATCAAGGAATGCCGACATTATTGCGCTTAGGACTAGTATTGACAATGACAATAGCACTCTTGACTTAATTCTCATTATAACCTTTGAGAAAATATACGATAAAAAATCCTTATGAAAAAATATTGCGGCTGTTGAAAACATAACAAGCATAATTACTGAAAGATTATTTACTATTTCATGATATACGTCATGTGGGTTTATTAAATTCATAGCAACGGCTTCACATACAAGCAGCGATAATGGTGGAAATGGAAAACATTGGGTAGTCATCATTAGAATTACTATAGACTCTATAACTATCGTCCATCCTATGATTGCAAACCCTGTATTTAGGTAGAACCTATCCAATAAATATATAAACGGGTTTAAAAGTAGAAAGGATATAATTAATATTTTATACCATATACTAGAATTTCCAAGAAAGTTTTTAAATATTTCATGTACTATTCTATACCTTATATACATTTTCTACTATTGAAATTTATATAATGAATTATTGTATACACAGACTATGTCTCCACCGCTTCTAAGCGTGAATTGTCCGGCAACCTGTTCTATAACAACATATTCATCAACAATCCTGAAATTTACTAGAGCCTCATAACCTTGGTCATTTACGGCAAATATTGCCGGTATTTCAGCGTTATCGGTTCTAAATTCCATGTAAGTAAATATACCGTCATCAAATACCTTTATTGGAGCAATTGAAGGCGTACCAGCAAATTCGTAATTAAAGTTGTATTTGCTTAAATCCGTTAAGTCTGGATAGTCATCACGTTTACTAGTAACATTGAATTTAACTATGTTTTTGTCATCGCTTGACGGATATACAAATTTTATAAAAAATGGTATGTCTTCTTCTTTAACGTTATCCGGTTCCATTGCGTCAAGTTCAAAATAATAGCTTCTTTTATTTGTAAATACAGTCATTGTTGTTTGCGGATATGGTGCTACAGGCTTTAGGAATAGTTTATTTCCAAGAACTGAAGTAAGCCATGGGGTAGGGTCGCCCATTGATATTGTCTGCAGAGATTCCCCTTCTTCAAACTCAATATAGGCCTGGTTTAAATAATATCCGACATATCTATATACATCATTTGGATTATATACGTATGTCTTAAATCTCTTTTCTCTTCCTAAAGCTCTAGGCAATTGCACGGCTGAAGATTGAACTATTGCTGAGAAAAATAATATAATAATAAGTATTAATTTTTTCATAGATTTTATTTTAATTCATAATTTTTATAACTTGTAACTAAAAACTTTACCGGTGAATATTGGTCAGTTTTTTCGTCATATTCAACACCTGTAAATTTAAATGATATAACAGCCTTTCTTTTTTGTGTTGTAATTGTTTCTCCGATTTGAGTCCTTAGCGTATAATAGACTTCAGCCTTTATAGGCATTAAACCTATATCAAAAAAATCTTTTACTTTGTCAATAAATCTCTCCCTATGGATTCTTATAAATTTAAATGAGTTAATTTGAACCGTGGTTTCGGCATCCCTACCAAAATAATAGAATGGACCGTTTTGATTTTCTCTACTCATGAAGAAATTGAATTCATTGAATACGTCGCTGGACGATACATTTCTAACTCTTTCTAGTTTTTTATTTATATCATTTATGTTTGCTGTCTTATAGTTATGGGCTTCCCTTTCCTCTACATAGGCTATTAATAAATATCTTAGTATATCCTCGTCCGTAGATTGTGTCTCTTCATTTTTTGAAAGGTCATAGATTTTTGTTTGATATTTTGTTAAATCCTTTTCCCTTATAGATATATAAATATCTTCTTTTAATGGCAGCAGCATAAAAATTAAAGTTACAACATAATATATAATTATAACGCCCATTATAGACATAAAAACGAAGAATGTTCTATCAACTATTGACCTTAAAAATAGAGTGCAATACCAATTAAATCCATCTTTGAAATAGCTACCGTTACCAACGGAATACTTTATGGAATCTCTATAATTTTCATCAAAATTTTTATAATTGTTTGGTTCTTCCATTGCTATACTCTTTATATCAGCTAATTAATTATGTATCAATAATTATAAAATTCAATTTTTATTTAAATTAAAAATAACTTTTATTGAAAGTATAAATAAATTTAATTACATGTCAATATATTTTATAGCCAATATATTAGACATTCCCAATAAACTCTTTTATTAAATTTCGCACAATAAAACTTAGTTTAAATCTGCCAATTCTATGTTTAAAGTCTAACTTTTGCTTTAAACTACTTCGCCATGAATAAAATTTTTTATCAATGT
>CALXSC010000088.1 GCA_944391025.1 uncultured Rickettsiales bacterium
TATTACTGATTTTTGCTGTCATAAACACGTCTTCTGCTGATGCTTTAGAATGTGTTATCGCTAATGATATGGGGGGCGCATATAGAACTGTAGTTCCAGCAAATCCAGCTGGATTACGTAATGATTCAGGTTATAAACAGGATTCAAAGACTCTTGTTCAAAATGCCGATGAATTGCCTGATGAAATTTCTCCTTCTCAAAGGGCTGAGTGGGTTGATTCTAAGGTATTTACTAGCGGAAGTGATGGCTTCTACTTTGAAATTGAAGGCTCATGGACGCCTTGGTATGGAAATTTTAAAGTGATAACCGATAAGTACGGAAATGAAATTACAATGAGGGCAAATAAAAACAAACTTTGTGTTCTAGGAACAAAGAATCCAGAAAGTCCTGATATGGGTGTTAAGGGGGAACTTGATTATGTTACTTCAGCATATGATTTACAAGAAAAAGATACTGGTTATACAAAGATATTTTTAAATCCAGAAACACAACAGCCATGCTGGTTAACGGCTGGTGAGGGGCTGTATATAGCGTTTTTTGGAAAGACAGGATTTGAACTTCCTGAGGTGGCGACCCATTTAAAAACTGCAGTTGTGGCATGTGATGCGCCATATGCTACGGATAAAAATGGCGATGGCATAATAACAATTGATGAATGTTATTTGGCTAGTGATGCTAGTAAGAAAAATATGGCCTATTATAAGCCATATAGGTCTGAATATTTAATTGGTGGCATAAGATGCGATAAAGATTTTTTTCATGGCACTAATTCAAATAAAATAGGTATTAATGAATGCTATGAGGAAGTTGAAAAAAGCGATGGAACTAAAACAAAGGTTGATAGGACAATATTCACATTTGAAGCACCATATCTATACAAACAAAAAAATAAAACTATAGTTAGAAGCAATGAAAGGGTTAAATTTATAATCTATGACAGATATTATAGGGATAATGTCGGTGAATATGTAATCAATATGTATAGGGGCGTTAGTGATACAGAAGACGAAGGAATAATAAAAAAAATACTTGGAGATTTGGAGCAGGTTTTTGTTGGATCTAGAAATGCTTCAGGAAATTTGAAAATTACTGATATATATGGAAAGGAAAAGGATCCTGTTTTAACACAGGTATATAACTATATCGTGAAAGATACTATGTTCGCCTGGGTTTGCAGGGTTTCTATAATATTATATATGATGTTTTTAGGTCTTCAATTTGCTATGGGTAGTTTGGAATATAAGACTAAAGAGTTAATGGGAATTTTGTTGAAATTGACATTTATTCTTGGATTTACTACGGCTACAAGTTGGCAGGTCTATGACTATTTTGTTGTTAGATTTTTCTTGGATGGATTTTCTGATATTATAGTAATGATAGCGAATATTACCCATAGGATGTTTGACCCTACTGTAGGCAATGTTGCATTGGGAGGTTCTTTGGCTAGCAAGTTCCAGTTTATAGATGACTCAATAACGTTTTTATTCTCAGAATCAATTACAAGAAAAGTTCAGGGTTTATTCTTTGGAGTTTGGTTTGGATTTATAGTTATACCTATATTCTATATATTGGCTATATATTATATATATCAATTGGTAAATGCTATATTCCCATATATAATTATGTTCATACAGGCAATTTTAGCTTTGGCATTAGGACCTATATTTATAAGCTTCTATCTGTTTAAAACTACAGAACATATGTTTAAAAACTGGTTGGCGTTTGTTGGCGCAAGGTTTGCAAATATGGCGTTTTTGTTCCTGTTTTTGTTTGTTTTTTCCGCTATAATAAAACAGCAGTTTTCAAAACTTTTGCATTTTGAAGTTTGTAAGGTTCCTCTACTACAGGCAGCCACAAATACTGATGGCGATGTTGACACTGTATTAAACTTTTTCTCATTTGGTATAAAGGTTTGGGATGCTAGATGGAATGATTCATATCCGCAGCCAGGATTTATAGGATTCTGTATAGATTTATTATTTATCGGCGTTCTAATATATTTGTTTGGAATGATAATGAAGAAAGTTCCTAATATTATAGACAGTATGATTGATATTGGCGGAGAATCTGGCGGTGGTTTGAAGAGAGGACAAAGTGTATTCGGTAGCAAATTGCAAACGCTGACTGAAGCTCTTGACAGTAGTATTAAAGTTCAAGGCAAATGGGATGGCAAAAAGTATGGAAGGGATACTGGTATAGTTTCTAGAGCTACTGGTGCTCTCAAAGATGGAGTTAAGGGTGTTGCAGGAAAGGCTGGCAGTGGTCTATGGGGCGTTACTGGTGGCAAAGCTATCAATGCTATTAAAGATAAGATTGATAGTACTAATCTTATGGCTAATGCTATGCTTGACTCTAAATTGAAAGGTATGGATGCTGTAAATGAGGCAACGGAAAATTACAGAAATAAAATACTTGAAAGTGGAAGATATACTGGTTCTGAGGTTGATAAGAAGGTTAATGAGTTCAGAAATAAGATGGAAAATGAATACGTTAAAGAACCGATTAGAAAGGAAATGGAAAGAATTTCTCAGGATATGTCTAAATTAGCAGAAACTATGGCTAGCCAGGGAAAACCATTGAGTGCTGATACTATAGACAGATTGACAAATGATAGAATGAATGATTTTATTGGAAGAGAAATGGCTATGAAACCTGATCAGATAGGCAACTATTCTAAGTATTTTGAAAATTCTTCTCTATTAAAGAATATGAAATTTACTGCTGATAAAAGAGGTGATACAGGCAGATTATCTCAATCAGAATATCTGGGAGTTCAGAGGCAGTTTAAGCTTCAGGAAGCTATGTCTAGATTGGGCATTGCGGGTGGAAAACTTGACGAATATAATGATAACATGCTCAAGAGGCTTAACAGAGAAGAATCTCATGCTGATAGAAAACATCATAAGAAAGATGCTAAGAAGTATGAAAGAGATCTTGACAGATTAAATGGCAAGAAAAATCTTCTTGAAGAACATGCGGCAGTTATGAAAGAACAGGAAAGATTGGCAAAGGCTCAATATGCTGCAGCTCTAAAAGAAAAAGCAGACCTTTTGAGGAGAGAAGAAAAATTAACGGCTGAGTTAGAAGCTAGAAGAAAACAGCAGGAAAAAGAGAATTTGGATAATGAAATTTCAAGAATGAAAAAAATATCTGAAGATGCTAAGTTGGAGCAAAGCATTAGAGACAGAGCTAGAAGACAAATGGAAGCTTTAGAAAAGAGAAAGAATGATGAAAAGAGAGAGGCTGAGTTAAGAGAAAAATTAGCGAAAGCCCATGAGAAAGGTAGCAATGTAGAAAGGCAGACGGCTAAAATTGAATTACGTGACCTTAGAAAAGGTATGACTAGCTATGAAGACCTTGCAAAGGCTTCTGATGAGCTGAATAGAGAATTAAACGCTAGAGGAAATGTTTCTAAGGTTGATTCTGCACGTGAAGATGAAGCTATTAAGAAAGAATTAGCTAGAAAAGATTTGAGTGAAGAGAGAAGAAAACAATTAGAATCCTTACAGAAAAAGAAGGCTGAATTGGCATCCGCTAAACCAAATGAGCTAGATATGAAGAAAAAAGAGATTGATGAGGATAGGAAGAGATTGCTGCAGAATACTGATAAAGACAGCTTATATAACAAGGGAGCTATAGCTAGAGTTGATGATGCTGCTGAAAGATTGGCTAAGTTAAAAGAAAGAGCAGATGATGAAGTGGGCAAGAAGATAGATGACCAGTTAAAAGACATGAAAGATTTGGCTGACAAGAGAAAAGAATTAGAAGAGCTTGGTGATTCTGACCCTAGCAAGAGGGCTAGACTTGAAAAAGAAATAGATGACTTATCTCTATCAATTTCTAGTAGAAGCGATGAAATAGATGAAGCTATGGGCTTGTCTAATCATCTAAGAGATAGCAAGATTGATGACGAATCCTTGCGTTTATATCAAGAAATTATGGATATGAAGGCTGAAGATGCTGCATTGCAGAGCAGTTTGAATGATGCGGTAGAAGATGCTAAGAATATTACAACTATAAGTGATATTGGCAACAAACAGTATGAAGCTCAAGGAAGTGTTAATTTGGCGGTTGAAGGTATTGGTGAAGATTTCGGCGTTAAGGGTATTACGGGACTTGGTTTAGGTGAAGATAACGATGACCTGATTGGATTTGGCAAAGGTGCTGCCGCTGCTATTTTAGGTTCTGACTTTGAAGGTAGTTCAAGCTCTCAAGATACTGTTGATAATACGGCGGATATTTTGAACAGGACCAAATTGAGAATGGCAAAACAGCAGTATAAGATTCTTCAATTCCAGTTGGCACAGGCTGAAGCTAGTGGAGATGAAAAAGCTGCAGAAGATATTAAAGAGCAAATCAAGGAAACTCAGAAACAGGTTAGAATACTTCAAGATGATGTTGATGAAGCTTAATTAATTTATATTAAATAAAAAAGGAATGAAATGAAAAAACCAGAGCTGCTTGTACCAGCCGGTTCACTAAGTAGGTTGAAAACTGCAATTCTATATGGGGCCGATGCTGTTTATTGTGGAACTCCGACGATGTCTTTAAGGGCTAAGTCTAAATTTACATTGGAGGAAGTTTTGGAGGGTATAGAATTCGCGCATTCTAGAAATAAAAAGGTTTATTTAACAGTTAATCTTTTTGCGCATAATAGCGATATACAGAAACTCCCTGAATATCTGGATGTTTTGAAAAAAACGAAACCTGATGGTGTTATAGTGGCTGATCCTGCTGTTTTTATGTATCTAAGGCAAAATGCTCCAGAATTAAATTTGCATGTTTCTACGCAGGCTAGTGTGACATCTTGGCTTGGTGTTAAGTTTTGGGAAGACCTTGGCGCTAAGATGTGCGTTTTGGCTAGGGAGTTGAGTTTTGAAGAGATTGGAGAGATTAGATCTAAATGTCCAAATATAAAGCTAGAAACGTTTGTACATGGCGCTATGTGCATGTCATATTCTGGCAGGTGTTTGCTTTCAAACTATTTTACTGGAAGGGGAGCAAATCAGGGAAAATGCGCCCATTCATGCAGGTGGAACTATAAGGTTCATTTGAAATTAAAGGAGGATATATCTAAAGAAATCCTTCTAAATAATGATACAAAAGAATTGTTTGATTTTTTACTTGAAGAAGAAACCAGGCCAAATGATTTTTTAGAAATTGAAGAAACAGAAAATGGTTCATATCTAATGAATTCAAAAGATTTGTGTCTATTGCCAGTTTTACCTGAATTTTTACAAATTGGGGTTGATTGTTTAAAAATTGAGGGTAGAAACAAAACACAATACTATGCCGGCATGGTTGCAAGAACCTATAGAAGGGCTATTGATGATTATTTTGAAAATCCTGAAAAATGGGATTATAATAAGTATCTTGATGAGTTGTATACTATTTCAAATAGGGGTTTTTCTCTTGCATTTGCGCATGAAAAACCTACTGATTTAGCAAGTAATTATGGTATGACGAAGTCTCTTAGTGAATATGAATTTGCTGGTTATGTTGAAAGTTGGGGAAACGACTATATAAACGTTGCTGTAAAGAATAGGATGGATGCTGGTGATGAGCTAGAATTTATTTCCCCTGTTGATGATAAAATAATTAAGCTTGTAATCCATGAATTTATAAACAGTAAAACTGACGAAGTTACTAATGTTATACATGCTGGTCAAGATCCCGTGATTAAAATTCCTTTGGAATGGTTTGATAAAATTAGAATGACTAAAGAAAAAATTATGGTAAATCTTCCGCCGCTATCTCTAATAAGGAAAAAGAAAACACTGACCGATGAAGAAATGAAGAGAATAAAAAAGGATAAAATTTCATTTAGGGAAGAAATTCTGAATGGAAATAATGAAGACTGCTGTAATAAATAATCTACCAATTTCTATATAGTTCCCTAATGGATATATAAGGGTTAATAGCTAAAGATGACTGACCTGATTTATTTTTGTTTTTTTATGTAAAAATAATGGGAGTATTTTCACTATTAAATTTATAGTTCCTCGAGGTAAATTCCTCGAGGTAAATATTTTTTTGAATATCTTAATTATCTAAAATTAAAAGAAATTTGCTGTTTACTGGCTTTAATTAGAGATATTTTAGTTTTAAATGTTGGTTTATCTCAATTTTTGCAATATAATAAGTTTACTTATTTAATAATTATTTTTATTTATTATGTATTCTGATGAATCTGTACTATCAGCAAGAGTTCTAGAACTGTATAGAAAATTGCATGCTGTAGATTATGTTGATAGATTTTTATCTAGGAGGATTTTGGATGATGTGCCAACTTTTAGTTTTCCTTCTTCTGATATTAAAAAAGTGGTTCCAAAGGTATCTGGAAGGGAACAAAAAATTATGAGAATGATTGAAATACCAGATACCGGTGGACAATATTTTTCAGGACTTACATATGCTAATCATGATATGATGCCTTTTTTATCAAGATTTTATAACTTTTTAGGCTGTCAAACCTTTAATGTTGTTATTGGTACTGAAATAGATAAGGATGGAGATGAAGAAAGTTTCTTCTGTTTTGAAAACCTATTAAAGCCATATGAAGATCTATGCCAAATAGGTAAAGAGTTTAACGACGGCGTTGGAATGTTCTATATTTTTAATAATGAAAATCTGATGAAACAGTTTTTATATAGAAATGTTTTTGTTTCTTTAATGGGTGATAAAGATGCGCATACTCAGAATTTATTTTTTAATGAAAGTTTATTGTTTCATATAGATTTAGAAAAGCTGGATACTTTTAGCTATGGTACAGGATTTTTCTCCGGTACTTCATGCTATGGATTAAATAAGGTTGATTCGTCTATAACACTAGATTTTTTATTTATGAATAAAGCCGCTAGGGCAGAAACTGCTGAATTTTCAAGAATTAAAGATAGATTAAAGGAATTTCAAAATAATGCCTTTGTTGTTGTGCAAACATTGATAGCATTTAATTCAGATTTGGATATGGCTACCTTTAAAAAACAAATTAATGACAAAGTGGTAGATAGATCTATTTCTATGCAAAATAAAATGCTTTTGAAAGTAGTATATGATGTTTTAGATAAATATTGTCAAACTGTAGATTCAGCAGATTCTAAAAAAGTCGGAGACTTTATAGGGTATATTAATTCTGATTTATATCTTGATGATTTTGCGAACAATATATTGAATAATATTGAGAATAATTTTTATGATATTACTAAAGCTATAGTAAGTTTGACTCAAAAAGATATGGATTTTTTAAAGTTTAAAGATAAAGGAGCTGTTGAGGATCTGTTTCAAGAAGAAAATAAAGCGAATTTTGTAAAATCTGTAGAAGATAAGCGGGTGGAGATGCTATACTATGCTGCAAGGCATAATAAAATACGTAAAATATTTGGATTAGATAAGGCATATGAAGGTCAAATTCATAGAATCTTAAAAATTGATAAGCTTAAATATGCAGCGTCAACAGATCCAAAAATGAGAGGATATGAATGGCAGGTTGAATCTCCCACGAATAAGAAGGCTATAGCAGATAGTATTCCAGAGCTTGCCAAAGTTACTACAATGGTTAGATTTACTACAACGCGAGATTTGGGTGAGAGACCAGAATCAAGGGATTCATCATTAAGTAGAGATTATTAGGATATCTAATTTTTATCTTTCTAAATAATAGAAGTAATGAATAATAAATCATTACTTCTATTTTTTTCTGATTTTTAAAATATTAATATTTATTTACAACTGAAAATAGAATTAATTCTTGAAATTTAATTTTTTGACTATAGTATAAAATATATATATAACATCAAGGAAAAATTATGCTAGATAATAAAGAAAATAAAATGACCATGCTAATAGTAATACTACTAATAGTAGTAATATGTTTAGAACTGTTTCATCTAATAAAACTTCATGAAGTATCGGTTAATTCGCAACTAACTAATTTTGCTATCTATGGCAAAGATATTCATAGAGGTCTGAAACATGAGTCTGAAAGACTTAGAGCTGAGGCGAATAATATAAGAAATGATTTTAGAAGAAGGAATGTGCCAACAAACATTAAAAGGAATAATGCTCCGATTGTAAAAAGTAAGAGATATGATGAAAAACAACAGGCTTTCATTCTAGAACTTATTGTGCCAAATGGTTTAAAGAAGGAAGATGTTGGACTTGAGTTGAGAAATAATGTTTTGGGCATTACCTATGCTGGCTACCTTCAAATGAAATCTGGAGATTACCAGGCTGAAGAATTAGTTTCTGTTTATAGATTATTTGAAATACCTCAGACAAAGGCGACTATAGGCGACGTGAAATATAATATTAATGGTGATATTTTAACTGTCATAGTTCCGATAACTAAATAATTTAAGAGTAGCTATAAAGTAATTAACCAACCCATTAATAGGCTGGTTAATTTTTTGTTATTTATGAATAATGGTATTATTCAAAATTAATATCAAATCCTTCCATTTGCAATTGCTCCTTAAGCTCTTTTTTGCAAACTTCTAGACCTTCCTCTGTCATAGCTTCTGCTCTTGCTGTCATAGCAGGCTCTGTATTTGAACTCCTGATTAGCCACCAGTCGCTTTTATTTACGTAAACCCTCGCACCATCAATTTGAATGACTTTTCTTCCTTTAGCCTTCATTCTTTCGGCAATCTCGTCAGGAACTTTATATTTAATAATATCATCTGGAGTTTTTATCTTAATTTTTTTAGTCAAATATGTTTTAGGAAATGTTTTTCTAATATCTTCCAGGGTTTCGTTTCCATTTGCTAAAAAGTTAATCATTTTCATTGTAGCAACTAAACTATCGTCAAAATTATGGTTTTCACCATAGTAGATATGGCAGCTGGTTTCTCCGCCAATTTTTATATTATCTTCTTTCATTTTGGCTTTAAAAGCAGAATGTCCTGGTTTCCACATAACTGGAATGCCGCTAAATTTTTCAATGTCATCAACTAGAATCTGGCTTGAAGAAATTTCAAATAGAACTTTTTCACCAGGATTTTCCTTTAGGAAAGGCCTCATAAGTATATCAAGGATTTCGTCTCCAAAATAAATATATCCCTCTCTATCTATAAATCCCAATCTATCACCATCACCGTCATAGGATATGCCTAAATCATAGCCGCCGTCAACGACTGCGTTTTTTAAATCCTGCATTTCTTTAGCAAGTGAAGGATCCGCAAGGTGATTAGGGAATCTTCCATCAACAGTGTCATATAAAAACTTGTGTTTTCCAGGCAGGTTTTTCATAACATCATGAATAACGTCAGCTACAACGCCGTTTCCGGTATCAAAAACTATATTTAGAACCTTTGAATTTGGAGTTAGTTTTAGGAAAGACAGCACATATTTTATATAGTCTTCTCTAACATTAGCCTTAGTAATTTTGCCATTTCCTGTTGCAAAATCACCGCTTTCGGCAATTTTTCCAATTTTTTGTATATCATCACCCCAAACCGGATCTTCCTTTGTAAGCATCTTAAAACCGTTGTATTCGGCGGGATTATGGGAAGCTGTGATTATCATGCCGGCGTCAACATTCAAATGCCATACAGACCAATACATGCAAGGACTCATAACTAGACCTAAATCTATTGCATCTATACCGGCTGTAATTAATCCTTCCATAAAATATTTCTGCAATTCCTCAGAACTAACTCTTCCGTCTCTGCCAACCACGCAGGTTTTTTTATTCAAATTTCTTAAAAATGTTCCATAGGCCTTTCCCATAAAATAAGCATCAGTAGTATCAAAATCCTTGCCAAAAACGCCCCTTACATCATAGGCTTTTAGAATTGAAGGAGTAAATTTATGAGTTTTTGCATCCATAATATATATTTTTGTTTGTTAACTGGAAAAAGAATAGAATTAAAATTGCTATTATTCAAGAAAAAAAATAAATATAAAATTTTTATAAAATTTCAATTTTCAATTTTTTGGATAATATTTTTATTAGTTTATTATAATAACGCATTAATAAAATAATATTATTAAAATATTGATAAACTTATTGACAACTAAAAAAAATTGTGATATACTATTGGCAAGTTTAACAAACGGTGTATTATTTTATGGAACAGACACTTGAACAAATTTTGAAACAAAAAAGAACTGAAGTAACTAGACAATATGTTGCGGGAAAATATAGAAGTACTGAAGAGGCCAAACGTAAATATTTTGTTTTGCAGCAGACTATGGACTCCGATTATTATTTTAATCTTCTTTCTGAATCTGCTAGAAATAGCTTTTTAATTGGCGAACCAAATTTGACTGATATTTTTGATAAAATTTTATGTATGGCTAGCGAAAAAAACGTAAAGAAGATGCAAATATCTTTAAATAGTGTTTCTATGTGTATAGAAAGGATGGCTAATTCTTTAGTTAGTGTATATGATACTGAAATATTTTATAATATCGTTTCTGCATTCGCCAATAATCTTGATGCTCAAGCAAGGAGTACCGTATTGGACTCTTTAAGGAGTTCTCTTTTAAAAAGAAGCGAAAACTATTTTAGTCCATTGAGAGAAGAGAAAGAGGCACTATATTCTTTGGCTGGATGTTTTAATATGCCATTTTTATTTGAAGAGAAAATTTTTCCTCTACCAAACGCAAAGGAACTATTTTTATCATTCCAATCTGGAACAGAAATAACGGGGCAATTAACTTCTCCAATAAAAAATGATAGGACAACCGCTAGGAGTAAAATTTTATCATTAGTTTCAGATATTAGCGATGCTGAGCAGTGCAATATGTTTTTTAAACTAGCCAGCGGAACAGAAACTGTTTATTTTGATGAAGATTTTGAAAACAATCGTTTTCAACTAAGAAGGGTTTCTAGTGGTACTACAATTCCAGAATCAGACGTTGTAAGAGATTCGCAATTTAGCCAGTCATCACTATTCGGCATTTTGATGGTCCAAGCATCTTTAGAGGATGAAATGAGTCCAGATGAAAGTCAAAAAATAAAAAATTTATTGAGAACTCAGATAGTAAAACTATTTGCTATGGTGAATAAAAGAGAAGGTGACTATTTAAAATATATCATTCCGCTCTCCTATAATGTCAATACAACCGGTTTAGACATTAACCGAATGACCGTTTTAGATTTTGCTAAAGGTTATTTCAACAAGGATTCAGAAGTTATAGAAAAATTAAACTATCTAGAAAGGATAAATACAGAATATAGAACTAATGGTATTAGAGCTGCAAGGTCTTTAGTTTTCGCGAAAGAACCTAGGAAAGTTCAGAAAAGAGATGCAAAAAAGAAAAAGGGTACTCCTACAAAAAAACCAATCAAAAAAGCTTTAAGAATATTTGAGAATGGTCAAGACAAAGAGACTTTGGAGAAAGTATCAGCCTTAAAGAAAGCTATATTTGGATTATCAAAAAGTAAAAGAAAAGTGGTTTTGGATATTATTTCTGATATTGACGATAGTAACGCACTTGCTAAATTAAATGAAATTTCTGAGCAGTTTAAAGGAACAAAAGTTGGGTCTACCGCAACAGAACTTTATTCATTTATAAATAGTCGTGCATCAATTTCTTCTTCGGATTTATCAAAATCAGCAGAGCCTGTTATAAAATTTGATGCTCCACAGCATTCTGTGCCTATGAAGCATTTCGCTGCTTTACATATTAACGAAAGCGAGGAAAAAAAAGAAAAGGTTATTCCTGCTAAATCAATACAGGAAAAAGCCGCTGAGTTATTGGAAAGAATGAAATCCTTTGACAGTGAAGTATCTTCAATGAAAACATCCAGCAATCTTATAGCCGATAAAAATAAGGTCAAGAAGCTTAGCGGATATGTTGACGAATTTATGGAGATTACTGAAAGCTTAAAAAAAGTTGACGCTATTGGGCTTGAGGTTAGAGTTAAAATTCTCGATGAAATTACTAAAATCAGAAGCACAATTCCAGTATTTATTATTAATGAAGAAGCTGGTCTTAGCGATAGATTGGAAAATATGGTTGCCGTTCTTGCTCCTAGAAGTTCTAGCGTTGAAAATGCAGGATGGAAAAAAACTGTAAGACAAACTAGAAAGAATATGAAGGAAAAAGAAAGCATGATGCTATCAAGTAACAATTAAATTTTATTTAACAAAATCTCTTAAAAAATAGGTAGATTTTCTACCTATTTTATTCTAGCCATGCCATTTTCTACAACTACATTTCCTTCTAATTCCAGTTCTGTTACAATTTCATTTATATCCTTTATCTGTATTCCCAAATCCTGACTCAGCAGGTCTAGAGATATCGGGGTATGGTTTAATTTTGACAGTATTAATTCCTTATTATCCATAGGATCGGGCTCTTTTAATTCTTCCTCAAATGCAGCCTTTTCATCATTGGTAATCGTATCTTCCAAATCACCATCAAAAATTAAATTATCATTTTTTATCTTCTCCCTCTCCACGTCGCTTAATGTAAATGATGGCATCGGATTGTCATCTATTCTAAAATTTTGAACAATATCCAGAACGTCTTCAAGACTAGTAACAACATTAGCACCGTCCTTTATCAATTTATTTGAACCTTCACACCTATAGTCGTATGGATTTCCGGGAGTAACCAATAGTTCTCTGCCCTGCTCAAGCGCCTGTCTCGCTGTATGCAGAGTTCCAGACCTGGCGCCAGCTTCTATAACAATAATTGCTTCAGACAAACCGGACACTATCCTGTTTCTTGCAGGAAAATTTTCTGCCCTTGGCGCAGAATTAAATGGAACTTCTGAAATTATCAGACCCTTATTCTTTATTTCATAATATAATTCCTCATTGCCCCTTGGATATATATCGTCAACACCTCCGCCGAGTACAGCAATAGTTCCAGTTTCAATTGCACCACGATGCGCCGAACTATCTATTCCGCTAGCAAACCCCGAAGTTATAACAAAATCAGCCTCGCCCAATTCCCTAGCTAATTTTCTTGCAAAGTTACAGCCATTTGAAGAGGCAGTCCTTGAACCAACTATTGAAATTGATCTCCTATTAAGCAACTCCTGATTGCCTAAAATTGTCAAAACAGGAGGAAATGTGTCTATATGTTTAAGCAACCTTGGATATTCTTTGCTATTAAAGGTTATTATTTTTGCACCAATAGTAGAGCAACCGACGATTTCCCTATCAATTTCTTCCTTGCTTGCAATTACTATTGGGTTTTTGCTCCTGCTTCTCCTATTGAAATCTTGAATATTAGAAATTGCAGTTTCACAATCACCAAAATATTCCAATAACCTTACAAAAGTTAATGGTCCAACATTTTTACTTCTAAAAAGCCTTAAAATATTATAATCTTTTTGCGACAACATATTTTTTCCATAATTAAAGTCAAATCAAAAATAAATAGAATAATTTAACTTTTTATATAACTTAATTATGTAATATATATTTATAAAAAATAAAAAACAACAACTAATCTTAAATTTTTCAACATTTCACAACCATAGATATATACCAATAAGTTGTATAAAAAATACAACTATAAAGTTGTATTTTAAAAAATTAGATAGGCGTATATTTCAACTATATGTAATGATGTTTTATAAAAATAACCTAGGATTATTTATTTTAAAAATTCCATGGTTTTTTATAGCTATTTAGCTTTTAATTGAAACGCATAACCCGCTTTACCAAAGAGATATTTAAAAATCAAACGAAGCACGAAGTGGGCGGGATGTTGGCTTGCCAAACATCACGAGCCTGCCGTCCCACAAAGTGCCGAAGCGACTGCAAGGAGCAAGAAGCACGAAGCAGAGGGGAAGGAAGCTTGCTTCACTTCACCAGTGAAGCGAAGCTGAACGATCTGCGAAGTGCGAGACGACCAAAGGGAGTATCAAGCACGAAGCCAAAACAAACGAAGCTTGTTTCAGTTTTCTAGCTTGTCGTTGGGCGAAGTGCCGAAGCGACCACAAGGAGCAAGAAGCAATATATATATAGATATATATTGCAAGGCTTAATTTTTAAATATATAAAATCAAAAGTTAGGATAAGATGGGACCTTGGAATTTTAAGGCTTTTTAGGATTACGGAAATGTTTCAAGTAAAATTGAAATGAGTATATAATAGGCAATAATCTACCCATAGCCATTTTTATGGTATAAATAAAAAATTAAAAATTATAATTTAAAATTTTCTTGCAATTTAAAACATAATATATATACATTGAGGAAAGGTTTATATTTAATTATAATAACAATGTTTAGAAGATTTTTGTCGGGTTTTATGACTTGTTTTCCTTTTGTTTGCTTATCTGATAAAGATATAAAGTATTTTCCTGAGGAAATATATAGAAATGATTGGAAAACAGTAGGAATTGACATTAAAAATACAATAAAAAAACAACAAAAAATATAGGATTGAAATGAATATTATTCAAGAAAAAAGAGAGACACTTTTACCACCTCCAGAATTACTGGAAAGATACGAAAATATATCAAAAGGTTTGTCAAAGGACTTGGTTGACCTAGTTAAAAAAGAACAGATACATAGACATAAATTGCAGGACAGATATTTAATGCATTTCAGATTGGGGCAAATTTTTGGTTCATTATTTTTAATATATATAATATATATGATTTTTGACTTAGCCAAAACTGGAAATTTTACTATAGCATATCTAATGTCAGCCATGTTTGGATTATTAATAGTATTGATTTTATTGCAGTATAAAAAAGACAAATTAAGCGCTATTATAAGAAATTCAGGCAAAACAAATAATGGCGGCCAAAACAGAAGAAACAACAATTATAGAAGAAATTATACACAAAAGAGAACAAATAACTAAATAATAAAGGAGCTAAATAATATGGCAGTATCAACAGAAAAACAAAAAGCATTAGAGATAGCCTTACAACAAATAGACAAACAATTCGGCAAGGGTTCAGCTATGAAGTTTGGACAAAAACCGGTTGAAAATATAAAAGTAATACCTTCAGGTTCATTAACTCTAGACGAAGCGCTTGGAGTTGGCGGTTATCCAAGAGGCAGAATTATTGAAATATATGGACCGGAGAGCTCTGGTAAGACAACACTGACACTCCATGCTATAGCTGAAGCACAAAAACAAGATCTAACATGCGCATTTATTGACGCAGAACACGCATTTGATCCAACCTATGCAAAAAAGTTAGGCATTAACCTAGACGAGCTTATAATTTCCCAGCCTAGCAGCGGAGAAGAGGCGTTGGAAATAGCTGATACTCTAGTTAGGTCTGGAGCTGTGGATGTTATAGTTATTGACTCAGTTGCAGCACTGGTTCCAAAGGCTGAATTGGAAGGAGCTATGGAAGATAACCAAATGGGTCTACAGGCTAGATTAATGAGTAAAGCATTGAGAAAATTAACTGGTTCAGTTTCAAAAACAAATTGTACAGTATTCTTTATTAACCAAATCAGAATGAAGATTGGCATAATGTTCGGTTCGCCAGAAACTACTACCGGAGGAAACGCTTTGAAATTCTATGCGTCAGTTAGATTGGATGTAAGAAAGGGCGCGCAAATAAAAGACAAGGAAGAATCAGTTGGAAATGACACAACGGTTAAGATTGTAAAGAATAAAGTCGCACCTCCATTCAGAACTGCAAAGTTTGAAATAATCTATGGTGAAGGTATTTCTAAAATTGGAGAAATTATTGACCTTGGTGTAGATATGAATATAATTGAAAAATCAGGTTCATGGTATTCATACAACAGCACAAGAATTGGTCAAGGCAAAGAAAACGTTAAGGAGTATCTAAAAAATAACCAGGAGATGCTACAGGAGATTGAGACTAAGATTAGGGTTAATTTCTGTGATCCGCTCAACTCAAATGATGACCAGGTTCTAGAGGAATTTAATGAAGAGAGTGAAGGTACAGCTGGACTAGAGGAAGAACCGGTTGAAACTAAAAAAACTAAAAAGAAATAAAAAAACTAATAGGGGTATTAAATACTCCTATTTTTATATCTCCTGATTTTGACTATATAAATAAAATGAATATTCTGGACTATTTCAATTCAAACAAAATAGGAGATTAACCGAAAAAAATCCGTGAATACAATTCTATGCCAAAATATCAGCTGCTATTTAAATATTCAACGGTTAAATAGGGACTGTTAACCTTATATTGATATAATTCGTCATCGCGGGCATAGCGTGGCGATCTCGTAAAACAGAATGCTGTCCGAGATTGCCATGTCTGCTACTCCACCTCGCAATGACGGAATTTGTTCACAATTTATTTTTTCTACAAAATATGGAACGAATGATTGTATCAATATAATGCAATCAAACCAGTTAAATAAATAGCAAATAACTATTGAATAAAAAAAAGGATTATATAAAATTTATTCAGTTATTTAATTTGTATAATTCTATGAAAATATTGGCTCTATTTATTGGTTTTTTGTTTTGTTTTAACTCTAATGCAGCTGAGCTTGAAAGTTCATTCTATGTATCCCTTAGGTCAGATGAGGTAAATCTGCGAACTGGTCCAGGAAATGAATATCCGATAAAGTATGTATACCAATTAAAGGATATGCCGCTCAAGGTGGTCGGACAATATGACAATTGGTATAAGATCAAGGACAAGGATAATGAGGAAGGATGGGTAAATAAAAATCTTACCTCAAAAAAAAGAACTATGATTGTAATAAATGGAACACAAATAATGTATAAAAAAGATGATACAAAATCAAATCCAATCTTTAGGCTGGAGGAAAATGTTGTTGTAAAATATGATAAATGCAATCAAAATTGGTGCAAGGTTGAGGTTAACAACAGGAGCGGTTGGATTCAAAATAAAAATATATGGGGTTATGAAGAATAAACTGAATGATGCAAATATTCATAGCCGCAATAAATTTTTTATCTATTTTTTTCCTAGCATTTTTTATAGGAAGCAATAAAGCCTACAAAAATATAATAATATCAATTCTGATAACTGCTTTTATAGTTTTAGAAATGCTGTCTTTCATGTATCTGGGCTATGAAATAAAGGAAGAGTTTATGTTCTTCCTAGCAAATATTCAAATATTCCATTTAACTTTAGTTACAAAATTATTTATAATATACTATACAATCTTGATAAGCATCTTCATATTTGTTTTGCTATATTATATTTTAAGAAAATTCCAGATACAAAAATATAAAAAATTGTGCATTATATTATCTTTATCGCTGCTAGTATCACCAATAGGTTTTATATACAAAATTTTCTACGTCTTTACAATAAGCTATGCAAGAGATTATTTATTGTATAGAGACGCATCCTATCAGAATATCTTTAAAGAAATAAAAGCTAAAGACTATATAACAAAAAACGAATTAAAGATACTAAATCCAAAGGATAAATATAAAAATATAGTATGGATATATCTAGAATCATATGAGCAAAGCTACTTAACCAATGAAAAGATAAAAGAATATACAAAGGATATAAGCAGACTTTCAAAACAGGGAGAGTTTTATAAAAATATAGATCAAATTAATGGAACAATGGGAACAATGGCTGGAATTTTTAGCAGTCAGTGCGGAACAAAATATCTATCTTTTTTTCTTATAGACAATCCATATTCTAAAGAAAATAAAAATGGCAAATTGGTTTGCATCCCAGATGTATTAAAAAAAGCTGGATACCAACAGGTGTTTCTAGGAGGAGCCGACAAATACCTATTTAATAAAGGAAACTATTTGTTTTCACATGGATATGATGTTGTTGAGGATATGGAAAGCCTTACATCAAAATATCCAAAGCTAAATGAACAACTATTAAATTGGGGGGTTGGAGACTATGATATTTTTAACATAGCAAAGAAAGAATATAAAAAGCTTTCAAAGTCTAAAAAACCTTTTAATTTAACAATATTAACAACATCAACCCATACCCCTAACGGCGTGTATGATAAAAGATGTAAAAATAGCACAAAAAATGGATTATTAAACGGTATTGAGTGCACCAATAATCTTCTAAAGGATTTTATAGACTTTTTAAAAAAACAACCTAACTATAGGGATACTCTGGTTGTAATAATGCCAGACCATAGACAATATGATATAAACAACCTAAATAGGATAATTGGCTTTGACGAAAAATTACTATATATAATAATGTTAAATTCTGGAAATGTTACAACATATGATAAAACAATATATTATACAGATTTGCCAGAAATAATATTACAAAGATTAAATATAAAATCTAATGCGACTTTCTTTGGAACTCAACACGATATACCAAGCAAAAACTTTGTATACAAAATCCATTTAGATAATAATTAAATCATTCTATTACATTTATAACTCTTGTATCAGACAGGACATCCTGCAATACTGCATGATCATCTCTGAAGAAATATAAAAGATAGCCAACACCATATATAGTATTATTTAGTAAAAGAGCTACATATCTTATAAAAGCACTTAGGATTCCAACCTTTGCATTTTTGGTATGTACAACCATAATTTTAAATATCTGATTGCCAATTGTTGCCTGCTTTTTAGAGGATAAAAATAAAGTAAAATATAGTGTTGATATGCCCAAAAGTATTAAATTAACCTTCATTAAAGTTTTTCTGTCAATTTTTTCCTCCACACTAACTTTTTCTTCATCACTTCCCTTATTTTCAACAACAATTTCCTGTTTATATATATTGCCATCAAATCCATAACGCGCAGCAACATTTAGAATTAGATTAAAAATTACCATTATTATAACTAAATCAACTGCAAAACTTGCAATTCTTTTTAATGGAGACGCATAGATGCTATTTTTATCCGTTTTAAAATTAACATAATTCCTAAAATACTTCTTAATTCTATCCATAATATATAGTTATTATCTCTACTCTATATAATTTATATTATTTATATTAAATATCAATAATTTTTAAATCCTATTTTTAATAATTATATTAATAGGCTTTGTATGAAAGAGTAGAAAGCCCATGGCATATTTATTGTTTCTGAAATCATTAAAAGCGGCATTGCCAGCTGCGTAAACTTAAAAAGTCATAGAAAACCAAGCAATACCAATACGAAGATATTGGAATTTCTCTTCATTCCACTAATAAAATCAGCCGCCCTGGCACTCAGAAACCAATATTTAGCAAAGGACTAAAAATCAAATTAAAATAAATAACAATAAATAAATCCAACCGAATTATACATCAAGCGCAAAATAACTTTCTCTACAAAAACCCTTTTTATCAATAGCATCCTCGTAACTTGAGCCGCCATTATATTCGTCATTTTCAGAAATCTCTTGGTTATCAATAGGATAGTCCATACATATAGATAAAACTTTTCCAGTTTTTGCATCTCCATCATCCATTTTATCATCCAAAAATTGCATAAATTTAGTCGGAATACTTCCAAAATAATATCCCTCTAGTGCCAGCGAATTCTTTCCTAAATATTGTTTATCAAAATGACCAACAGTACTATCGCTATTTAAATATACATATCTATACATAGTGTCTTTAACAATATTGGATTTTTTTCATATAGTATAACTGCCGTTCAACCTATCTTTATTCATATCAAAATCTACTATGCCTTCCCCATTCATATAATAAAATGGTATCCAACCTTGATGATCAGTACTTCCAAAACTGCTGCCATCAATTTCAATATTATTTCCCGAATCAAGCCCAATTATACCAGTGTTATTTGTATCTCCCGGCAATTTCCCCTTTGCAGCATAATAACTCATTACGCCCTGCTTATAGTTGTTTACTTCATTCATTAATGCCCTGGCCTTTGCACTTTGTATTAGAGATGCTCCGCCTGTCACACCCGCAACAAGCAAACCTATTATTATTAATACTATTGATAGTTCTATTAGAGAAAAAGCTAAATTTTTTGATTTTTTAATTTTGGAGGCTTTTGAGTGGTTTAGTAATTTGACCCCCCCCCCCGAATTTTAGAGAATTTTTTCATATTTTTTATATATTTATTAATATATTTGTAATCTATTATCTGTAACAATAAGGTCAAGAAAAAAAATGGTAGATGATGATTATCTACCATTAAAAAATTCTAATTATCATACATAAATATATAATTGTTGGTTAATATAACCACAACTACATTTAAGAAAAACAAAATAATTTCCCAAATGTATTTAGGATTATTTTAAGCTTCTTCAACTGTTTCAAATTTAGAAATATCAGTAAATTTAATTCTTTGTTTTGAAATTTCTATAATTTTAGCAGTTGCTTCTTCTAATGAAATATCCGCTAATATTGAATACTCTGAAGCTAGTCTATAAACAGCAGTTTCATAGATCATTCTTTCACTAAAGGATCTATCAGCTTCTTCAACATCTCTAGTCAAATCTCTTATAACTTCAGCTATTAAAAATATATCCCCAGAATTAATTTTTTCTTCATATTCTTTAGCTCGTCTGCTCCACATACCTTTAATTTTTTTAACACCATTGCTTAAAATAGTGAAAACTTTTTCCATATCGTCCATATTAGAAATCTTTCTAATACCCATATTCTCAATTTGATTCTCTGGCACAGTAACGGTTAATTTTTCCCTTTCGAAATATAAAACCAAACATTTGCTCTTAAAATCTTTTAGTTCAATTGATTGTATCTCCTTTACTTTAGCTACTCCATGCGTTCTATAAACACAATATTCGCCTACTTTAAAATCCAGATTTTTTTTCATTTTATAAATAATTCTTGAATTAATAAAAATATCCTATATATTATTTACATAAGTCAATAGTATATATGATAAAAACACATTTAAATTATATCATATATTTTTATTTTATGCAAGTTATTTATTTAAAAAAATGAAAATACTAAACAAATTATATAGATTATTAAAGCCAACGGACAAAGGTCCCAGCTCACTTAAATACAAAAAAATAACAAATTTTGATAATGCTGATTTTAGAGAAGAAAAATTTAAGAAAAATGTATTATTTACAACAATATGCTTATTTTTAGTATTTTTATTCACATTTTTATATATATTTTTTAAATACAACATTTCTGACGATTCAGACATGATTGATGAAGAATTACCACCATTAAAAATTGTAATACCATATCCAAATAATTCTATAAATATAGATGATTATGAAATATTGAAATATCAGGTCAAAAGTGGAGATAATTTAATAAATGTTTTAACGAAAGAGGTTGGAATTTCAAATTCAGATGCATATAATGTATTAACAGCTCTAAAAAAAGTATTCAATGTTTCACAGTTAAAAGCAGGACAAATTATAAATTTAAAATATAGAATTTTAATAAACCAAGATAAAAATGGAAAAATTGATGAAAAAATAGTATTAGAGGAATTAAAACTTGAACCAGATGAAAAGGAAACAGAAATTGTGGTTAACCTTGGAAAAAATGATACATATGAAGCAAAAAAAAGTAAAATTTCTCTTAATAAAAATTATTTAAAATACAAAGTAAAAATTAATGATAGTTTGTATATAGATGGTCTTGAGGCTGGAATTCCAGCAAGTGTAATGCTTGAATTTATAAAACTATTTAGTTTTGATATCGACTTCCAGAGAGATTTAAGAAAAGGCGATACATTTGAAATATTGTTTGAAAGTTATACAACAGATAATGGAAAAAGAGTAAAGGATGGCGATATATTGTTTGCTAGTCTTGAAAATCAAGGTGTAAAATATGAAATGTATAGATACGATCAGAATAATAGTGCAAATTATTTTAACAAAAGCGGACAAAGTGTTCAAAAATCACTATTAAAAACGCCTATTAATGGTGCAAGAATAAGTTCTGGATTTTCAATAAGAAGAAAACATCCCGTTCTTGGTTACACAAGAGCGCATAAGGGCATTGATTTTGCAGCACCAGTCGGAACTCCATTTTATGCAGCTGGAAGTGGAACTGTAACAAAAATTGTTCGACATTGCAGAGTTGGACAAAAAAGATGCAATGGTGGCTTTGGAAATTATGTATCACTTAGACATACAAATAATTATACAACAGAATATGCGCATATATCAAGAATACCAAGCAATATAAGAGTTGGCACAAAGGTTAAACAGGGTCAAACCATCGCGTATGTCGGCAATACTGGTATGACAACCGGTCCGCATTTGCACTACGGTGTTATATATAATGGTAAAAGAATAAATCCAAATAGGGTAAAATCATTACCAAGTATTAAATTAATCGGAAAAGACTTGATAAATTTCCAAAAAGAAGTTGACAAAATAGATTTATATAGGCTAAATATTCCAAATCAAAATTTAAGACTTAAAAAATGATAGTAAAAAAACGTGGATACACAATAGTTGAAATAACGATAATAATTATAGTATTAAGCATAATATTAAGCCTTACTATTAACATTAAAACCGTTCAAAATGTTAATAATATCAAAAAAACGATTGGCGATATTCAAGAGTACACAAGCGCTATAAAAACCTTTAAAAGAAAATATGGATTTTTACCTGGCGATATAAAAAAGACACAGATATTTGAACTGTCCACAAATAATACTGATGGAAATGAAAACGGACTTATAGAGGATAAAAATCAGCAAAATAACATATATGAGAAAAATATAAAGATGGATGGCGAAATAGCAAATTTCTGGCTTCACCTATATAAATCTGGATTGGTAAAAGAGGATAAAAATATCTTTCCATATATAGATTTCTTAAAAACTGGAATACTTGTTTTTAGCAATGAGGATAAAAACTATTACCACCTTGGCATAAATGGAATAAATGAAAATAAGGAAATTGAAACAATCAATAATCTAACGCCATATTATGCCTATTTGATAGATAGAAAATTAGATGATGGAATACCATTCTCCGGAAAAATACAGGCAGTGGGAGGCAGCAAAATTAAGGCTAACAATGAAATTATGCAAAGACCTTCAAAAAATTGTGCAACAGAATTTGAATATTTAACAGTTTTTAAAACAAAACTTTGCCAATTAATTATAGAAATTGATATATAGGAATGTTCCACTAAAAATGTGGAACATCTAGAAGATCTTTATAAAAATTATAATTTCTTAAGAGTATCTTTTTTAGACTCATATAGAGCTCTAAAATTAATTGTATCCAACATCAAAGGAGGCATTGAAGCATCTCTTGTTGTATCAGAAATAATTCTTCTTGCATATGGGAATAGCAGTGAAGGACAATAAACAAATAAAATTTCTTTTAAATTTTCATCATCATCGTCAATATTTTTTATACCAAAAATACCAGCGTAAGTTAATTCAACAATAAACATTTTCTTGTCTTCATGTACCGCTGTAGCATTTATTATCAATTCAACCTCAAAAATTGATTCCTGTAATTTAGTTCCATTAATATCTATT
Source organism: uncultured Rickettsiales bacterium (assembly GCA_944391025.1). Lineage (GTDB taxonomy): Bacteria > Pseudomonadota > Alphaproteobacteria > Rickettsiales > UBA1997 > CALXSC01. Next base: position 23,314 of record CALXSC010000088.1, read on the forward strand.
GATACTGAAATTTTTGGATTTAAATTCTTTTCTGTATAAATTTTTGGAGCCTGAGGATTTTCAAAAGATAAATCCTTTATATATTGCCCATTAGTGGTAATTTTTATCTCTTCCTTTTTTGTCATTTTAAATTAAATTTATAATCATAATATTCATATATAATGATTAAAAAATAAAAAACAATACCCAATATATAAAAATATGGCAATTTTATAATTGTATAAAGCCAATACCATTTCAACTATATTTTATAATAACCAACAACTTTTAATTGCATTTTTTTATAATTTTACTTGACTATATCTATTTTATAGTGTATACCTTTTACTATAATTTTTAAAATAACACAACTTAAAGTTTAAGACATAATGAAAGAAAATATTAATTTTAAAGGAATGGCAATCTATACTAAGAAATTTATAAAACTGTTTTTATTAATTTCTTTATTTTTAGCAAATGTTATTTTTACTTTTATAATTTCACAAACTTTTATGTTTTTGAAAATTCAAAAATTAATGGCAGAACAAAATATTCCGCAGAATAAACCAATAGACCATATAGTAGTTGATGATAAAAACAATCCTGGAAACACAACATTGATAGAGCTCTAAATGGAACGCCAGTGGTAAATATAGCAGCACCTAGCCAGGGTGGCGTATCTGTAAATAAACGCTAAAGACTTTTTGAATGGAAGGGAAATTATACCGCAACAAGCAAGTAAAAACATTTATTCAACTAAAAAGGATGGAAGCTATTGACATCATTTGTATGAGTATAAAATAAATAATAATATAACACAGGAAGGCATTATAATGTCCGGCAATAGCCTTACAATAAATACAAATAATCTATTGAATGATGCAAGCAATATGCAGGCGTTTAATAATGTGTTAGTTAATACAATAAACTTTAACAATACATCATATTATATATGGGAAGGAACCTCTGAGCAATATGTTGGCAAAAAACGTTGGTGGACACGTGATTTTATTATTGTAGACCCCTCTAATCCATCGCTAGAACAAACTAATGACTGCGGAAAAAATGGATGGAATTGTTGGGGCGGCGGTAATTGGAACTATAATAGCGAGAAAAAAACCATAACTAAAGAATACAATATGAAATCACAGGTAATAGCTGGCGGTACAGTATCAATTGCGGCAACGAACAATATAAACAATGGGTTAGAATTATCCGGACAGGATGTCAGCAATTCAAACCTATATGACAATAACCCAAAAATAGAAAATCCAGAACTGAAGGAAATAAAAAACAGTGGAATAATAGACCCAATGGATTTTATAGAAATGCCACAGGGAGACTATGGAATTTTTAGAAAGCCTGCAGATCCAAATTCAAAATATCTATTTGAAACTGATCCATCATTATTAAATACATCAAATTTTCTAGGAAGCGAATATTTCTTAAGCAGAATTGGCTTAGATCCGGATAGTATAAATTCAAAAATTTTGGGTGATAGCTATATGGAAGAAAAAACCCTAGAAAGAATGCTGTCTCAATATTCAACCAATAACGAATTCATGAAACAATCTCCAGAGTCAAAGATAGAGGAAATGTATAATAATGTTGATAAAAATTTAGTTGACAGGCTTGAGTTAGAAGTGGGTACAGCTTTAAATGAAGAACAGCTTAATAGTCCGGATAAAGATATAATATGGTATGTGAAACAGGATATAACCTTGGATGATGGAACAGTTGTCAAAGACGTGCTTGTTCCACAGATATTCCTATCAAAGGATAGCAGAGACGCAATAGATACTACGAACTCTGGAAGTATGATAGCCGGAAACAACATGATTATAAACACCGGAAACTCATTAACGAACAATAACGGTTCAAAAATTGTTGCAGAAAATAATCTAGCTATAACCGCAGGTCAGGATGTAAATAATTTAAATGGTTCAGTTATAGAAAATTTGAAGAACAAACAAACGTTTAAAAATAAAGACGGAACTACATCGGCACAGGACAATATTTTCCAAATATTAGCCGGAAGAGATATAAACAATATTGGCGGAACAATAGACTCAGAAAGCTCAGTTGCAGTGCTCCATGCAGAAAATAACGTAAATATTGGAACAGTTGCACTGGAGGATTATTTTCACAAAGTTACAAAATCCGGCGGAGGACTAAGCACAAGAAAGAAAAAAACAGAAACAGAATATAATAGCAATAATGTTGGAAGCGAACTTTTTGCAAATAATAAATATACAAATAGATAGCGGAAACAACATAAATGTACAGGGCAGCGATATAGTTTCAATATCAGGCACAAATTTAATTGTCGGCAATGATGTAAATATTTTTTCAGCCGTTGATTCAAGCTACAGCAATACCACAACCAAAAAACGAAAAATTGACGGTGCAGGGAGCATAAGATCAAATTCAAACTCAACCAAAAATAATATCAAAAGCAACTTGACAACTAAAAATGGCAATATTAATATAGTTTCAGGAAATAATACAAATGTTATTGCATCGGAGTTATCAACAATAGAAGGCGGAGATGTAAACGTGTTTGCTGGATATGAAATAGATTCAACAACGGGGGCATAAAAATTAAAGGCGACGGAAAAGAAATAAACCTGACAAGCAACAGCGGCAACATAAACATAGCCGCAAGCAAAGACACAACGGAGCTTAAAAGCAAAACAACAAGCAGTTCCACTACAGTCGGCATCAGCACAGACCTATCACTACAGAGAGTACCAGACTTCAGCCATAGCAGTAGCACAACATCAACACAGGAAACCTACAACAACTCCTACATAGAAAACGAAAACGGCAGCATAAACATAAAAACAAAAGGTGAAAACACAAACGACAAAGGCAACGCAACCATAGCCGGAGCCAACATAGCAGGCAAAGACATAGTCCTAGACATAGCCAACAACCTAGAAGTATCCAGCCTGCAAAACTCAAATCAATACTCAACCAACTCAGACAACATGAGCATAGGCATAGGCCTAGACGGCAAATGGACCACAACAAACATAAGCGACGCATCATACGGCAAAGGCCACAGCTACACCGACCGAGAATGGGTTGACAACCAAACCTCCATAATCGGATATGACAGCGTAACCATAAACGTAGGCACAAAAGAAAACAGCGAAGGCAACACCAACATAATCGGTGCCATAATAGCCAACCTAGACAAAGAAACCGGCGAAGACAAAGGCAACCTAGCACTAAACACAAACACCCTAACCTATCAGGACATCAAAGACCACAACTACTCAAAAACGCAGGAAGGCGGCGTCGGCATAGGAAGCCACATCAAAGCCAACTACAAAGACAGCGGCATAGAGCAAGAGCAAGACACAAAAGCAACCATCGGCCACAGCTCAATCACCATAGCCAACAAAGAGAACAGCGGCAGCCTAGACTCACTCAACAGAGAAGCGGCAGACTCCCAAATCATAACCAAAAACGAAAAAACCGGAGGCTATGACTTTGACATTGACATAAACATGGCAGCAGTAGAAGGAATCTGGAGCAAAGGCATAGACGGCTACTCACAGGACCAATGGAACCAAGCAAAACTTAATGTATTAAAAACAGAAGCAGTTGTAAAATCAATATATGAAGGCGTCAGCAGAACACTTGATAAAATAAAAAGTCCTGAAGAAAAAGCCCAGTTAATTGCTGATGTAATGACTTATTATGCTATAAACGAACATGGTTTGCCTCAATACAATCCAGCACCAACAAGGGATGAGAAAAAGATAAAAAAAGAAGCAATAGAAGAAGCAAATGAAGTGCTAAAAAAAACTAATAAAAATGCAAAAGATATAAACGAAATGTCTTTTCAGGAAAAGGCAGAAGAAATAAGGAAATTGAACGAATTATTTAAAAAGAACAAAAAATTATCAACCGCTCAAAATACCCTTTTAGCTGGGCTCTATGCAAGTTTATCGTTAGATAAAGAATATTTAAATTTTAGAAATAACTTTCAAGCAACCCTAATAGAGGAAATTAAAAAAGACAAAACGATAATGTATGGGCTAGAAAATTGGAGCAATAACGATCTTATACCAGATTTTCAAAAACAAGAATTGCTTACAAATGTCTTAAGCAAACAACAATATCTTGCTGATTTAGGAGAATTCAAAAATATATCTTTTTATGACATGGGAGAAAAATTAGGAGAGCAATATAGAGCACGTTCAGATTTTATTATGTTTAATAATAATAATTTATCAGTACACGATTATGATTTTTCATTATCAATAATTCTACATGAAGGAATGCATAGGATTCAATATAAATATAGCTTAAATCCACAAATATATTCAGGAGGAAGCAAAGGAATGGAAATGCAATTGGAAATTTTTAGATACAATACCAAACCACAAATGTATTTTAAGGGATATGACAAAAATGGAAAAATAATAAAAAAACCTTCATAGATATTATTTGAATCCACGAGAAATTGATGCATTTGAATTTGGAAATTCAATTGCAGATAAGATAAATAATTATTTGGACAGTAAGGATAATAATAAAAAAGATATTTACGCAACCGAAATTTAATATGTTTAAGTCTATCAAAATCTTGGAGGCAACCAATATTTTAATAGTTAGTTTATTATTAAATACTACAATTATTAATGAATCTATGGCGGAAGATAGAAGTATTATAAAAAAGGAATTTTATATAATCGCCTCAAGTTATTATAGTAATAAATATAGAAAAGGTGATTTTTTTATCTTGGAAAAATAACAGTATACCCCAAAAAATATAAAATAAATTATATTGATAGCAAGGCTATTGATATGGCAATTACATATAAAGCAAAATATGGTTCAAAATATAATAACGACTATGATAAAAATGATATTATAAATTTAAAAACATATGGAGATATATTTAAGTTTGAAAAAAAATGTTAAATAGTACTTTACATAATCAAAACAATGGATTATACTTAATTGATAATATTATAAATATAAAATTTTTAGAGAATGCACTGGGAAATCCAAAAACATCAACTGAATATGTAACATTTTATGGATTATATTCGTTAAAAGAGTTTAATATAAAAGAAAATCCAAATATTACAACTTTTAATAGAATTATGATAACATATCTCAACCGATACTCCTATTTTGTAATAACTCCAGAATTTGCAAAGCAACTTGAAAAAGAAAAGAAATTCTATATTGGCAATTGGGACGATGTAAAAGATTATATTATAACTCCAGATGATAAAGAAACTCAAGAAAAGTATATTAATATCTATGAGTAGTTTTTATATTAAAATAATGTGAAAAATCATTACTTTTTACTTGATTTATATTTTATTAGTGATAATTTTATAAAAAACAACCATTGATAAAAAAATGAAAAAAATTGTACTACCTGTATTACTACTTGCGCTTGCTGGATTTTCTATTTTCTCTTTTAGAAAATTCTCAAACAAATGTATGAAAGTTGATTTTTCTACTATTCTTGATAGTGAATATATCTATGTTGATAATAATGTGAAAACTGATATAACTCTAACTTTTTCAAAAGATGGAAGGATATTTGGATTTGGTGGAGTAAATAGATATTTTGCTGGATATAAAATAGAAAATAATGACCAATTAATATTGTCTCCAATTGGAAGTACAATGATGGCTGGTCCGATTGAGAAGATGAATTTAGAAAAAAATTATTTTGACCTATTGAAAGAGGTTAATAGTGTTAAAGCTTGTAAGAATAAATTAACTTTGACAACAAATAACAATCAAGTGTTGGAATTTGTAAAATCAGATGAAAGACCTACGACTCCTATAAGCGTTGAGGATACTATAGGTTCAGAAATTATGGGTCCAGAAATTGAAAGTGCAGAAGAAACTAATGCTTTGATGCCTATGGATGACACTCCAGTTGAAGAATAATCGTTGCTCTATTAATAAAAAAACCATCAGAATTATTTGATGGTTTTTTGTATTGATAAATATGCTAGACTACTATTACTCTCTATAAATAATTTCAGATATATTAATAATTTAAGTAGGGGGTAGCTATTTATCTTTTGATAGATTATGAATATAATTAATTACCAGTTTAGGTTTAGCCTCCAATATATGCTATGTCCTTCTTTTTTTATTCCGTCTCTTGATTGCAGATATTCTGGACTGCGTAAAGCCTTTGCATATCTTAGGGACCAGCTTAAATATCTGCCATAATAGTTAAGCGCTATTCCGGCACCGCTTAAATATCCGCTATTTGAATTATAATAATCTGACAGTATTTTATGTCTGTTTCTTACATAGCCATAGTCAAAAAAAGCAGAAAGGTAGGTTCTTGAAATCATGTCATTTATTGAAATTCTATGTTGTTTGCCGACATTCATTGGTTTTGTGTAGACTATGGCATTTGGTAAAAAATCCAATAAATTAATTTTTAGGTCATTTCTTATATAATATCCTATGTCCCCACTTATATTGCTCTCCCTAAAACCTCTGACTGTGTATTCACCTCCGACAGAAAATTGGTCGCTTCCGTATAGGGTGTCAAAGCTGTATTGTGAGTCAAAGGTTAGCGTGTAGTATAGCGGAAGTCTGTTTCTAACTTTGATTGGTTCGGTTTTTACTATTTTGTTCTCTTTGCTATCTTTAGTTTTTATTTCTCTCATGGCTGGTTTTCCAGTATTTTGGTCTATAACCTGTGTTTTTGTGAGCAATGGAAGATTTATTCTTGTATTGTAGTAGGCATATAACTTTATCAAATCATATTGCAGCTTAGGTTCAATATCCATTAAATCATCCAAATCTTTCTTTGAGTGAAACCAGTGGGTTCCTATTTGATAGCTCGGCTTTATTATTATAGTTCCAAGTCTCGTATAAATAACATTGTTCAGATAAAAACTGATATTGCTTGATTTACGGCTGCCATTGGCAGTTTTTACATCCTCTATATAGCTTCTTGTATCCCCAACCTCCAATTGTGTTCCAATCCTTAACCTTATCAAAATTGAAATATACCCTTGTTGTTATATATCCTTTTTTAATATAAAGATTTGTAACATCGTTTTGTATATTTGAAAGACTATCCCTATTTATACAACGTCCAATATACTTTTTTAAAATTTTGTTATGTATATATTTTTTAGAGAATATTTTATTTCCAATTACTTCTATTTTTTCAAATTTTCTACAGTCTTTAGTTTCTTTATTTGCAATATCAGAACCTTCCCTGTCGTATACTCCTTCAACTATATCATCATCCTCCCTTGATCTCCTAATTCTTTCCGCTTCATTTATTTGTTGTCTATTTAATTCCTGCTGTCTTTGCTGCTCCTGCTGTTGCTGCAGAATTAGCTGCTGTTGCAAAACCTGCTCTGGAGTTATTGCAAATGAATTAGAGGCAACAAAAATTAAAGAAATAGCAATAGTGCTATTTAAAAATGATACAACTTTAAACATGGTATTTGTTAATAATATACACTAAATAGTAGTATATCATATTTTTTTGAATTAATAAAGAAAAAAATTAAATTTTTTACAACTATAGGTTTGTATAAAATAAACTTTTATTTTATTGATTATTTTTATAGTGTATTACTTCTTTTTTTAATTCTCTGAGTACATCTGTTAGACCAATCCTAGCAACACTTGAAATTAAAAAGATTTTTGTGCCTTTCTTTGCTTCTTTTTCAATCAGCTTTTTTTTCGCTTCTCTTTCTTCTTCAGGCAGCGAATCACATTTGCTCAGAGCTATAACTTCGTCCTTTTTAGCAAGAACTGGGCTATATTTTTTAAGTTCTTTTCGTATTGTTTTGTAGTCCCTAACAATATCATCGCTGTTAATATCAATTAAATGCAATAGAACACTGCACCTTTCGGTGTGTTTTAGAAACCTATCTCCAAGACCCCTGCCCTCACTTGCACCTTCAATTAAACCGGGCAAATCAGCGATAACAAAATTATAGTCATCAATACTAACTACGCCAAGCTGTGGTTCTAGAGTAGTAAAAGGATAGTCTGCAATTTTAGGTTTAGCCTTAGTAACAACAGAAAGAAAAGTAGATTTTCCAGCATTAGGCAAACCAATTAAACCAACATCAGACAATATCTTTAATTTAAGAAACAAAGTAAATTCTTGACCTTCCTGTCCAGGATTTGCTCTTCTAGGCGCTTGATTAACAGAAGATTTAAAATATGTATTTCCAAATCCGCCATTTCCACCCTTTGCTATAATAACTTCCTGTCCAACCTGCATAAAGTCAATCCTAGCTTCCTCCTCATCATCAAAGTAGACCTCAGTTCCAACAGGAACATTAATTATCAAATCTTCTCCGCTTTTTCCATGGCTATTTGATCCATGTCCATTTTCACCATTTTGAGCTATAAATTCCTTAGTATATTTAAAATCCAAAAGAGTATTCAAATTAGCAACACATCTAATTATAATATCTCCGCCTTTGCCGCCATCACCGCCATCAGGACCGCCTTTAGGTATAAATTTTTCCCTCCTAAAGCTAATTGCCCCATTGCCACCATTGCCAGCCTTGACGTATATTGTTGCTTCATCTATAAATTGCATAAATTTTCTCAAAATGGTGCCCTGAAGAGGACTTGAACCTCCAAAATCTTGCGATTACTAGCATCTGAAACTAGCGCGTCTACCAATTTCGCCATCAGGGCTATTAAATATAAATAAATAATAAAAGAATATTATTTATTTTCAATATAAATTTTAATTTATGTAATAATAATAGTAAATAGTATATATCAACTATATACTATTTTCATGGCTATTTTCTTCCGTAGATATCTTCATACCTAACTATATCATCTTCTCCAAGATAATCACCATTTTGAACTTCAATAAAGGTTACAGGTGAATTTGTAAAATTTGACATTCTGTGTTTTTCTTTAACTGGTATATATACAACGCCATCTTTTTTTAATTTAATTTCTTTATCACCAAGGGTAACTGTACCTTCGCCCTCAACAACAACCCAATGTTCTGACCTATGGTTGTGCGATTGCAAAGAAAGCTGAGAATTTGGGTAAACAACGATTCTCTTTACCTGATATGTATCGCCTCTAACTATTGTTTGATAAGTTCCCCAAGGTCTTTCAACTATTTCTTCCATAAAATTCTCCAATTTTTATAATATAATTATACAATATTCAAAACAAATAAAATATCAAGAAAAATTAAACCTAATATAAAATATATTGTTGACAAAAGTTTTATAAGAGTATATAATACCAAGGCAATCAAAAAAGGAAAAATATGGAAAGCATTCAAGAAACTTACAGCGGATTAGAAAAAGCCAATATACAACCAAAATCAATTCTCCCAGAAGTCCATACATTACGTTAAAGACATTCTGAGTTATTAAAAACAATAAGAGAAGATTATAGGGTAAATTTTTTTAGAGAAATAGCAAAAAGTGATACAATCACAAAAGTATTCCCAAAAAAAAATACTCCTCCAAGCGTTATTTTTCCAGATGATTTTACTATAAAAGATGAACTAGAGACTTTAGAAAATCTAAGGGATAGAATTACGTTTCTAGAGAGAGCAATAAAAACTTTAGATGCAGTGCTTGAACATTTTAATGCAAAATCAGGTATAGCATGCAGTTTTTCAGAAAAAACATTGGGATCCGACCTTGGTGTAAATATAGCAGACGGAGATGGCACAATAACACACTACGGAAGGTTTATACAGGAAGTTGATGAACAGCTCAGAGCAAATGCGGTTTTTGAAATGTTGAAAGACCTATCTTTATACAGCGCTGAGATACCGGAAATTATTGGCGCAGATGATTTAAAATACTCATATACCAACGCAATTGAAGGAGAAAGCCTGCAGAGTCTCATGGTAAAATTAGGAAAAAAAGAAATTACGTTTGATAAAGCGCAAAAACAGGCATTTGCTGAATCATGTATAACCCTATTTTTGACAACTATTTGTTTAAATCTAAAAGATGCAAGAATGTGCAACATACTATTTAACAAAGAAACTGGTGAAATGAATTTTATAGACCCAATATTTCCTTGGGAGAGCAGAATCAATAGAATGGTAGACTTTAACGATGGAGAGTATAAAGCCGCAAAATCGCCCCTATTAGCGCTATTTGATATATTTTATGCAACATCAACTGGAAATATTAAAAATGGGTCCAATACAGAAGGAAGAATGAAAAATCTATATGGCTATCTATTTAAAACCGTTGAATCAGGCCTAAAGGGTGATGGTAAAATAATTTTTCAAAAACTTGAATTAATTAAAGAAAAATTACAGAAAAATATTGAAAATCCGGCTATTGGATAATTAGTCCAAGAAATGCTTGCGAGAACAGAAAAATTAAAGCAGGTTATAGGAAATGCTCAAGAGATAGAAGACAAAAGAAATAGAAGAAACTGTGGAGTACAGATGGTTAGAAACACCCAATAAACAATATCCCTACTTTTAATTAAAAGTAGGGATATTTATTATTAATTTTCCTCTAGGAATATCTTGAGCTTACCAGCTCTCTTTGGATGTTTTAACTTCCTTAAAGCCTTAGCTTCAATTTGCCTAATTCTTTCCCTGGTAACCGAGAATTGTTTTCCAACATCTTCCAAAGTATTGTCACTTTCCATACCAATACCAAACCTCATTCTTAGGACTCTCTCTTCTCTTGATGTTAATCCAGAAAGCAAATTGTTCGTAATCTCCTTTAGGTTGCTGTACATAGTTGCCTTTAGAGGAGATACAGCTGATTTATCCTCTATAAAATCGCCTACCATGCTTTCATCATCATCGCTTCCAACAGGTGATTCAAGACTAACTGGATCTCTTGCTGTCCTCAAAACCTTTCTAACCTTTTCAACTGGAATTAATAGTCTATCGGCAATTTCCTGCGCAGTAGGGTTTCTTCCAAGTTCTTGGGTTAATTGCCTAGAAGCCTTGGAAATTTTATTGATTGTCTCAACCATATGTATTGGAACTCTAATAGTCCTAGATTGGTCAGCTATAGCTCTTGTTATGCCCTGTCTAATCCACCAGGTTGCATATGTAGAAAATTTATAGCCCCTCTTATACTCAAACTTATCAACGGCTCTCATTAATCCAATATTTCCTTCCTGTATCAGATCTAGGAATTGCAAACCCCTATTTGCATACTTCTTAGCTATTGAAACAACAAGCCTTAGATTAGCCTGAATCATTTCTTTTTTAGCTTTGCTTTCTTCATCTTTGCCCTCATAGACATTCTTTAGGAAGGCTCTAAAATCAGAAATGCTCAGTCCAACAACTTTAATAATTTTATTTAGTTTGGAGTTAAATTCTTCAAGTTTTGCAGAATTATTTTTATATAGATCCTGCCATTCAGATTCAGTAGAACTTTTTATATCCTCAAACCAATTTTCGTTATATCCCGGATAGCCATACATTTTCAAAAAGTCCTTTTTAGATATTCCCTCATCATCACACAATGTAAGAAATTCCTTTTCAACTTCTTCTATTTTTAACTTGGCCTTTTCAACTTCCTTTAATATTAATTGGATCAATGTATCATTCAACGGAATATCAAGCATTATCTCTATTAGTCTAGCCCTTAAAGCCGCTAATTTTTTGTCATCCTTTAGCGTTGAAATATTTGATGTATCCTTAATCAGAGCAAGTATTGATTTAACTACATCGGTAGCCTGTTCCAAAACTTTTAAAACCTTAGGCAATAGACTTCTCTCCATAGTTGAAAAAGGAGTAACGCTCTCTTCATCCTCTATATCTATTGCATCTTCATCAGAATCTAAATCTTTTTCAACGCTTAAATCCTCAACTTCATCAAATTCATCAAATTCTTCCTCCTCGTCACTAAATATTGAACTTATATCATTAGCATTGATATTTTCCTGTTCATTTTCCTTATCAGCCTTAGAAATAGCTTCATCCAATTCACTGCTATAGGTTTCATCTATCCTTACAATATCCCTCAACAGCATTGTTCCATTTGACAATCCATTATACCAATCAATTATATATTTCATAACAAATGGAGCAGAATATATATTTTTTAAGACCTTATTCCTACCATTTTCAATCCTTATAGCAATATTAACCTCGTCATCCCTGCTCAGCAATGGTATATTGCTCATTAATTTAAGATATGATTTAACCGGATCATTAGTATGTCTAGTTACAACATCTTCTTTGTTGTCAGTCCCACTGCCCTGCGACATATTTGAGTCATCATTTGAATAAATTTTATTATATTCGTCAAGGTTGGTTATTAATTTAATATTTAGATCTTCTAAAATATTATATAATTCTTCAATAGCTTCAATTTTTACAGTACTAGTTTTTAAAGCGTCATTTATTTCATCATATGTTAAAAAACCTTTTTCCTTTCCGGATAGAATTAGCTGCCTAACCTTTTTATCCTTAAGAAACTCATGATTTTCTATGTTTTTGTCATCAATTTTTAATTTAGCTAGACTCTTAGATTCAGCTTTACTAACTTTAATCTTTCTAGCCTCAGCACTTACTGGAGTTTTTTCAGAATTTTTAGACTTTTTATCCGAAGACGAAGGTTTTTTTACAACCTTTTTTTCTTTAGAATCAGCCTCCTTCAATTCTTTTTTATTTTTTTTAATATCTTTTTCTTTAATATTGGCCATTATTTTTTCCATTATTATTTTTATACAAAACTACTTTCAGCAAGAAAAGAACTTATTTTATCCTTTAAATTCAACAATTCTTCACCAAGCCTTTTTGCTTTTGCAATATCCCCAATTTCAGATGCTTCTTTTAAATCAAACTCTAACAACATTACTTCTTTTTCTAGCAACAGTATATTTATTATCTCTAAACTTTTTTCTTCTGTTAAACTACTAATATAAGAGTCATTAAAAAAAATATCACTACTATTAATATAATCACCAAATTCCTTTTTTACAAGTAGTTTATTTATTTTTTTTTCATCGCTTTCAATACTACCAGAATTTAAAAATTCTTCTAAATATGAAAGTATGGAACTGCACCTATCGTTTAAAAAATTTATAGAAAAAATATCTATTCTATACTTTTTCAAGAGAGAATTTGCTAGTGTTGGAAACTTTATTAAAAGCGAGCAAATCTTTTTCTCATTTTTCTCAATTAAATCAATATTTAATTTATTTTTTATATTTTTTACTTCTTCTGTCTTTATATCATCAGTTTCAACCTTTTTTGAAATCCTATCAAGCTTCCAAAGTTTGTTTCTATAAAATTGCTCAAAGTGGCTTTTTAACTTTAGGTCTTTTATTGTATCAAGTAGTTTCAAAATATTATTTTCCAATTGCGCTTTCTTTTCTGGAATAACTATTTGATTTTCATCAATCTCAAGAGCGCGAACTTCATTGGACCATATATAATCAGATAGCGATATAGCTTCCTTTAAAAGGTTGTTAAATTCAACCTTTCCATACTTTCTGATAAAGTCGTCTGGGTCAACATTACTTGGCAAAAAAGCAAATTTTATGTTTTTTCCAGTAGAGATTATTGGCAAAACTAATCTGGATAATCTTTCGGACGCCTTTTGTCCAGCACTATCACCATCCAAGCAAACAAAAATATTATCTGTAGTCTTCCATAGTTCCCTTATCTGGTTTTCAGTAATTCCTGTGCCCATAGGTGCAACAACATTTTCTATGCCATTTGTTGAAAGTGAGATTGCGTCCATATTGCCTTCAACCAATACAACATAATTCTCATCATATATTACTTTTCTTGCAAAATAATAGTTGAATAGAACATTGCCTTTTATATATATTTTGGTCTCTGGTGAGTTCATATACTTAGGAAGGCCATCTCCAATAATTCTGCCGGTAAATGCTATAACCCTTCCTTTCTTATCAAGAACAGGAAACATAAGCCTATTTCTAAACTTATCGTAATATTTTTTTTCGCCCTTTGCAATAACGCCGCTCTTTTCTATTATGGATTCTGCAAAGCCGATTGATTTTAAGTGATTGTTTAGCATTGAATAGTCATCCGGAGCAAAGCCAATTCTGAATTTTTTAATATTTTCTTTATTTAAACCCCTTTTTGTAGCATAGGTCAAAGCTGCCTTGCCATAGAATTTAAATAGACTTTCTTCAAAAAATTTGCATGATGCTTCGTTTACTTTATATATTAGTTCAATCTCATCAATTTCTTCTTTTTTTACTGTTGATTTTGTTTCTAACTTTGGCAGCTGTATTCCATACATGTTAGCCAAATACTCTACAGCTTCCCTAAAATTTAGAGCCTCAGTTTCCATAACAAAATTAAACAAATTTCCACTCTTTCCGCAACCGAAACAATGGTATATGCCTTTTATATCGCTTATTGAAAATGATGGAGTCTTCTCATGGTGAAATGGACAGCAGGCAACGTAATCTCTACCCCTCCTTTTAAGAGGTATTTTCCTACCTATTAGGTCCGAGAGAACTATAGTATTTTCCAATTCCTTAATAAAAGACTCAGGATACATTATATGCTATATTGCTTAAATTATTTATAAAATAATCCTATAGATTTTCTTTAAAAAATCAAGATATTTAAAATAATAAATATCTTGATACAATATCTTAACGATGGCATGCTGCTTCTATTGCTCTAGGATTAAATAGCATTTCACTAACTTTTCCGACAACTTTAGAAGGATCTTTAATCTTATATTTATTTATTACTCTCTCCCTAATATATTTTTCTAATTTTTCAGCCATTTCGTCATTTATAATTCTCATTCTCTTTGCGTAATCAACAAATGTTTTTAAAGATAGAATTAAATCCGATTTCAAATCTTCAAACTCATCTTTTTCATAAAATTCTTCACTCGGAACAGAACTTTCTATAGATTTATTTTTCAATTCAACAAATTCAGAAATTGTTCTGCATATAAATTCATGCTCATACTTTGCTGTTTCATAAAACTCTTCATCAAAAACATTGGCTAAAAATTTTCTAGCAGACTTAAGATTAGGAAATTCAGATTCAACAATTTGAAAACTCTTAGGCAATAGGTCTAGGTCTTTAGCATAGTCAATAATATAATTTAGCTTTCCAATATCCAGATCAACTATCTTTTTAATGCTATTAACTAAAACATCGCCATCAATAATATCCATTTTTTTTATACTTTCAAATATAGTTTTTGCATTTTCAAATGTCATATTTTCAACTCTAGCCAATGCAGCGTTATATATTCTATGCAGAAAATTTTTATTTTCTTTATTATTCAAGTCATATTTTAATTTGTTATTTAATTTTATAATCTCAATAATATTATCAAAAGTTAAAGAACTTGTAGGCATAGTAATATACATAAAAACATTTCCCAGTATTTTTAAATTATTTGATGCAAGCCCTTTTTAATATAATAATTGCTAATATCAATTATATCTTTAAATGATAAATTGACCATAACGTTATAGGAAATATCTTGAGTATTTCTATAAAATTCATTATCAAAGACAATTCTTCCATTACTAGTTAGCGTATCTAAAATTGAAATTATTTTATCCTTTGTTAAGTTTTTGTAATCATCAATTTTATTTATTAACGTATGCATCACTATTAAGTCAATCATAAATTTTGAATCAGTAGCGCCTTTAATGAATGATGAATTGCATATATTTGTATTTTTTAATTCTTCAAGCAAAGCCATCACATCTTTAAATAAAATTGGCTCTTCTATTGAATTAATTATTTTAACATATAAATCCAGAAGACTATTCTTGCTGTTAATCTTTGACATTCTTATTAATTCTATTGCTTCTTTATAGCTCAATTCAGCAAAATTAATGCCTTCTACATCTAACAATTTAGAGATATCTATGTTTCTATGCGAAATGCAATATTCATTAAATATAGTCAATAGATATTTTAAATCTTCAAATTCAAATACAGAATGTATACTATTTGTCTTTTTTATAATTGTCAAATAGAAATCGGGACTTGTAATTTTATATCTTTTCCCAATTCCATCAGCAAATTTTTTTAAGTCTTCAAAATTTATAAATTTAATATTTTGCAATATAATGCAAAAAAACTCATCTGGACTAAGATGTTTATTAAACTCATTATCATATAAATAGGAAATGATAAATGGATCATTTATATTGCCTAATAGTTTGGCAATGCCAAAATATGCTTCTTTAGAATCAATATTTTTTTTCTTTAAATATTCCAATAGACACTGAATATTAGAAAGATTTAATTCACGTCCAATCTTTCCTATTGCCGAAACAACAATTTCATTTGATAAAATATCAGATTCAATAATTTTATTAAGAAATATTTTGATCTGCTCTATAGTAATATGTCCAGGTTTTATCATAGCTAATAATTGCAATATATAGCTTTGTTTCTGCTCAATATTTTTATTCGCAATAAAAGATTCTTCATTAATAGAATCTATTATTTTATTAAAAATATTCTCCTCAAAATATTTATTTAACTCCATAAATTTAGAACATAATATTGAATTGCTATTGAGCCTTTTAAGAATATCATTTAGCATATCTGGAATATCATGAATAAACTCTTCAATTTCAGGTGGTATGCCTCCTCGTGTAGCTCTCAAGTTCATAAACAATGTTCTATAGAATGCGGAAATACTTTCATTTAATTCTTTAAACCTATCTACTCTGCCATAAAAGGTTTCATCAAATTTTTCTTCAGTAGCCATTTTTTTTAAATTAAGAAATATATCTTTCATCTCAGTTAATTCTAAAAGAAACTTTTTTATATCTTTAATTTCAAAGCCTTCTTCATTAATAACCTTTACAGTTTTTTCTAAACTGTCTTTTATGCTAAATGATATTCCACTAAGGTCGGCAGCTTTAATTCTTTTGTATCCATCAACCATGCCTTTATAATATTCAATGTTATAAAATCCATTTAAAAATAATTCAAAATATTTGTTTAGTATTTTTATTCCATTTCTATTAAACCTATCAATTAGAAATAAAAAACTCTCAGAATTAAATTCATTGCAGCTAAGTATATTTAAAATTAAATCTTTATTATTTCTAAAATCGTCGTTGGTAAACCCAAGCGAGCTAATCATAAACAATATTTTAGCAAATTCCAATTCGTCAGTATCATCATCTATATTTTTTTCCAATATTTCAAGCGCATCATGGATTTTTTTATTGACAGACTCCAGTATAGATAAAATTATATTAATCTTTTCAGTATCTTCCATGAATTTAACGCTGTAGGAGATATCCGCAAATCCTTTTAAAAAAATAGGCACTAGTAATCTATGATCAGAAAAAATATCTGGAGCCAGTTTTATTAAATCTAAATTATCGCTCTGATTGACAGCATCTGAGACCATAGTTAAAAATTTTACATCGCTAAGAATGTTCCTTAGAACTATAGCAGTATCATCTTTTCTGGCATTAGCCAAATCAGCCTTTGAACTTTTAGGTTCGTAGAACTCCTTCCCTCTCAAATCATCAATAAGCCTTCCTGTTGGACTGAAAAAAAATTGCCTATAGTTATCCTGCGAGTTAAATAATTTATTCAAAGCGCTATCACCTATTTCTCCTTCAAAGGCAGCCCCTAGAATATCATTTATATCATATCCAACATATTTGCATTCACTATCTTTAGTTTTTTTATCCAATAGGGAATCATAAAGGCTTTTTACTGTTGGATTAAACAAAAACAACTTTTCCATAAAAAATACAGATTCAATGGCCCAATTTTCACAGGCACCGCTCCTATATTGCATCTTTTCATTGTGGTGATAGAAATGCGCTATATTTGGATTGTCTTTTAAATTGCGATATACTTTTTGCGGCGAGGACTCAGAAAAATTATGAAAAGCATCAAAAATAAACGCATTAGTTTCAGGCTCGCCGTTTTTATTGATTCTTGATTCCAGCGCAAATGAGTAGTAATGTCCATGGTCCTTAACTATATAATATCTTCTTTCATTTAATCCCAAGCTAGTATCAATATTTTTTATATTTTCTGCAGTTATAAAATCTATTTTTGGTAATTTAATACCTATTTTAGATAATTCAGACAGAGTTCTGATTCTTTCATTTATCAATTCAAATCTTTCAAGTTTTTGCAAATAATCAATATATCTTCTTGAATATTCCTGCATCCTATCTATTAAACCCAATATCGCATTTTTTCCTGGATTATCAACAAAAAATAAAAGCTCAGTAAAAAATTTTATGTTTTTAGGCTCATTAGTTTCGCTTAGTTTCTGTCTAATCAAGCCAATTTGCCAAACACCATCTTTGCGGTATTCTCTATAGGCACGTGCATTTTCAAGCGATTCAAGTTTGCTTTTTAGCCCATCTAGAGACTTCATATTGCTTATAATCGTAGCCTGGCTTGACCTTTTATCCAAAATAGCCTTCATACTTCCGTAAAAAGAAGCTCTGGACAATGGGCTTATGAGCTCAGCCATAGCTTTGTTTTCAGACTCTATCCAACTTCTATCGGTTAAAATATCAGGTTCAATACCTGCTTTAATGAATGATAAATTTTTTATAACCGCATCCAACTCTTCAAAATTATGTGAAAGCGCATTAATCCTTAAGGCTAGAAGGAGATCAATTCCAATATCAGAAGGTTCATGGTCACTTTTTATAAACAAATTAGAATTATCCATATGAGATTTTATTTTTTAATTAAATAAATATTATACACAAAAAATCAGCTATAGTCAATACACATATAAAAAAATAATTGAATTTTAAAATAAAATTAATACCCTATATTCTATAATATAAATTAATACAATCATGAAAAGTTTAATAGGTCTTACAAAGGAAGAGATAGTAGAAGAACTAAAAGAGCTTGGCGTTGAAGCCTACAGGGCGAAACAAATATGGACTTGGATATATTACTATGGCAAGACTAGTTTTGAAGACATGAATAATATTTCTAAAGACCTTAGAAAAAAACTTTCAGAAAATTACACACTTGAAAGACCAAAGATTGATACAAATCTTATATCAAAGGATGGCACGCAGAAATGGCTTTTAGAGTTTAGAGATGGCGAAAAAGTTGAAATGGTTTATATTCCAGAGGAAGATAGGGGCACCCTGTGCATCTCTTCACAGATAGGCTGCGCTATGAATTGTAAATTTTGCAATACAGGAAAACATGGCTTTGTTAGAAATATGAGCGCCGAAGAAATAGTGCAGCAGGTGTTAATCGCGAGAGATGAGCTTGGCGAATGGGATAACCTCAATAAAAAGATCGGTGAAGGCAGAACCATTTCAAACATAGTTGTTATGGGCATGGGGGAACCGCTTGTAAACTATGACAATATAGTTAAATCTTTGAAAATAATAAACGACCCGGATGGCATAGCTTTTTCAAATAGACGCATAACACTATCAACATGCGGGTTAGTACCGCAGATTAAAAAACTTGCCGATGATGTAAAAATAAATTTAGCGATATCTTTACATGCTTCAAATGATGAAATCAGGAAAAAGATAATGCCGATAGCTGAAAAATACACAATTAAAGAGGTAATGGAAGCATGCAGAGAATATGCCAAAAAAACAAGCGATAGGAGAATAACCTTTGAATATATAATGATAAAAGGTCTCAATGACAGTGAGTCTGACGCGTTAAGACTGATATCTCTAATTAAAAAATATAAAGTACCGGCTAAATTCAATCTAATACCATACAACCCTTGGAAAGGCTGTGATTTTGAACCATCTCCAATGGATAGCATAAAAAATTTTGCACAAATCCTTATAGATGCAAGATTTCCAGCTCCTATAAGAAAGGCCAGAGGGCAAGACATAATGGCAGCCTGCGGACAATTGAAGAGTAAAGATAAGTAATATTCATTATATTAATCATTAATCATCTAAAAATCAGTCCTTTGTAAAAGAGCGCACAACCACAAAAAAATATAGTTTATTTAAAAATTAATACTAAAAATATAAAATTGTTTGACAAGGGGCGTTTTTTATGATATAATATTTACAACCTAATTTTTATATTTTTAAATGACTGACTTTGTTATAACAATGCAGGGTGGTGATTTAATATCTAATATAATTTCAAATGAAAATATTGAAACAAGAAAAGAATGCAAAATAGAATATTCATCTCTTCCCCTATCTTCGCTTGTTAGCGAAAAAACAATTCAACAAAACGCTAGAAATATAATGCTCGCAATAAGGGGCCATAAATACTTTGGGTACCATGCTTCTGAAATAAATGGAATAGTGGACAGACTAGCAAGAAACGGACTATATTTTATGAGCGAGGTCTCGCTGGAAGACCTGCAGAGCAGAGAATATAAAACAGATGATGGAGAAATAAAAACAACTAAATTTTTTGAAGATGATTCAAAAACTAAATCCATTCTATCAAAACTGTTAAATATTGATTTTTCTTCTGACGAAGAGACTGACAGAACATTTATACACATGCATCCGGTTGGCTGTGACCATTTTATAGCTATGAGACTAATAAAAAAGGACGGTGAGGTATATATATTTTACATAAATTCCCATGCTGACCATATAGCAAAGCCAAATGGCAATAGGCCGGGAACGGATTTAAGTCCGCTATCAATTGGAAAAAGCTTTAAAACAATTAAAAAATATATAGATAGTCTTCCTGAAGGAACCAACATCCATATAGTCAATATAGATTCAAATATCAAACAGCTTGGAAACTGGGCCTGCTCACTGTTTGCACTTAATAATTGCGACCTTCTGAGACAAATTCCGCAGGAAAAATTAATAGAATATGCAAGCCTATATCAAGATATTAAAAAATCACAGAATGAAAAGTGTTGGATGGTATTTGAAAAACCTGAGGGTGAAGACAGATTTATAGAGTTATCAAAATTTGAATTAGATAGGTTTGCTTCTGCAATTCTGATTGAAAGAAACAATACAGGATTATATAGAACAAAGGAAGAGCTAATATATGGAGTCTTGAAGAAAATCAATATAAACCAAGACAGAATGGTATCTATTTCAGAATGCGGACAAAAAGAAGAAGTAGAATTGCCACGCAGACTTAAAAATGCACCTGCCCTATTCTTTGAAACACTTAGTGATATTATAGAAAAAGATAGAACAATCAGCCTAATTGAAACCTATAAAAGCCAAGGAATTGATGGTTTAAAAAATGAAATTATGAACAAAAATTTCCATAAAGTAATAAAAAATTCCAAATTTTTAAAGGTCAGAGACAATTTAGCTCTTACAATAAAATGGCTAAACCAAATATCTTCAGAAAATCAGATTGCAGATATAATGCCAGCAGGTTCTGAATATATGACTTCATTTTTTCCAAAGGATATCTTTCAAAAGGAAATAATACCTGCCTTCCTAGAAAGGCTTGCAATATAAATATTAAAGCCAATTTCCCCACTTCTTTTTATATAGCCTCTTGACTAAACCAACAGTCAGTGCATATCCAATAAGCACTATAGCCAGCCATGCAAAATAGCTAATTGGCAATGGCACCATCTTGATATATTGACCGACCCCTGTAAACGGCAATATCAGCCCAATTGCAACCAGTGCAATTGTCATTGCAATTACTGGTTTACTAGCAATACTTTGTATAAATGGTATTTTCTCAGTTCTAACAAAATGTATTATTATGGTCTGGGTTATCAGACTCAATACAAACCACCCGGTTTGAAATAAGGAAACCAATTGGTGGTTGTTTGGATTATTGCACTTGAATATAAAGTATAAAATAAAGAACATCATTAAATCAAATATAGAACTTGCAGGGCCAAGGCACAGCATAAATCGCTTAATTGACCTAATATCCCATTTCTTTTGTCTATAAAGGTATTCTTCATCCATATTATCCCAAGGTATTACTGTCTGGGAAATATCATAGAAGAGATTTAAAACCAATATTTGCAGCGGCAGCATTGGCAAAAATGACAAAAATGCACATGCAACAAGGATGCTCAACATATTTCCAAAATTTGAACTTGTAGCCATCTTTATATATTTTACTATATTTCCAAATATCTTTCGTCCCTCAATTACGCCATCCTTTAAAACCTTTAAATCCTTTTCCAAAAGAATAATATCAGCGGATTCCTTTGCTATATCAACTGCACTGTCAACGGATATTGCAACGTCGGATTTTTTCATTGCGGGCGCATCATTAATGCCATCGCCCATAAATCCAACAACATGGCCATTGTCCCTTAGGGCTGTAACCACTCTGCTTTTCTGTTGCGGAGTTAATTTTGCAAATATATCAATGCCGTTCACAACTTCCCTAAGCTTTTTATCGCTCATATATTCAATTTCCGAACCAATTAAGGTATTGCAATTAGGCAACTCTCTCAAATAATTTTTCTGTTGTCTCTTACCTATGCCCACCTTTCCGCATACATAGTTGGCAACCAACTCGTTATCACCAGTTAAAACCTTTACATCTACATTATATTTTTTTAATTCCTCTATAGCCTTTGCAGCGCTTTCCTTTGGCGGATCAAGAAATGCAACAAAGCCTATAAATACCATATTTTTTTCATCATCAACGCCAAACGTATCTCCCTGTTTATTGAATTCCGTTCTATAGGCAACCCCAATAACACGCATACCTTGATTATTTAGCTCAGCCATCCTTTTCAGAACATCAACTTTTATTTTATCTGTTAGAGGCATAACCTTTTCCTTATATTCAACAAAACTTGAAATATTTAGCATATTATCAACAGCACCCTTTGTAATAAGTCTAGTTTCGCCATTGGAATTTTTAAGTATTACAGACATTCGCTTTCTTATAAAATCAAATGGTATCTCGTCAATCAAATGATATTTTGAAAAGGATTTTATATCATTTGCACTTTTTGGATCTTCCTTTATATGGTTTAAAATGGCTACATCCAATAGATTTTTTAAACCAGTTTGATAATAGCTGTTAAGATATGCAGTTTTAAAAACTTCCTCATCCTCTTCACCGTTTATATTCAAATGGTATTCAAGCACAATTTTATCCTCCGTCAGAGTCCCTGTTTTATCGGTACAGAGAATATCCATGGCACCAAAATTCTGTATAGAGCTTAGATTTTTTACAATTGTCTTTTTTTTGGACATAACAATCGCACCCTTTGCAAGGTTTGTAGTTACAATAACCGGCAGCATTTCTGGAGTCAACCCTATTGCAACAGATACAGCAAATATAAACGATTGAATCCAATCGCCCTTAAATATGCCGTTTATTAAAAATACCGCAACTGCCATTATTATAACAAATTTAATTAGCATCCAGCCTATATCTTTTATGCCTTTATCAAAATTTGTCTCAACCTTCTTATGGGATATGCTCTGCGCCATGGAGCCAAAATATGTTTCGTTGCCTATTGATATTACAGCTCCAATACCACTTCCACTAATTACATTCGTACCCATAAAACAAAGGTTATTCATTTCAAGCGGCGACAAATCCTTGTCGGAAATATCTTCTTTAAATGTATGCAAATTCGGTTCATCCCTTGAAATCTCATCAAGACTTTCTCCTCTATCATATCTCTTTAATGGGCAAAAAGACTCAGCAAATTTTTCAACCGGCGCAGATTCACCAGTCAAAGATGATTGTGATATAAATAAATCCTTAGCGGACAAAATTCTCAAATCCGCAGGAATAATAGAACCGGCAGACAAAACAACTATATCTCCAGGAACTACTTCACCAAGCGCCACTTTAACCTTCTTATTATTCCTAATAACCGTAGTTGTAGTAGTTATCATAGCCTTAAGTTTTTCACTGGCCTTATCGGATTTAGTATCCTGAATAAAATCCAAAATACCGCTCATAAAGACCATAACGCCAATAACCACGACAGAAGTCAGGTCCTTTTCCCCGTCAATCGCAAAATAGTAATCCGTAAAAAACGAAATAGCTATAATTACAAACAAAACTATATTGAATGGAGTAATAAAAGATTCGCACAGTCTCTTGTACCATGTATTTTTATCAGTATTTTCTATCTCATTATAGCCATACCTTTCATGGCAATACTCAACCTCATCATCATATAAACCGCTGTCAAAGTCTGTTCTAAGCCGTCTCATAACCTCAGCAAACGATAACTTTGAAAATGTAATCAACTTTTCTTTAAAATCTACCGCACTTTTTACAGATTTCTTATCTTTCATAGAAATACCCTCTCAAAAAATAATAAAAATCAGTATTTTTATTTAGACACCGCAAGGTAACTTGGAAAATATTATACTTTCCCTTTTACCTTCTCGCAAGATTTTGCTCCGCGGTAAATTTATCCTTACAATAGTCGCCTACTGAAAATAAATATTAGCTATATTTAAGAACTTCAATCTATAATTGTCAAGAAAATTTTAAACTTAAAAGAGCAATTTTATACATATTTAAACGCACCAAATAAACTTTTAGAATTACAGAACCGAAGGGGGCAGCCGCAGCGGGATTTTTATTGTTTTTTAAAGTCTGCTGGAGCCGATAATCTTAATTATTTAAATTAGCAAAAATGT
Organism: uncultured Rickettsiales bacterium; assembly: GCA_944391025.1. Taxonomy (GTDB): domain Bacteria; phylum Pseudomonadota; class Alphaproteobacteria; order Rickettsiales; family UBA1997; genus CALXSC01. The sequence continues at coordinate 47,794 of CALXSC010000088.1, forward strand.
AGTGGCCAACTTTAAAAAACAATAAAAATCCCCACAAGGTGAAGGCATTACGACTTTTTTATTAAATATTATCCACCAAAATCGCCAACTTAACCGCACGACACTATACCTGCCAAGCCGCACCACAAACCCCTTAGAAAAAAAGCCTGCGGCCGCCAACTCCCGCCAAGCAAAGCCGTCTGGGTTAGATAAATATATAGTCATTTAAAAAATATTTAACAGTTATTGATTTTTTATTTTTTAATTCTATAGTAAAATAAAAATCTTTACTATAAAAAAATGATTAAAAATTCTAAAATTTCAAATAATATTAAAGTGCTTGAAAATCCTATAGCTGACCACTATTTGTCAATAATAAGATGTAAAAATACCGATAGCACTTCATTTAGGGGTGCTATTAAAATATTGTCAAATATTGTCGCTATAAACGCACTTAGCAATCTTCCAACTGCAGAATTGGAAATGGAAACACCAGTATGCAAAACAAAATGTATGGCAATAGACAAAAATTCAGAAATATTTATAGTGCCAATTTTAAGGGCAGGATTAGGTATTTCAGATAGTCTATTAGACCTAATACCATTTGCAAAAATCCAGCATTTAGGCATGTGCAGGAATGAAAAAACACTTGAACCAATTTGGTACTATAACAAACTGCCAAAGGAATTTAAAAATGCAAAAAATACATTTGTATATATATGCGACCCAATGTTGGCGACAGGTGGTTCAATAATTGAAGCTATAAAATTATATATAGAAAAAGGAATACCAGAAAAAAATATAACCACTATAAACATAATTTCAGCTCCAGAAGGTTTAAAAAAAACAATAGAACTTTTTCCAAATATAAATATATATACGGCTGCAATTGATGAAAAACTAAATGAAAAAGGTTATATTGTACCAGGATTAGGCGATGCGGGAGATAGAATTTTTAACACAATTTATTAAAAAACACAGTAAAAAATATGAAAGTATTAGCATGTTCCAGCGCCGCAGAATTTTGCAATGATATAGCAAAAATAAAAAAGGAAGACATACTATATACAAAAGTTTCAAGGTTCCAAGACAATGAAATGTGCGTAAAGATAGAAAATCCAAATGAACTAAAAAATCAGGACATGCTAATAGTTCAATCAATATCAGATAATGTAAATGACAGTCTCGTAGAACTGCTATTTACACTTGACACTGTATCAAACCTAGATGTAAATTCAATAAAATTATTAATAACCTACGCTGGATATTCAAGACAGGACAGAATAGAAAATAACGGTGAGTCATTTTCATTTAAAATAGTAGCAAAATTAATTTCCACATTCAACATACGTAAAATATATCTAATAGATATTCACGCACCGCAAACAGTAGGGTTTTTCAATACTCCATGTGAAAATCTAGAGATTGAAGATTTTGTCGTAGAAAAAATAAAATCAAAATACAAAAATCCAATATTAATTTCACCAGATGTTGGAAATATAAAAACCATTACTTCAATAGCCGATAAAATGGACATAGATTACAGCATAGCTCTAAAATACAGACCAAGACCTAACGAGAGCAAAATATTATCAATGGCAGGTGAAAATGTCAACGGCAGAGACTGCATAATAGTAGACGATATCATAGATTCAGCCGGAACAATATGCAACGTGGCCGACAGAGTTATGGAAAATGGTGCCAGAAGCATAACAGCCTACATAACCCACCCCGTGCTATCTCCAAAATCATTTGACAGAATAAAAAACTCAAACTTCACAAAAATCTATATAGGCAACACAATAAACTCCAAAGACAAAATAAGAGAGATTGGTGATAAGCTTGAAGTCTTTTCAATATCCGACTGGGCTATTGAAAAGATATTGAACGACTAGCTCATTTACTCTTTTTAATTTTTACTTTCCGATAAAAACCCATAAGATTATTGGCCATGATACAAGCCGCCCGACTGTTCCTATAATAACTATAGCCCTATATTAGACCTGATGCGTAAATAATTTTTCCACAAAAAACAATTTATGCAAGAAAGACAAAAAACTTTAAAATTTTTAACAGAGATAGTATACATATACAGCTCGTTGTTAAAAATTTTAAAGTTTTGAAGTATTTTACAGTAGAAATTGGAATTTTGTGGAAAACAAATATATGATAAAAATCAAGTTATTCTAAGTTATTGATATATGATAAATTATTTATGCACCAGGTTCATTATATATCCGCTAGCCACAACCCTAGCGCCATTATATATTCCGCACAATTGCCCAAGAGACACATTTCTTGAAGGTTTTAAAAGCGTAACGTCAGCACTATTATCATTATGAAAAATAACCTTTGCCCTGTCTGGATTATTAGTTGACCTTAATTTTACATCAAATTCGTATTCCTTTTCAAATTCCAAAGTTAAATCCAAAAAATTAACTCTATCTATTTTTACATTTGTTTTAAATAAATCTTTTTCTCCGCCAACATAGACTATATTTTTTTCAGAGTCAATTTTTATAACAAACAACGGTTCTGTATAGCCTATGCCAAGACCTTTTCTCTGTCCCTGGGTATAGTTTATAATGCCATTATGTTCACCAAGCTTTTTACCGTTTATGTGCAAAATATCACCCCTTTTGCCATTATAGTAATTTTTTATTATTTCCTTGTAGTCCCTGCCTTTTGTAAAGCAAATATCCTGGCTCTCAGCCTTTTCCGCAACAACCAAGCCTAGCTCTTTCGCATATTTTCTAACCTCGGTCTTATTAATGTTTTCTAACGGAAACTTTATATATTGCAAATATTCATATTTTAGTTGTCCCAAAAAGTAGCTTTGGTCCTTCATCACATCGCAACCTTTTTCAAGCCAATAAACACCGCTATGGTCCGTTATTTTAGCATAGTGTCCAGTTGCCAAATAGTCTGCTCCAATTTCTTCCCTTAGCTTTAAAAGCTCATAGAATTTTACTTCGCGATTACACTTAACACAAGGATTTGGAGTATGTCCATTAATATATTCATCAACAAAATATTTTATAACTTTATTTTCAAATTTTTCTTCACATTCTAAAACATGGTGTTTTATACCAAGTTGCTCAGCAACCTTTTTTGCATCAATAACAGCCAATTCGCTGCAAAATTTTCCAAAGCTTAAAGTAACGCCCTCAACAACATAGCCTTCCTCAAGCATTCTAGCGGCAACAGTTGAGCTATCAACGCCGCCAGACATCGCTACCAATACTTTTTTCATATCATTCTTCATTATCTTTAGCCAAAGTTAAATTAATTCTCTTCTTTAATCGTCTTTTTGGCAATCTTAGAAATCTTTTTTCTAAATTTAATACTATTTATAATAGCTTTATGGATAGGAAGGGTTCCGTCGCCATCCTTTAAATCCTTTAGATCTAATAGAGTAGTCCAGTCAGAAACCAACAACCTTTCAGCGCTTGTCTTTGCTAAAGTTATCTTCTCTAGTTTTGTCAAATATTTAACAAATGACAAATCCCTAACCTGTGTACAATTTTCTAAATATATTTCTTTTAAATTCTTACAAAACCTTAGTGGCGTAACATCAGCAATACCAAAGCAATCATTAAAATCAACCTCTTCAAGCTTTTGGCAATATTGTAGCGGCGATATATCTTTTAACTTTTTATTAAAATTAGACTCAAAAACTTCCAAGCTATCCAGTTCTTTAACAACAGAAATATCCTCTATTAGCATAGCAACAGTTATTGTCTTTCCAGACTTTGCCCCGCTAACTATAAGTTTTTTAAGTTTTTTCATTTTATGCAGTGGCGATAAATCAGTCAAACTAGGATTTGTTGAAAGATTTAAAATCTGCAGCTTAGTCATATTTTCCAAAGGTCTTAAATCATTTATTGCATTTCCGCTAAGCTCTAATTCAGCCATTTCTGTCATATTTCTAAAATGCTCTAAATTTCTGATAACCCTATTTCTTAAACCCAAAAATTTCATCTTAACCAAATTATCAAAGCATGCCAGATTTTGTTCAGATAAAGCCAGAGGACAAAAATCCATAGTAAAAACTTCCAAATTAGTTAAATTTCTGATTGGACTTAGATCTTCAATCCTTGTAAAATTAAGGTTCAAATATGACAATTTTTTCATATTAACAACAGAGTTGATATTTCTTAAAGCATTGCACGAATCAAGATCTAAAGCCCTTAATTCGGTAAAATCCGCCAACTCATCTATGTGGTCTAAACTAGTGCAGCCCCAAAGAACCAGTTCATGAAGGTTTGGACATGACTCTATTCCACTTAAATTTTTAATCCTATTCATCTTTAGGTTTAAAACTTCCAAATTAGGCAATGTAGGAAATCCTTGCAAGCTTTCTATAGCAGTAGCGCCCAAATTCAATACTCTAAGACTCTTTAAATTATTTAAAAAAGATACATCAGATAGATTTGGTGAGCCTGATAGATCCAATTCTTCCAAGTCATTTAATCTACTAATTATTGAATAATCAGTAATTGATTGGCAATCAGATGCATCTAGATACTTGGTATTAGGCCTTTCATTTACATAATTTATTAAATCCTGATTATTGGCATGGATATCCAGCCTTTCAAATGGCTCTTTTTCATATCTATCTTTCAAATCATATGCAACCGCTATTGGCCTTGATATAGCCAAAGACATTATGGTAGAAAATTCTTTTTTCTCTTCCGTCGGTTCAACCTTTTTCTCAGCAGAAACAACATTGGCATTGTCATTCTTTACAACGTTAGCAGCATCATTCTTTATAACATTTGCGCTCAAAGTAGGTTTTGAATTTGAAGTAAAGAGAGCATCGTCACTTTTCTCCTTAAGAGAAACAGCTGGTTTTGATGATGTAATTGGGTCTGGCTTTGCGTCAGGCGTCAATCCTATTTCCTTAAGCATAGCGTCAAGTTGGCTCTGGTCAACTGTTACTTTTTTATCAATAATCTGTCCTTCCTCAGAAAAATGTTTATTAACATAGCCATCAATTGCGTTAGATTCGTCAGGTGGAAGGATATCATCAACCTTCATATTAGTACTTTTTAAAAGCCCATCAATTTCACTATCAATAGAAGCAAAATCTACAGGTTTTCTAAGAGAATCAACGGTTTTTCTTAGTGAATCTTCATCTTTCTTTGTCTCATTAATTAGATTTTGATCAACATTATTGACTACAAGTTCCTGTTCGTCTATTTTATCTTTTTTTGGTTCGACACCATAGTTATTTACAGCTGATACATTTTTCATTATATCTTTCGTATCAATCTCATCAAACTTATCACCAAAATCATCTATTAAAGCCTTAGAAACAGCCGACTTTCTAACAAAAGTATTCGCTTCTTCTTCTGCCTCTTTACCCTTTTTTCCAAAACCAAAAATTGACATAATAAGCTTTTTTATTACTTAGTGCAAATAATAATAGTAAAAAACATAAAAATCAACAAAATATAATTATAAAATAGCTAATCATATATTTAAAAGACAATAATGATTTTATAATAAATAATGTTGATTTTTTAAAAACAAATTACTACAATTGTAAGACACAATAAAAAAGGAAAAATATGAATTGGGACGAATATTTTATGGAATTAGCAAAGACAGCCGCATTAAAATCTGAAGATCCTTCAACACAGGTGGGCTGCGTTATAGTTAGTCCAAACAATGAGGTAGTATCATGCGGATTCAACAATTTTCCAATTAATGCAAATCCTGAATATATGACATCTGAAAAGCCAATGAGATATTTGTTGTCAGTGCATGCAGAGATGAGGGCGCTAATATATGCAAAAAGGTCAATTGAAGGATGCAGAGCATACGTTACCCATGCAAGCTGTGAAAACTGCCTAAAACATCTAATAGTTGCTGGTATCAAGGAAATAATCTACGACAAACTATTCACAAACGGAAAGTTTATTGATGGCGAAAGAATAGAAGCAATAACAAGGCTCATGAAAGCTACTGGAATTACAAATAGAAACATGCAAGGCAAAAGTTTCCTGGACGATATAAAAGAAAACTCATAATTTTTCAATTTTTTATACATTAATGGGAAAAATATTATATTTTTCCATTTTTTGTATTTTTCTAAATATCCAACTTTATGAAAGTTAAATAGCAGCCTCTTCTAGTAGATATTGCATTTTCGTAATCATTTTTTCCATCGGCGCTGCTTCCTTTGCAGTTAGAAAGAATATTTCCTGAACTATAAACGCCATCATCAAGTTTTTCATCTAAAGATTTAAAAATTTTAGCAATATGTGTCGTACTCATAGTTCCATCGTTTAAAACCCTATATGAAAAATAATTGTTATTTTTTGATGGCGAATATTCATAATATAAAAATAAAGTTGGTTCAGCGCTTGATAATGGTATACCGCCAGCAAAATATGTATCTGTAATGCTATTTTCGCCAGCGCTTTTTTTAGGCTGAAAATCAATTATCTTTTCAAGATACATATCTACAAATGGCGCAGATATTGAACTTGGTATACTATAGTCAACATTGCTTCCATCATATGGCGGAGGAAAGCTCTTATTATTATATCTCTGTCCAGAACCATACCCAATTTTTCCACTGTCATTTAAGTCGCCTGGCAATCTATCCTTTAAAACTATAAATGAATATATTGCCTGCTTATATCCCCTCACTTCATTCATTACAGCCCTATTCTTTGCGCTCTCAATCAAACTAGCCCCGCCTGTTACGCCTGCAACCAGGAGACCTATTATTATTAATACTATTGATAGTTCTATCAGAGAAAAAGCTAAAGTTTTTGATTTATTGTTTAATATTTTTGAATTTTTAAAGATTTGATTATTATCAAAATAATTATCATTATTTTGATTTAAAGATATTTTTTGAGTTTTTAATAATTTGACCCCCTCCCCCGAATTTTAGAGAATTTTGTCATATTTTGTATTGTATTAGTAATATATAACAAAAAAATATATTAGCCATTATTAAAATCAAGATTTTTATCATATAACTAGAATATTAAAGATTATAGCTCATCTATATAAATTGTAAAATCTGGATTAATAGTAAATTCCAATATATTTTTATTATCCTTAACGTCAAGCCTGCCAGAGGTTATATCTCCAAAATCACCTGACATACTAACATTCTCAAATACATAGCTGTCTTCGTTTAAATAACCCCTGTCTGCCTGTATATACTCAAATCCATCATTTTCTATTTGAACCCTGGGATTAAGAACAAATCTATTGTACTCCACATCACCATCGCCAATAATACTTATATCGTGGTTCATTAAAGAAAAATCATATATAAACTTTACACCAAGCAAAAAAATAACCAATATTAAAAAACGATAAAATATATAATAAATTTTTAGCTTTAAAAACTCTTTCATATTTTAATATATTTTATTTTTTTATCCAATCAGGGTCAGTAGCGCCTTGGTTTAAAGGAGTTGGAATTTTGTATTCTATACCAGTCAAAATGTCTATAGTATAAATGCCTGGGATACTAGCCTTTCCAAAAGGCCCCCTCTGTTTGGAATATATTAAATATCTTCCATTAGGCGACCATTTGATACCCTCAACCAAATATGCGCTCATGATGTTTCTTTCACTTTCCCCCTTGGGAGTCATTAGACCGATAGAGAATTCGCCTCTTTCTAATTTTACGAAAGATATTAGTTTTCCATCAGGAGACCAACTTGGTTTATCATAGGTTCCCCTGCCCTTACTTATCATTTCAACGTTATCACCATTTTTATCCATTATATATAGCTTTCTAACACCTGTTTTATCAGATACAAAAACTATTTTTTCACCATCAGGAGACCAGCTAGGAACCGTTGATATAGCCCTATCAAATGTAAGCTGTTTAATTCGCCCGTCATCAAAATTTAACTTATAAATATTTGATATACCATCCTTTGTTGCAGAGAATACTATCTCATTATTGCCATTTGGATTAAAATTAGGTGCATAGGTCATTTCTCCAACATTTCCTATAAGGCTCAACTGGTTATTTAACAAATCAAGTTTATACAAATGTGGTTTATCATTTTTATATTCCAGATATATAACTTCATTTTTATTATACCTAGAAAACACTGGGGTTAATACTAAATTTTCTCCATTTGTAATATAGTGCAGATTACTTCCGTCAAAATCAACCATAGCGATTCTTTTTTGCCTTTCTTTAACCTTACCAGTTTCAGATGTAAATATAATTTTACTATCAAAATGTCCTGACATTTCACCGGTTAAAAATTCATATATATTATCAGCAATTATATCGCCCACCCTTTTCCAATTGCTTTCATTTATTATATAGTATTTGCCAAACAGCTCCCTCTGGTCCAATATGTCCCATAGTCTAATTTTAAGCTCTATTTTATTTTCCTGATTAATTTCCAAAAATCCGCTCAAAACCGCATCAACAGTAGTTTTTGAATATTTAGAAACAACCAAATTAGTCAAGTCGCTATTACTTAAATTTTTAACATCATCGTAATTCTTGTATATACTATTCCTAGAATTTTGTACAGAAAATAGACCGGTTGTATTTAAGTCGCCTTTAATAGTTTTTAAAATTTTTTCAATTATATCCGTACTGCCAGAATTAGAACCCACATAGTCAAATTTTTCAAAAACAATATTAATTTTCTTTACTTCAGTATTATCTATATCAATAGTCAAATCATTAGCAGCAAATGAAGCGCTAATAGTTAAAACCATAATAAAGATAAAATAATATATTTTTTTCATTTCCTACTCCAAATTGTTACTATCAAAAACAAACGTCATCTGTTTCCAAGACCTATATTTACCAATAGGCAACCCCCTTAATGGACTGCAAAAAACTAAAGCCGATTTAGCATTTTCCAATGCAACGTCAAAACCTGCTTTATCAAAATTATCAACAATTTTATTCACCTTAATACTATTCATATTAATAATACCATCCTGTTCAACCTTAACTGTCAGCGCAACAATAGCCTTACTATCTTTTTTACTCCTCAAAATAGCCATCTTATAGCACCCCTTTATTTGCCTCTGAATATTCCTCTTCTCCCTCAATGACAACATATATTTTGTATCAGCCTTGTTGTCATCAATCTCCTTTAGCTTTTTATAATCTTCTTCACTAAAAATTTGATCCTCACTTAATCCCTTATATTTATCATCAATTATATTGTTAGCAACGCTAATTTCTGTAATAAGCTCATTTATATCTAAGCTTGAATCATCTTCAACATTATTTTCATTAATAATAGTATCAACTACTTTCTTTTCTTTTTCAAGCTTTTTTTCTACTTTTTTATCTTTTCTAACAACCAGTGGTTTTTGTGAAACCTTAATAATATCATTCATAGATTTTATCTGTTTGAGGTTTGCAGTATCAACCTTTGGAACAATATTTTTTTCTTTCATCTTTTTCCTCAGCTCCTCCCTCTTTAGCCTATTTTCTATAAGTTTTCTCTTCTCCTCTGTATTAACCTTATCCTCAGCGACATAAACCGGAGTATAGTAATATGAAAATTCATTCTCATCATTGCTGCTAACGCTAGCCTCATCTTCAACCTTCTTTTTTGCAACTTTCTTGGTTGACTTTTCATATATTATCTTATTATTTTTTTCAGCATCTTTCACCGCTTTTATTTTATTATATAGTTCAATCTTCTCGTCTATACTTAAATCCTTAACCCTAGAATCCTCACTCTTAGTTTTTATTTCTTTTATATTGTCAATTATGTTTTCATTTAGGAAATTTATAGTCAAAGGCGTTGCTTCTGTCTTTACAATTTTAGTATCAAATTCAACAGTGGACAAAAATAGCAATGCTATAAACATTATATGGAAAAAAAAAGAATATAATAAATTTCTTAACATAACAAATTACTATAAATTATACCTTTGTCAAATCTGTAACTAAAGTTACATCAAAAAAACCAGCGTTATAAATTGCACTAACAACCGTTATAACCCTATTATAGGTTATATCCTTATCTGCCTTCACAAATATTTTTATATCCCTTTCGCCCATAGTCAATTCAGACAGCTTATTAGCCAAAGTATTAAGTTTTATTTGATCCTTTTCTAAATATATACTGCCATCTTTCCTGATACTAACAACTAGCGGTTCCCTCTTAACAACTATTATTTCAGCAGCTCCTTTTGGAAGTTCAATATTTACACCACCAAGCATAATAGGAGAAGCTATTAAAAAAACCATTAATAAGCAAAATAATACATCTACGAATGGAGCAAAATTAACATAATTATTACCCCTATCTCTTTTTAATTTTCTTCTAAGACTATTATTCATATCAGACCCCCTGAAAAATAAATCTTTTTCCAAAAAACAAATTATACAAAAAAAACAAGAAACCTATAAAGTCTTTAACAGGGGCAGTATAAATATATCGCTCATTATTAAAAAACTTGGAACTTTGCAGAACTTTGAAATATAATTTAAAATTTTGTGAAAAATTATTAATTGTCATGATAATATAGCTTTTGTTAATTAATTTATAATTTCTTTTATAAGGCCTGCTTCATTGATCTAATTCTCTTGATAAAATTGTTAAAACATCAGAGCTAAAATTCATCATCTGATCCTCAAAATTATTTATTTTTATATTATAAATACTATAAAAAATAGTAGCTGGAATAGCCGCAATCAGACCAAAAATAGTTGTAATTAAAGCAGTAGCAATCCCAGGAGCTATAACAATTAAGCTACTATCCTGCATTGTAGAAATTGAAAGAAAGCTATTCATCAATCCCCAAACAGTTCCAAACAATCCAAAAAAAGTAGCAGTGGTTGAAACCACCAGTAAAAATGTCATACCGTATTTTAATTTAGCCATAGATTTTACAAGTGCAACCTCCATAACCGAAGCAAGCCTCTCTTTTAACGAATTCTTTTTGGCAGCATCTCCGCTTTTAACTATCGCCAACACATTGGAACTTTCCCATTCCTGCATAGCAGCAACAAAAATCATAGCAGAAGGATAATTGGCACTAGTCTTAACCTGTTTATAAATATCCTCCAACATTTTTCCCGACCAAAATAGTTTATCAAATTTATCGGTTTTTATTTTCAATAGCCTAAACTTAAATATCTTATCAAAAACAATAGACCAGCTCCATACAGAATAAAAAACCAATATAATATAAATTGTTATTTCTATGGCATCAGATTTAGCCATCATATCAAATATTTGAAAATTTATATTTCCCGCCATTTTAATTTTATTTTTATTTGTTAATTCCCAATTAATCAAATTATCATTCAAATTAATATATTTGCAAGAAAAAAATTAACAAAAATCAATTATTTACAATAATAAATATAGTTAACGAATTTTCATAACTTCAAAAAATAATCTATCACAAACCTCACTAGTTTGATCGTTTCCACAACGATATCTAACCGTTCCAGTTAAACCATTTTCATCATCTATTTTTTTATCAACTTTCATAAATACTTTAGATAATTTTTCACCATTCAAATTTGATGAGCTTGTCCCAATCCATAGAGTACCATATGGTATATTTTTTAAAAATTCTTGTTCAGAATTAGGCAAATAGTTTTCAAAAATATGAAATGTAAAAAACGAATCAGCAAAGCCATTTAAGCTAGGTAAAGTTTTATTAAAAATTTCTTTATCATATAAATTTACATCAGGTTTAAAACTAACTATATTTTCAAGATATAAATCAATAAATGGAGCAACTGATACCGCTGATATTTTTGTATTATATGGCGCAGGAAAGCTTGAAATATCATAAGATTCACCTCCGCCATCATTTTTTAAATGAGGGCACATAGTTCCTCCGCACCAACCCATATAACCATCATTATTTAAATCTCCAGGCAATCTATCTTTGGCAACCCTAAAAGAAAAAACTGCACGTTTATAATTTTCAAACTCGTTAATCATATTTCTAACCTTTGCGCTCTCAATCAAACTTGCCCCGCCTGTTACGCCAGCAACCAGGAGACCTATTATTATTAATACTATTGATAGTTCTATCAGAGAAAAAGCTAAAGCTTTTGATTTATTGTTTAATATTTTGAATTTTTAAAGATTTGATTATTATCAAAATAATTATCATTATTTTGATTTAAAGATATTTTTTGGGTTTTTAGTAATTTGACCCCCCCCCCGAATTTTAGAGAATTTTGTCATATGATTAATTTTATCATTAATAATATAAATAAAAATATTAGAAAATTTAATAAAGTCAGGGGAAAACAAAATAACAAAGGGTATCTATATACAAAATTAATCTAGTTTATATGGACCATGAAAAATTGGCATAATATTTTCTTCAGCAAGCGCTATGCTAGCCAACGCACGCCGCAATTTCAATGAAAAATTCCCATAACCGCGCGCCACGGCACAGGCAACAAAAATTATAATATATAATAATGATAATATTATTCAGAAAGAAAGGCAGTCATATCAACAACCCTAATCAGCTCTTCTAATGTTGTAAGTCCGCTTAAAACCTTTCTAGCGCCGTCAACCTGCATAGTTACATAGCCTCTTTTAGAAAGATATTCCAATATTTCTTTTTTTCTAGCTTCCCTAACTATCATGTCATCTATTTCTTTATCTACATCTAGAACCTCTATAATAGCCATTCTTTGGGCGTAGCCCTTGCCTTTGCACCTTTCGCATCCTGTACCCCTATATAGATGGTCAACACCCTCCATTTCCTTTTCCCCTAAAACTCTTGTAAGAATTGTTTTTTCTTCTTCTGTTATAGGATATTCATGCTTGCAATATGGACAAACAGTTCTAGCCAACCTCTGTGCAATAACAGCGATTAAGGCGCCTGACAATAAATATGGCTGAACACCAATCTGTAAAAGCCTAGGTATTGCAGAAAATGCGTCATTGGTATGCAGTGAAGTATAAACCTGGTGGCCGGTCATGGCAGCCTGCACGGCCGCAATAGCAGTTTCCTGGTCCCTAACCTCACCCACCAATATAACATCCGGGTCTTGTCTTAAAAGAGTTCTTATGCCCTCAGCAAACGTAACTCCAATCTCTGGATTAATATTTGACTGTCTAATTAACGGCAACCTATATTCAACAGGATTTTCAAGGGTCATTATATTTATGTCCATGCTGTTAATCATATTCAAAAGAGTATAAAGCGTAGTGGTTTTACCAGAACCAGTAGGACCAGTCAAAATAACAATACCGTCAGGTCTTTTTATACATTTTTGAACTATAGCCATATTTTTTTCATTAAAGCCAAGCTTTTCAAGGGATAATATGGACTGTTTCTCGTCCAAAATTCTCATAACTATATTTTCACCAGCGACAGTAGGTTGGGATGAAACCCTGAAATCAATATTTCTTCCCAAAATAGTACTTTGAATTCTTCCATCCTGGGGTTTTCTAGTCTCGGCAATGTTCATGCCGGCCATAATTTTAATACGAACCGCAATGGATGCCCAATATTTGTTATGGAAAGTTCTTATTTGCTCCATTTTACCATTAATTCTATATCTCAGTCTTAAAAAGAAATCCTCAGGTTCAAAGTGCAAATCCGACGCGCCACTCCTAACGGCATCTGTTAATAACGCATCAACAAGACGCACCATAGGGCTTTTATAGTTGCCCTGCATACTTTCCTGGTCATCAAAATCTACCTTTGCACCCTCAATTTCCTTTAGAATACCATCAATAGACATTTCATAGTCATAGTATTGGTCTATTGCTTTTAATATATCAGTTTCCGTAGCAAAAACAGGTATTATTTTAAAATTAGCTGGGAAAAATCTTTTTATCTGGTCCAAAGTAATAATATCATATAAATCTGATATCGCAACAGTTATGCTACTTCTAGTAAATGAAACTGGTATTATCTTATTTTGAATAGCAAATCCCTTTGGCACCTTATGAACCAGTCTTTGATCGATTATGGATGATTTTAGATCAAACTTTTGGCTTCCAGCCTGAGCGCTTAAAACTTCGCCAAGCATAGAATCAGTTATTAATCCCATCTTTACCAATATATTTCCAATACTTTCAGTACTGTTCTTATCTTTTTTCTCTTTTAGAGCAACATCCAATTGGTCTTTTGTTATAATCTTTTTATCCAATAACAATTTGCCAATATCATTTTCACCAAAAGCTTTATTTGCAACCTGTTGTACAACCTTTTTATTTTGCTCTTCCTGAGGGTGATTTTGTTGATCTTTATTAGTATTATCAACCATAAAAAGCTATAAAATTAATATTTATAAATACTCAATAAACCTTGCAATTGCGTCAATACTATATAGGCGTCAAAACAACCAACCAAAATATAATTTGGAGTAGAATCCCATGACCTTAAAAGTAAAAATTTTTGAAGATTTTCTTTTCTCTGCTCTTTTTTTATCGCTTCAATTTCCTCTTTAGTCTTTCCAGCATACAACTCTTTTTTGGATGGCTTAACAACCCTATTTTCAGGTTGAACCTTCAAGGTTTTTCTTATACATAGAATGTGCCAAAAGAAATAAACAGCAAGAAAAACAAAAATGATAGTAGCAATAAATTTATTGTTTATGGAATAGATGCTCCTCTGCAATAAAAAAGTTATTACTAATCCTGGTACAAGACCCCATAAATAAAGCATTGTTTTAAAATTAGCCTCACCTTTTGAAACAAGAATAACTTCTTCTTTAATTTTATTTAAAATTCCAAGGGATTTATTTTTTAAATCTTCTTTACTCATACTTGATATACCGAATTTAATTTGCTATATTTATACTAATAAATGTTTTTTTTTAAATTACAAGATAAATTACTATTTTTTTTCTTGACAATAAAAAAATTATAGTTTAAACTCAGTAAAGCTGAGACCCCTTAGTCTAGCGGTTAGGACACCAGGTTTTCATCCTGGCGACACGGGTTCGAGTCCCGTAGGGGTCACCAACTATTAACATTAAAGACTCAAAATTTAGAAATTAATGATTTAAAATCATTAATATTTTTTTATCTAAACATAATTTATATAAAACACCATAGCCGTAAATATTTTAGCCATAGCTAACTTATTTTCATCTTGCAGCTTAAAAATCTACTTTCCTTACAAATTGTTTTGTCTTGACAGCAAGTTTTGTATAATCCGCGATCTGACATTGACAAACAATCACGAAGCATTGCGTGCTTGCTTCAAATCATTAATAAAAAATAAATATGGATACTCTACGAAACATAAAAGCTACAGAAAATGTACTTGTACAATTTCACAAATGATGGATTTGACCAAATCATTTAACAAAACACTGAAGCAAATGAAAACGAGCAAGAAACTGAAGGTTTGCGAGAAAATGTCTCTGTATAGCAAGTCAATACAAACATTATATTCTATACTTAAAACCAATATATCGGTATTTATAGATAGTTATTTTTAAATTTTCTATAAATTTATCTGCTATGCTCTTATAAATCACCTCTTGAAAAAATGAAAAATTAAAGTAATAATACTAATAAATAAGCAAATCAATATAGAAAAATGAAAAAATATCTAATAAATTCAATGGAAAATATGCGGGATATAGGTGGATGTATAACCGCTTATGGTAAAATGCCATATCAAAAAATAATTAGAAGCAATTTGCCACAAAATTTATCTTTGGAAGATCTTTCTTTTTTAAAAAAAATAAAAATAACCACCGTCATTGACTTTCGTAGCGAATTGGAATACAGTAAAAAAATCTCATCTTTTGAGGGAAATAAAAATTTTAATCTTTTTCATTGCCCTTTTGTTGTTGGACGAGATATTCCATCTACTCCACAAGATGTGCCATTATCCTACTTGCAAATTTTAGAAGATAAACAAAATGTACTAAATATCTTAAATATTATAGCTGATGCCGAAGATGGAGTTTTGTATTTTTGCAATGCTGGCAAGGATAGAACTGGAGTTATAACAGCATTGCTTATGCTATTTTTAGGCGTAAATTATGAAGATATAATTACAGATTATCTGCTTACAAAAGAATATTTGGCAGATATGCTGGCAAAATTTATTGAAATTTCAGAGAAAGATATTTCAAAAATAATCATCCCGCATGCAGAATTTATACAAGAATTTATTGATGGTTTTATTGGCAAATATAAGAGCGTTTCCAATTATATGAAAATGATAGGATTTTCAGATGATATGCAGCTTAAATTAAAAAACAAATTAATCTATAATGGATCATCTAGTACATAAATAATTTTTCCACAAAAAATTATTTTTATGCTAAATCTAATATTTAGGTTGTTCATTGCAATAATCGCATATATTTAAGAGTAAATATTGATATTCCAACTAACTCATTGATACAAATTAATTTTAATTTAGAGATTTTGACCTATTAATGCAATTTCCATATACATAGCTCCAATTTCCATTATTTTCACATCGCAAAGTTACATATCCAACCATATTGTTATTTGTACATTCTAAAGTTATTTCTTCATTTAATGCAACTCTTTTTAAATATTTTGTTTCTATAGCAGCCTTTAATTCTCCAGCAGATAAAAAATTTCCGCCAATTACATTATTAATGTTGGATTCACCGCATCCTGGTACGCATGGGTATATTATATCGCTCCACTTGCCATATTTGAGGCATCTCCTAATTGGTCTATATGTATTGTCAGCAGTATTTATATTTGGATTTTTTGATATATAGCCACTAGGGCATGCAGAATTAGAAACTATTTCAGTACTCTGTTGACATATTTTGTTTGGACAATTTACATTGCTGCTATAGCTCCAATCGCCATCAGTACTCTTTAGGTCATCTAAATTACAAAGCATATCTTCCAAATCAGCCTCTAAAATAATATCATTCTTTTCCTTATAGATAACCATATCATCAAAATCTTCATTTATAACATCTTTTATAAAATACTTAGTAAAGTTGCTTTTGTAGGCGTTGCCGCTATCGTCAAGTGATGTGTCAACTGTGTTTTGAACGCCATTTCTAAAGGCGCCATTTTTATTTAAACCTGGACTAAATAGAAAATAAATTGCACGATTGGTTATAGTGTCGTCATTTAAATTTTTTACAGTTATAGCTTCCCCTCCGCCACTTAAAAATGTTGATTTTTTACCGTAATTCTTATGGATTATATAGGCTATACTGTTTTTCCAACTATCAACCCCATAATCATCAGTTAAGCCCAGAGTTTTTGTTGGCACAGATCCATATATTAGATTATTATTCAAATATGAAGAAGAAGCCGCGTAGCAGTCATCGGATGAGTTCCTTAGTTCAACCCCATAGGATGAATTAGTATTTGCAAGCGTTATATTTGCAGGACATGGCAGTTGTCCTTTTTCCAAAATATATTCATTTATAGCCTTTTCTATTCTATTCAACTTGTCTAGTGCAATATTTCTATGGGAGTTGTTTAGCATGGATATTTGAAAATTAATTCCAGCGACAGTAACTATACCGATTATCATTATAGTTATACTCATTTCAAGCATTGTAAAACCAAAATTTTTAATAGTTTTTCTAATCTGCATATTTAAAAATTCCCAATCTTCCATATTTAAAACATTTTACCTTATACTTTTTACTGGTACTTTCTATTTCCTCATTATATCCCAAATAATTTCCAGCTGGTATACTAAAACTAGGGCTGTCAGAAATACTATTGGAATTTAACAAATTTGAAATTATTGTATTATCAATTCTACAGCTTATGTCTTCAAGTTTTGTATCATTTATTATCTGCATTCTAGTCTTATATTTAAGTATGTCATCATTAGTTTTATAATCGCTAAAGTATACGTTTTCATTTGTATAACTATCACCAAGATTTCTTGACTCATATGTGCCTATTCCAGTAGTTGAAAGTTTAGAATTTGATTTAAAATCAAATGCGCCAAACTTATTTTTTCCATTAGAAACGAGTGAATATAAAGCCCTATCAGTTATTAATTTTGTTGTCCCATTATCATATATTTTAATTCCGCTATATGATGAATTATTCATTTTTCTAATATTATTGGTAGCGTCTATAGAAACGCTATAGATAATTTTACCATTCCAAGAGTCATGGGATATATCGGGAGTAAGGTTTAATTCTTTATAGGGCACTCCGCCCCTAACAATGCCGCTTCCAGAAGTAACATATATGCCCGTAGTAGCATTAGTAGCACTGCATGAGGATGCAGATTCGCCGCTGCTTACCTTCAATCCTGCGGGACATGGTAATTTTCCATTTTCTATAACATATATATCAAGGGCATTTTGTATTGCGTTTAATTTTATAATCGTAGCTTTAATGTTGTTTTGAAGCATAAAGTGTTTGCCCGCCTCAAAGCTTCCGATAAAAAGAAGTCCAATTATAATTATAACGATAGATAACTCCACCATTGTAAAACCTTTAAAATTCTTCTCCATTGCAATTATATAGTTAGGATTAAATCCAATGTACAATATTATTTAAAAAAAAACAACATTTTATTGCAAAAAATAATAGCGATTATACATCTAAATAACATCCAGATATTGGCTAATCTTTTCCTTGATTTTATATTTTATTTTTATATATTCTACAATTAAATAACTATTATATGAGCCCGTAGTTATTTGGAGATTGAAAACCTCCATAGTAAGCGGTTCAAATTATTAGCGATATATATATATAAAAATTTTTCAGAATGCTAAGTGGCATGTACCAAGAGGAACTTGGAAGATTGCTAGGCATAACATATCAGCAGCTATCAAAATATGAAAAAGGGGAAAACAGGATAAATCTATCAAAGCTGATTATAGCGTGTCATTTTATGGATGTAAAAATAGATGAATTTTTTAAAACTTTAAACATAATAAACAGTAAATATATTAACTATGGAAAACATATAAACAAATATCTAAGCTTGAGCGATTACAACAAGGATTTAGTAAATAAAATAATAGAGATACTATAAAATCTATTGAATAAATAAAAAAATATAATAGGATTAATTTATTATAATTATTATAGGAATAGCAATGAAACTACCAATAGTAGACCCAATAATTTTCCAGATAGGTCCTCTGGCTATAAGATGGTATTCACTGGCCTATGTTGCAGGATTAATTTTTGCCTGGTTAATAATAAAATACTTCAATAAACAAAACAAAGTTTTTGATGAAAAAAAAGTCGGTGATGACTTTTTCATGTACGGAATTTTCTCAATAATATTAGGGGGGAGATTGGGATATGTGCTATTCTACAACCTGCCCTTCTATCTAAAACATCCAATAGATATACTTAAAATATGGGAAGGCGGCATGTCATTCCATGGCGGACTAATAGGTGTAATAATTGGTTCCTATCTGTTCTGCAAAAAACATAAAATAAACCTGCTATCTTTTACAGATTTATTGGCAGTAGCAATTCCAATAGGACTATTCTTCGGAAGGATAGCAAATTTTATAAACCTTGAACTATATGGACGGGTAACAACTTCAAAATTAGGCATGGTTTTTCCAGGTGCAGGTGATATGCCACGACATCCAAGCCAGCTATATGAAGCATCGCTTGAGGGATTGCTGCTTTTTATAATACTATTTTCATTAGCAAAGTTTACAAATATAAAAAATCGCAAAGGATGTTTAAGCGGAATATTTTTAATTGGATATGGAATTTCAAGATTTACAGTTGAATTTTTCAGAGAGCCAGACATACAAATTGGATATATAATGAAATACTTTACGCTTGGTCAGCTGTTAACTATACCAATAATAATTATAGGAATATTGCTAGTTGTCCGCTCAATGAATAGTAAAAAAATAAAAGACCTATAGAAATATAGGCCTTTATTAACGGAATTTATTGCTCTAGTACTGTATTGCGTTCTGCCAGTTTAGCGTTTCCTATTTCTCTAAACCTATTTACTCTTTCCATAGCATCCTCCGATATAATATCATTTGATAGCATTATTTGGGTATTCATATGCTGTAGCAAAAATGAAAAATCCCTGCATGGAATATCCTGAAGATAATATGGATTATCTTCTATAAAGAAGCTTTTGACACTATTTATTGAATCATCAGATACCCTTAGCATTCTTAAAACATTGCCTTTTTCATCAAATAGTTTTTCTATAAAGTCATTTGGCGTAAGAAATAAAACTTCTTCAATAGCCCCATGCAGTTCCTCAGGCCTTCTTTCTATTTCATCTGCTATGCTATCAGCAAAAAATTTTGCAATAGACTTTCCGAGCTTTTTATAGTTAACGCCTTTAAAAGATTCATGCAAATCTTTAAGGTCATCTAAATCTAATTCCTGGAGCTTTTCAGTAAACCCATTAAAAGAAAAAAATTCTTGAATAGCATCAATATGCTCTGGATTATTGGCTACGCTAGATCTTAAAAATTTAATAAAGAACGTTTCTGGAGCATCAATATTCGCAGTAAAATTAGCCAAACCTGACCTTGAAATCATTGCAGCTTCTTGAGATAATGAAGTAGCGCCACTTTCAAGTTCGCTAGAAAGCATAGCATTTTGTAAATTTTCAATATCTTCCTGCGCTAAACCTTCCATGCTTAAAATTGTTCTCATTGTATTATAGCCTATAAGATTTAAATTATCTATATTTTCATATTCTTCATGTTCAGAGCTGTTTTCAACTTCTAATGCGTCTATCTCAACTGGAGCATTGAAACTGCCAACTATATTTGGCATATTTTCAACACCATCAAATTTGACTTTACGCATATTTGAATTTCTAAATTCTAAATTTTCAAAATGAGAGCCGCTAAAATCAACATATCTAAAATCACATTCGTCAAAAGTTGAATCCGTAGAATGTATGCTGCTAAAATTTGAATTGCTAAATATAGAATTGACAACAGATGAATTATTAAAAGTAGAACCGCTAAAATTTGAATTTGTAGCACTTAAATCATCAATATCAATATCTGAAAAGTTTGAATTTGTAAAATTGCAATCATCAAAAACACAGCAGTTAATTTCATCAGCTCTAGACCAGTCGGTATTAGAAAAATTCAATTCCTCATCACATCCAATCATTTCAGAGATATCAATGCCAGAAAATTCTCCAACAAAAACAGCACCAAAAAAATTTCTTTCTCCAGATTCTATAAGGCTAATTAATCTTTCACTATTTATTTCCTGATTTTGATACATGCCAGAAGGCAAAATTTCGTTTTCCATATAAAAAATATTTATTATCCAATATCAAAAAATATTCCAATATTTTTAATATTCAAGAATAATATCTATTATATCTTTCTGCAAATCTTCTATTGATTTATCTTCCACATTTATCAACTTAACCCTTTTAGAATTTTCCTTAACCAAATTTAAAAACCCATTCCTAACCCTATTATGAAAATCAATTTTCATATCTTCATATCTATTCTTATCGCCTCTTTTATCAGTTCTTTCCAATCCCTGTTTTACATCTAGATCAAGTATTATAGTTAAATCCGGCTCAAAATCATCCAAAACTATTTTTTGAACCTGTTTTATTTTGTTTAGGTCAAGTTCATAGCCATATCCTTGGTATGCCATGGTGGAATCAAAATACCTGTCCGAAACTACGACCTTGCCTTCTTTCAATAATGGTTTAATTTTCTTTTCAGTATGGTCTCTGCGGGCCGCATACATCAGCAATAACTCTGTTATGCCATCCCATTTATTAACCGCACCATTAACCAATAGTTTTCTGATTTCCTCAGCGCCTTCACATCCGCCGGGTTCTCTAGTCCAAACAGCCTCAATACCATTATTATTTAAATATTCAACAAGCAATTTAGATTGAGTGCTTTTTCCAGCGCCTTCCACACCTTCAAAAGTTATAAACTTTCCCTTTAGTTTTTCCATTTTATTCACCTTCATTGACCATTTTTTCAAAATCCTCACTGCACTTTTCATAAAAAAGACTATTTTCAATATCATTTATTGACGATAGCAGCACGGTTATCTTCTCTTCCCTCTTCTCTTCCTCCATAAGTTCTTCTATTTTTCTAAATATATTTCCCATATCATACATTATAAAATAGTTAACCTCATTATCCCTAAATATCTTTAAAATCTCTTCATCATAATTTCCTATTATAAATACATATTTTACTTTATTGAAGCAGTCAACTAATTTTAAAAATTCACTAAATTCAAATTCTATTTCGTCTATACACAGAATCCAGTATATATTATCAAATGAAATTAGGGACTGTGATTTATTTTTGTTCTTTATATCATTTATAAATACAAAGTTTTCTTTATGCAGCACAAGTTCAAATATATCATCGGAAGTCTTAAAATTATATAAATCTTCAACAATTTCCTGCACATTATACCCTAATTTCATAAGCAGACTTGAAACAGCCAAAATATTAGTCTTATTTTGCTCGCCATCAAGATTTTTAAATTCATTAGTTATAAATTCATCATTTTTGTCATTAATGTTTATATACATCTCATTATTAACAAAAGAAACGCCATTTCTTTGAATTTTATTTATAGAAATTGGAATAAGCTGGGATTTACAATTATCATCTTCTTTTATAGAATTATAGAACTCCTTTACATCTCTGTTGTCAACATTTAATATTGCAAAATCATCCTCAGTTTGATTTAGAAACATATTTTTAATCTTAACTATATCATTTTTATTATAGTTCAAATCAAACAATATAATATCATTAAAGTGGGGAGACTGCAGTAGCGGAAATACCTCCTGATTAAGTTCAAAAATATAATTTTTAGTATCGCCAAATTTTGCCAAAGTAAAATATGATTCCTTCTTGCAAATATCATAATCTAAATTCATTTTCATTTTACAAAAAAGATACTTTAGCATATCAGATGCAATTGAGGAACCAGTTTCACCAATAAGACCTATATAATTATATTCAGAAAAATACTTTTCAAAAAACTCAATAATGGAGAAAACGGCGCAGTTGTTCTTTTTCGCCGTCTCAACAATACTTTTGTCGTCCTGCCATACAACCAGACAATCAATTCCGTTCCAATCTATGTTAGTTCTATCAATAAAACTAACCAATTCACTTTTTTCAAAACTGAAATCACATCCTTTTTCGTCAACAATAAGAACATTGACATCATTTCTTGATAGAAAATTTGCAAATTTTTTTATTGTGAGATTCAAACCGAAAACAGCTACCTTTTTATTAATAAGTTGACTTATGGGCATAATGTAATAAAAAATCCTTTTTTTTAATTTATAAAACTTTCTAAATTAAATATCAATAGATATAGTCAATTAAAAATGTGTATGGTATACTTCATGTTCTAAATGAGGATCGTTCTGAGCCTTAACCCATTCCATATATTCCTTTACAACTGGATTGCTATGGGCAGTTCTTTCGCCTTTCTTCTTCTCATCCAGACCATATAATACTTTCCTTCTCTCCTCAATGAGTATTGTTTGGTCGGCAGGTTTAACTGGCAATAACGGCATACCTCCGCCGCCAATACAGCCACCGGCACAGCTCATAACTTCAACATAATGATATGCTTCTGGATTTTCCTTAAGTTCAAGCAACAATCTTTCAACATTTTGCACTGTAGAAACTACTGCAACCCTTATCTTTCTTCCCTTTATATCAATTTCCGCAGTTCTAAAGCCGCCAACATCAGTTCTAACTTCCATCAAATCAAAATTCTTCAAATCCTCACCGGTCAACATTTTATATGCAGTTCTTAGCGCAGATTCCATAACTCCGCCACTAGCGCCATATATAACGCCAGCACCGCTATAGTTTCCGCATATATCAGCCTCGCTATCTTCCAATGAAGGCAAGTCAATATTATTCTCTTTCATTAATTGTATAATCTCTCTAGTAGTCAAACTATAGTCAACTAGTCTCATGCCATTGATTTTAGAGCTTTCTTTTAAAACTTCTTCCTTTTTAGAAGTACAAGGCATAATTGATACAACAACTATATCCTTAGGGTCAATGCCCTCCTTTGCAGCCCACCATGTTTTATAGGCAGCGGCAGAATGTAAATGCGGAGACCTGGCAGTAGTTAAATTATCCTTTAGTTCAGGGTGGTATTCAAGCACATATTCAACCCACGCATGGCAGCATGAGGTAAACATAGGCAGTTTAGAATTTGGATTGTTCAATCTTCCAACGAGTTCCTCAGCCTCAACCATAGTTGTAATATCAGCACCAAAGTTAACATCAAAAACCTTGTTGAATCCAAGCATTCTAAATGCAGTATTCATTTTTTTCTCAATACCCAGAGTATGTTCCATCTTCCAACCTTCACCTATAGAAGCTCTAATTGAAGGAGCAGCCTGAACTATCAATACCTTTGTTTTATCCTTAAGAATTTCCTTAACCTCTTCAATACCAGGTTGAGATCTAATTGCGTTTACAGGACATACAAGCGTACATTGTCCGCAATGAATACAATTAACTCCATCCCTAGCAGTTAGATGCTTTTTGCCTTCCTCATCAGTTTTAATTTCTAAATAGTTAACACTGCAATTTTTGCACCTCATAACACATTTGGTACACTTTATACACTTGTTATCATCAAATTCAATGGTATGACCCATGTAATGCATATTCTATATATTTTTTATTTCTTTTAAGCATACAATAAAATGTATAATATATTTTTTCAAGGTATAACTTGAAAATATTTAAGAGCCTGCTAATCAACCATTGCTTTTTAAATTCAATAATTTAATATATATAGTAATATTTAAAAAAAAGACCAAAGATTTTGGATATGGATTGCTATTGACAGAAACAGGAATAAAATTATTGATTATGAAAACAAGCCCTAAATGTCGGACAATCAAGCTTGCTTGAATTGGACGACTTA